>CALLKG010000039.1:0-13938 GCA_938008395.1 Corynebacterium tuberculostearicum
CTTGAAGCCCTAACCGCCTAGAATTAAACCAGTCCAACTTTCGGGGGCCAGTTCAAACAGCGCCCTACGGGGCGCTTTCTTTTTACCCCACACGCCGCCCGCCGTTATTTTGATGTCGACGTGGTTCTCGATGCAGACCATGTTGATTGGTTCCCCGCCCCATCGGCAGCCGATGTAGAGGCGGCGTAGTTTACCGCCCCATCACAGGGTTGTCTTGCCGTTGGTGCTTACTTTATCGGTGCATAGTCGGTAGTCGTGCTCTGGTTTGATGTCCGCTTATCTACATTCGCCCCCATTAAGGGTGAATCTTCAGATCAAAACTAGAAATAGTTTATATACAGCACTATCTGTATTAGGTAAGCCTTACCTTTCCAGCTGTTCATGAATCGAGGTTTACGATGACCCAACAGTCCTCTACGCCCGCACGGAGTACAAGCTCATCCAGTGGGTCGACGGCACGTTTAAACACCAGAGATCTCATCAACGCTGGTATCTTTGCTGCACTTTACTTTGTAATCACCTTTGTAAGCGGAATGATTGGATTCGCAGGACCACAATTCATGTTTATTGGATGGTTTATCGCGGCAATCGCAAACGGAATCGTGCTAGCGCTTTATGCCGTCCGCACGTCCAAAATGGGTGCTTTCACCCTCGTCGGTGGTATTAACGGATTAGCATTCATGCTCACCGGACACTACTTCTGGACCTTGCTAGGAAGCATAATTCTTGGGTTTATCGCGGATTTGATTATTACAAAAAGCCACCTCAGTATTGCCAAGTCCTTCCCTATTGCCTACGGCGTCTTCTGCGTCTGGATTTCTTTGCCTTTTCTCCCGCTAATTCTGGATACGGACTCATACTACGTCGATATCGCAGACCAAATGGGTCAAGAATATGCCGATGCTATGTCGGATATCTTCCAGCCATGGACCATTGGAGTACTGGCCATTTGTGCGCTCATCGTCGGCTTTATCGGAGGAAAGGTCGGAGTTCGCGTCAGCCGCAAACACTTTGAAAGCGCTGGTCTCCTGTGAGCCTGCAAAAACAGGGCGTGCTTCGTCGATTTTCGATCGATCCACGGACCGTGCTGCTTTCTGTTCTAGTAATCAATGCGGTAGCTCTCAGCCACGGCCACCTACCGACACTGCTGATTTCTATCGCCTTCAGCTCCATCGCACTAGCTACAGTAAAGCCACACTATGGTCTTATATGTCTGTTCGCTTTTGCATTATCCTATCTAGGGTATTGGGGCCTATTACAGCTTCCTGGCTCCACATTTTTCGCTTTTTCAGCGGCAATTTTTTCGTGGCTAAGCCGTTTTGTCATCAGCATGTCCATCGGCGCATTCGGCTTGCTCACTCTCACACCATCCACGTTGACCTCAGCACTGCGGGACCTGCGTTTACCAGGCTGGGTCACCATTCCACCGGCGGTATTCCTGCGCGTTTTGCCGATCATCGTGGCAGAAGCCAAAGCCATCCGCGATGCCATGGTCCTTCGGGGTCTCCAGCCTGGAGTAAAAAGCTGGATCACACAGCCCACACAATCGTCCGCGATGTTGATCATCCCCTTATTAGGTGCCGTCGTCCGCGCTGGTGATGAGCTCGCTGCCTCTGCTCTTGTCCGGGGATTGGGAGGACCCGCACGCCCAACCACCACCGCCGATCTTTCCTTCAAGCTTGTCGATGCAACTGCACTAGCTGGGTTGGGCCTCGTTGTTGCCTCTGTCTGGCTTCCCACGGAGGTCCACTTATGAACGAACGCAGTATCGCAACCAGTGTAGACGCCCACAACGTTTCTTTTACATATCCATTGGGCGCTCGGCCAGGCATTCAAGGTGTATCTGATGTGTCTTTTTCTGTCTCTCCAGGACAGTGTCTACTGATTACCGGTGATTCCGGATCGGGAAAGTCCACGGTACTCAAGTTGATCAACGGACTCATCCCCCATTTCAATCCAGGAGAGCTACTAGGCACCATCACTATTATAAAGGATGACCAGGCTTTTAACCCTGCGGAAGAACCGCTGTCCCGAGCCATCGAGTTCAGCGCCTCAGTATTCCAGAATCCAAGGACACAATTTTTCACTGAAAGCGTCAATGCAGAATTGGCCTTCGGGCTAGAAAACCTTGGTGTAGATCCCAAAGAAATTGAGTCGAGGATTCAATCAGCGGTCGAGCTACTAGGCATTAAGGATCTTCGGGGCCGGCGATTCAAAGAATTATCCGGTGGGCAGTTACAAACCGTGGCATGCGCATGCGCGCTTGTGTCCCCGGGCAGTCTCGTGCTTCTCGATGAACCCACGTCCAATCTCTCCATGGAAAGCATCGATATTCTTGCACGCGTGCTACACCGCTTGAAGGAATTAGGCACAACGATCATTATCGCTGATCACCGTCTCTTTTTCTTAAAAGATATCGCTGACCAAGTTATTTACTTGACTCAGGGAAAAATAACGCGGAGTTTCCGCGCTCAGGAGTTTTATGCCTTAGACGAACCCGAACGCAAACAATTGGGGCTACGCAGCTTACACCATGTTCCCCTGCCCGCGAGCGTGCCGGTACCACCCACGCTCGAAAACGCCGATCCCCAGCGGAGCGGACTCGAGCTAAGCAACATCTGTTTTTCTTATGGCGCACATGAGGTGTTAAACATTGACCACGCATTTTTCCCCAGCGGCGAAGTCACCGCCTTAATCGGGCCCAACGGCGCTGGAAAAACCACCCTCGCCAGGATCATTTGTGGTCTTGCTTCTCCCAAACGCGGCGGTAGTCTCCGTTTGAACAGCAAACGAGTAGGAGCGGCTGCCCGCAGACGTGCCGCGTATATGGTGATGCAAGATGTTGGCCGCCAATTATTCGCAGCCACCACCGAAGAAGAAGTCACGCTCGGACTGGCAAAGAAGAAGCGGGACCACATCGATGTCAATGAGATTCTCCATCGCCTCGATCTGGCAGGAATGGCCCAACGGCATCCGCAGTCTCTGTCCGGTGGGCAACGGCAACGCTTAGCCATAGCTTCAGCCCAAGCCGAGCAAGCAGCGATCTACATCTTCGATGAACCTACCTCTGGCGTGGGCTGGCGCCAACTGCAATCCATCTCTGCGCTACTTCGATCTCTTGCAGCAAGCGGAGCAGTGGTCATCGTCATCACCCATGACCACGAATTCATCCAAGAATCAGTCACCAGAATCATCGATATGACTGACATCAACAAGAATTGAGAAAGAAATGTCTGAACTAAAACAAAGTTCCACAGAATCAAGCGGAACCCACGCACCAGAATCACACGGTGCGTCACCGGAAGAAGAGGCTCGCGCAAAACTAAAAGCCGGCCAGGTCGCTCTAAAAAAACTACTGGCCCCAGTGCAAACAACCATCTACTTCGCACAGTTTCTCGCGCTTATATCCTCGGTACTCGCCGTAGCACCCTACGTCGCGTTGGTGGCACTGGGAAATGCTCTAATCGACGGCAATACTGATGACGTCGCGTCCATTGTGAAATGGCTACTTGCTGCATTTTTGGGCCAGCTATTCTTCTATTTCCTTGCCCTTGTAATCACCCACTTCGCTGATGCAAAGCTGGTGGGGATTAACCGGCGCCGAATTATTACCGCTATTGCGAAAGCACCACTCTCGTGGTTTAGCCAGACTAATTCCGGCAAAGTCCGCAAAGCCGTCGAGGACGATACGTTAACTCTGCACACCCTGACAGCCCATGCTCCTGTAGAGAAGGTCGCCGCGATCTTTACGCCCCTCGCGCTTCTGGTTTATGCCTTTATCTTGGATTGGCGCCTTGGTCTACTTTCTATTGCCACTGTGCCCATTTTCCTAGCAATCCAAGCATATTCAATGAAAGATATGGGCACAAAAACTGCGGAAATGGATAATTATCTGGGTGAGGTCTCTGCGACTGCGGTGGAGTTCTCCGAAGGTATTTCCGTCGTCAAGGCTTTCGGCACCGTTGGCAAAGCCCACGCTCGATATCGCGAAGCTGCCCAAAAATTCGCGGAATTCTATTACGAGTGGGTACGTCCGCTTCTGCGTGTTTCCGCAATCTCAGAGTCTGTGGTGGCGGTTCCTGTCCTCATCCTTATCAATCTAGGAGTCGGTTCCCTGCTGATAGCTGGTGGCTATGTCACGGTCGCTGAAGTCATCGCAACAACGTTAATTGCGCTGGTGCTCCCGGGCACGATTCAAACCGTCGGCCAAATGATGTGGTCTTACCAGCTCGCTGGCAATGCGGCGTTGCGCCTTGATGAAGTCATGACAATTTCCCATGTGAAAGAAGGCCAAAAGAGCCTCGATGCCAGTAGTCAAGACATGGAGGTGGAGTTCCATAAGGTCAGCTTTAGCTACGCCCCAGACACACCAGTCCTCCAAGACTTTTCTGCGCAACTAAATGCAGGCACTGTCACGGCATTGATTGGCCCCTCCGGGTCTGGCAAATCCACAGCAGCAACGATGCTGGCGCGTTTCCAGGATCCAGATTCGGGCACAATCACTATCAACAACGTGGATATCCGTGATCTCACTTTCGACAGTTTGTACCGCATTGTGGCTTTCGTCTTACAAGACCCTCACTTACTGCGTATGAGTATTCGGGAAAACATTCGCCTTGCACGCCCAGAAGCCCGCGATGAAGAGATCTGGCAAGCCGCAGAGGCTGCGCACATAGCTGCTGATATTCGCGCTTTACCGGCTGGGCTCGACACCGTTGTTGGTGAGGACACCTCTTTATCCGGTGGACAACAGCAACGCATTTCTATTGCCCGGGCAATTATTACCAATGCCCCAATCTTGATCCTGGATGAAGCTACTGCGGCAACTGATCCTGACTGCGAAGCAGAAATTCAAGCAGCTCTAGCCACACTCGTCAGAGGCAAGACCGTCTTAGTCATCGCCCACAAGCCGGAGTCCATCCAAGGAGCAGACCAAATAATCTGCCTCAAGCCTATGAAGGATAATTCTCATGTCTAATGCCACTACGCCTGTTAGTTCGCGTCTTCGTGATCCGCTACTCACTCGCAGTGTCAAAAAGCTGCAAAGTCCTGTAGGCCATAAGCTCAATAAAAGGTATGCTTGTCTATCGCTTATCGTTGGCGTGCTTGATGGCCTCGCCGTTCTCACGCTCGTGCCACTTACAAAGGCACTCGATGGGGATACGACGATCGCACCATGGATGTGGACGCTTTTGGCAATTGCGCTCGTAGCTTTTGCGCTACGATTTTTCGCAACCATGGCCTCTTACCACACGGCCTTGGATTTCATCCGAGCCGCGCACACGACTGTGGGCGATAAATTAGCAACGCTACCGCTCGGCTGGTTCGTACCGGCTAATACCGGCGGCCTATCTCGCCTCGTTTCAGATCGCTTTATGGTGGCGGCCGAGACCATTGCGCATATTCAAGGAACGATATACCGCGATAGCGCGGCACTTGTCACCTTGTTAGTAGGAGCGTGTTTCTGGAACCCGAAGCTGGGCTTGGTCCTTCTTATCATCGCACCATTGGCGCTCGTGGTGATGCAGTTGGCTGCATGGATTCGTGAGAAAGCATCGAACCGCGCACTGGGGCCGAGTAAAGAGCTCTCCCAGCGCATCGTAGAATTTGCTAACCGTCAACCAGCCCTGCGCGCGGCAGGACAATCACAAGTTTTTGCGCCACTAGAGCAAGCGCTAGAAATCGACCATAAAGCACGAATACGCGAGCTATGGGTATCCACATTAGCTTTGCTACTCAACGGCATAGTAGTGCAGATCTTCATTGTGGCTCTCATTATGGTCTCCGCGGATCTTGCCGTTGAAGGCGCCCTATCGCCACTAGAAACAATTGCGATCATCGGAATCAGCTTGAGGTTTACCCGCACGCTTGAGCAGCTGGGTTCTTCTTTCGTCGGTTTAGATGCCGGCCGTATCGCGCTCGCAGAAACTGAGCTCATCACCGATGCTCCTTCCCTGCCAGAACCCACTACTCCGCGCCTAGGCGATGGTTCGGGAAATGTAGAGCTGCTTAATGTCACGTTTGGATACGGCGATAAACCAGTATTGGTAGATGTCACTTTCCATGCTCGACCAGGCACCGTTACCGCCATTGTCGGTCCTTCTGGCTCCGGAAAGACCACAATTGCGCGCCTTATTTCGCGATTCTGGGATGTAGATTCCGGGGCGGTGATGGTTGACGGCGTAGATATCCGCGAGCTTGGAACCGAACAGTTAATGTCCAGGCTGTCCATGGTCTTTCAGGACGTTTACCTCTTCGACGACTCGTTAATCGCTAATATCCGCGTTGGTCGTCCCGACGCCTCCGATGAGGAAGTCTTCCGCGCAGCTGATCTTTCAGGCGTGACTTCTATTGCCAACCGCCTAGGGTGGCATACTCCTGTTGGTGAAGGCGGGCGGCTTCTATCCGGTGGTGAACGCCAGCGCGTATCTGTAGCTCGCGCGCTTCTCAAGCAAGCGCCGATTGTACTCTTTGATGAGGCTACCTCCGCGCTCGATGCAGAAAATGAGGCAAACATTCTTGCTGCGATGGACGAGCTACGGGAGCAATCTACTTTTATTGTCATCGCCCATAAGCTGGATACAATCAAATCTGCTGATCAAATCGTAGTCTTGGATGAACACGGGCAAGTCAGCCAGCTGGGCACGCATTCTGAGCTTTCCGATGTCCCCGGTATCTACCGTCACTTCTGGCAGCAACGCAAAGCAGCAAGCGGGTGGAAAATCAGTTCGGGACGCGATTAACGCGGGCACCGAGATCGGCATTGTTTGCGGGGGACACCCTTCTCTCCCCCTCTCCCCCGCAGCACGGAGCACCCTAAGTGCACCGACAAGGCTCAGAGCGAAGAATGCGGTAGCGGCTACGAGCGACCACTGCGCGGCGTTGGCCATGCCTTCGCTTAAGGTCTACACCACTGCCCCAGGCGCACGGTGGTTTGCGTTGCGGAGGCTTGCCTGGAGTCATCGACGGGAATATCCCACAGCATCGTGCCGGTCGGCTGCGTGGAGGCGAACCCCAGGCCCAAGCCGTACAGGGTCAGCGGCGCGGCGATGATCCAATCATTCGTATCCGGCCCCATAAGCAGGACGAAGCTAAGGACGCCGACGGCTTCCAAGCCGAGCCCAATGAGCACGGTGCCAGACGCCCCGTACCGTGCCGCGACATGAGGGCTGATGCAACGGAGAAGAATGCACCGATTGCCATGGCTGCCAGCACCAGGCCAGACCACGTCGTGCAGAGGTCCAAAGTATTAATCAGGTACAGCGGCAACACGAAGATGATGGAAAACTCGCCGATTGCTACCGCACCAGCGGTGATATTGCCCCACGAGAACGTGGAATAAGAAAAACAATTCAAGATACAACAGCGCCGAGCGGTGACCCCGCTCGCGGTGCTCTTCCGACCTGATAAAAAGCGCGAAGCCCACGGCCGAGATCGCGAGCCCTAGCGGAACCGGTGAAATAGCCGCGTTTTCGAATCAGGTCCAGCCAAAGAAGCTGAATGAGGATTGGGGCTCCCACCAGCCTAGGCCAGGCCCTCGATAATCGCGAATACTAGGACACCCATTCCGTCAGTGCACCATCGGCAAGCGGTCCGACCGCTGCCGCACCGGAAATCACCGCGCCCCACACACCAAAGACTGCTGCGCGTTATTTTCCGCGGAATACGGTTTACTCGTGGAAAGCGTGGAAGGCATGATGAATGAAGCGTCCTGGGTTTAGTTCCTACCTCAGCTAACGAAGGATTGAACTATGCCTAGAAAATATTCCGTCGAGTTCAAGGAGAAGGCGGTCCATCAGATCATCGAAATGGTCCGCCTGGAGTCTTGCTCACTGCAACGCGCCTACACGGAGGTCGGTGAGCTGCTTGGAGTATCCCACCACACGTTGCGGGCTTGGTACCGTGACAGCGCTTCAGTACACGATAATTCTGACGCTTCAGGCGGCGAAACAATGGAAGAAGAACTCAGGCGCCTGCGTCGAGAAAACCGCGAACTGAAACTGAACTTGCCCCCGAAAGTTGGACTAGGGGTAATCCTACCCGGCTAACGTCTTAAGGGCCTTATCCCGGTATTTCATCGGGGTGCAACCATCAAGTCCCAGCTGGAGTCTTTCCGCGTTGTACCAGTCGATGTACGCGTCTACCGCAGCGGTAAATTCTTTGACAGACCCGAACTTCTCACCGTGATACATCTCGGCTTTCAAGTGGCCAAAGAAGTTTTCCATCACGGCATTGTCATAACAATTACCTCTCCGCCGGGGAACCATTTCGCAGACACTGCGCATATTTACCCTCACCGCTGCGCATATTTACCCTCACAAGGCGTTTGCCCAGTTCAGGATGCGCATATTTACCCTCACTCAAAAAGAGGATGCGCATATTTACCCTCACCGCTGCGCATATTTACCCTCACCGCTGCGCATATTTACCCTCACCGACCCAGTTATCCACAGGGTTTTACCTGCGGGTTTACCTATTTTCCCAGGTGGCTTATAACTATATCCCTGTAGATCTATATCCCGAGCCGATCAACTAACAAAACCGTTCACTACGGGTTACGGTTCTTGCTCCCGCCTCGCCTTACGGCTCGTTGGGCTGCCGCCCAAATCAAAGATTTGGTTGCCACTAAAACACCCCACAACAACCACAGTCCTATAACCCTCCACGTAGCCTTGTGCCTTCTAGACTTTCTTCAAAGAAAAGAACCATGGGACAGGGGAGGCAAGGCAGTGCCCTACAAGCGCTACATCGACGACCCGAACTTTCGAGGCAACCTCGAAGCAATCCTAGAGCGCCTGGAAGCCCAAGAGACCACGTCTCCACTAGAACTTGGCGCTTCCATCCTGCAGGCCTACAGCCAAACCCGATTCAACTACACCTACCCCGCTGCCCCTGCCGTCACAGCGCAAGAAAGCAATCTGCATGACTCCCACACTTGGAGCCGATTCCTAGACTCCACTGCTGCCTATCCCGGCTGGGACAAAGACGAACTAGAACACCTCGCGGAGTCTTCTACCCCACTCGATGCCGACAGCATGAACACCAAAGGCTTAGCCTCCCACCGCTACCGCGTGAGCGCTAAGCGCCCTGATACGCGCCAGCGGCTGCTAGATACCATGCTGGAACAACTCGACGACTCTAACCTCGTTGACGTTCACCTCACCCACACCGTAGGCACATATCTCACCGCAGAAAGCAGCAAGACCAACTTCCGCACCCTTCCCCAGGGCGAAAACGCCAGCCCGCGCTACCGACTGACCATCAACACCACCGAACCACTAGAAAGAAACTTAAGCACTGCTACCCGTGCAGTCTTTACTGCCAGTACGCGTACATTGCGCGAAACCTCATTACAAGACTGCGCCCGCTCAGGACTTTTCGGAAACCGGGAGACCAACCCGGACGTATTCCACGACAGGTGGAAGACCACCGCAGAGTTTTTCACCCACAGCGCCTCCCGCGTGTTTACTGGCCTATTTAAAGACCAAACCACTGAGCGAGGCGACATCACTGTTCCAGACTTCCTCAACCGCGAGGAACTCGACGCTATCGCTACCCGCCTGCATGTCTGCGCACACCAATGGATAGACACTATCCGCCCCGAGGCCACCACCCCACACGGCCCACAGGAGCGCAACAACCTCGATACTGTGCTCTCACGCTTTACTGACTACAAGACAGACCTTGCACCAGGGGCACAGGAAGGCCTCGACTTCATCGCAAGCCTCGGACTAGACGAGACACCTACCGGCTACCAGGCCGCAGATAGCGCACACGACAACCAGACCGAAGACATGGCACCAGAGCTAGAGCAACAGCACGAAGGCGACCAAGGTGCCGAGCTCTAACCGCCCCGGAGCCGGAACAGGCTTAGTCCTTAGTCGGTGCTTTCCCAGAAATCATCAGGGATAGCCTTCCTATCCAGATCGTCTAAATACTCTATGGCTTCCTTCTCGCTCATGCCTTGGCTCATGAGCTCATCAATCATGTACTGGGTGGCAGCATTTAATTCCTGTGGGGAAATATCCCGCAAACTCGGCCCCCGCCGCTGACCCTCCCCAGTGGTCGTAGTAGCGGGAGCTGGGATGGTGGTTGGATAGTCCTGCGAAGTGCTCATAGCACTAAGGCAACCACACCCACGCCTGCCACGAAAGACCAACCACGCCCGCCCTGTGTATAACTCCCACGGTGCTGGTGTAGTTGTCCACAGAAATCCACGCTGTCGTTATGTTCGATAGCGTTTAGGCCGGCATGTCGGTAGAGGCCTCTACCTTTGAGGCTATGGGCCTTTTGGACGACCTTCTCAACCGCTACACCCCACTTCTGTCCCGCGAAATATAGACACCCACCAGCACAAACACTAACCACGGTGCTCCATACAGGTGGACATATGCTAAAGCATATGGCGGAACATACGCTACAACATATGCCACACCATATGTCCCGCCATATGGCAAGACATATCAAGTGTTCCTAGGACTGGTGCGAGATGAGCTTTTCGTAGTTGGCAAACAATAGCTCCTGGCGCTGACGAATGGTGGTGAGCTTGCGAGGTGCACCAAACGCCTTGTCCACTTCCCGGTCGAGCCCGTCGTGAGCCTTGATGAGTTCGGGCGCCATAGCAAGCGGAGTGTAGTGCTCGGCCAGTGAGCGCTCTGGGTGAAGTGCGCGAGCATCGAGTACCTTCTTGCCCGCCTTAATGATTTTCTGCCGCGCCTTTTCGTCCAACTCTGGAACGGGGAAAGTATTCCACGTCAAGGTGTTAGCGAAATTAAGGTCAGATTTGAGTCTTCCACCGACCGTTTTTTGCCAAGTAATAAACATAGACGAAGAAATAAGCCCGAACAGAAGACCGTCTGGATCTACCGCTGTGAAGAGCTTGTTTCCGGCAATCACTTCTGGCCCTAGTTGAGCAGCGGTATAAAACCTACGGGTTTCGGAAACAACTGCTGGAATCCCCACGTAAGCGCAGTCTGGTTGGTGGTCTTCTTGGAAAAGATACGGAGTATCAGCTGACCGCTGGGTGGCCTTCTTCTTGCTCCCTAGCCGCATTTCTCGTACTGCTTCTACGCGCCTTTTTAGCACTGGCGATTTAGAAATATCCGCAGGGGCAAAATCATTATCCCCCATCCATAAGCACCAGCGGTCAAGGCCGCGCACCAGTTCCTTGCCCATGCGGAACGGGCGAAGATATTTTGCTGCAATTGGGTCTGCTGCTACTTCGTCGTAGTCTTTCGTCTCTACGATTAAGTTTCCGCCGTCTACTGGCTTTGAACCGAACAGCGCACGTGGAAGCTCACTACTTAGAGGCTGCATCCGCTTGGCAACGAGTACGTTTGGCCCGTCTATCAAGTAAGCATTAATCCCGTGTCCCACTGATTGCTCAACGGGTTCTCCTTTAACGTCTGGGTAATCCCACAAGCGAGACTTAGCCTCTCTATCGCGGGTGAAGCCAACAACGACGCAGTGAACAGCAGCCTTGCCAGGCGCTTCAGAGTCCCATTTAAAGGTGCGGTGGGCGAACTTGATTCGCCACCCTTCTCGAAATAAAGGGCCGAACAACGCCGGAACGGGTTGGCCTTGGGTAATCGAGTTAGTGGTTACGTAAGCAAACTCGCCAGGGCGGTCGGCCAGGAGGTCTTTTGCCTTTGCATGCCAGCCAGTGACGTAGTCCAAGTAGCCGTCGTAGTCTTTGCCCCAGACTTGCTTCATATCCGCCGTCTGCTCTGCGGTCTTTGTGTACTGGCCAATAAATGGCGGGTTGCCGAAGATATAGGTCTTGGTAGCAGAATCCGGGAGCATGTCTGCCCAATCAAGCTGCAGGGCGTTTCCGTGGACAATGTGAGCGGTAATCTTAATCGGCAACCGCTCAGGAGGCCTGCCTACAGCGTTCGCAAGTTCTTTATTTGCCTGGTGGTCGACTAGGAACATGGCGGTCTCGGCAATCTTTGCAGGCCACCAGTTCAGCTCAAAGCCGTAGAACTGACCGATAGATAGCTTCTGTTCCCACTCAATATTCAACGACATGCCTGTTTCACCGCGGCGCTGGCGGATTGCGACAATCACGTCCGTTTCAATCCGCCGCAATTCGCGGTAAACCAGCAGCAGGAAGTTGCCGGAGCCGCAGGCAGGGTCGCAGAAGACTAGCTCGGAAAGGGAGTCGCGGAAGCGCTCCAACGCGGCCACCGACGTCGACGGAGAAGACACCAACTTGTCTGCCTCCGCTCGAAGCTCGTCGAGGAAGAGCGGGCCAATGGTCTTCATGATGTTTTTCTTCGGTGTGTAGTGTTCGCCGTCGCTGCGGCGAGCTTCCTTCGACTTAACCAACTGGAACAAAGAACCAAAGACGGAGACATCGATAGTAGACCAATCGAAGTCACAGGCAGCAAGCAATGCTTCGCGCATCTGGTAGTCGAAGTACTCCGAGGACAACGGCTCGGCAAACAACGCACCATTGACATAAGGGAACTTCGCCAACGTCGATGGCAAACGCTTAGGCCGCTTCTCCGGGGCGGTATTGAGCACGCTAAATAGCTCATTGAGCTGCGGGCCTAGTGATTCTGGAGTGGTTTCATTGCGCACAAAGTCCGCAAACAAATGCGGAGTATCCCAGAGTCCCGCGTCGTCGCCGAAGAGAAGGAAGAGGATTCGGGTGAGGTAGATAGAGGTGCGCATGACGCGCTCGTCTTCTTCCTCCGGCGTGGTGGGAGCGTCATCGCCCACTGCCTCGTCTACGTCGTCGCCGTTCATGGCGCGGAAGAGCTCCACCATCAGGCGGGAGGCTTCCAGCGAAGCCTTTTCTTCCTCCCGGTAAGCGGAGGTTTCGTAGTCGGCGAGGAAAGCGAGTTGTTCGACGTGCTCGTCAATCTCCTCTAAGGGGAACGTAATATCCCAGTCGGCGCTATCGCCTACATAGTTGCGGTTAAGACGGGTAACCCGCAGGGTCTCGAAGTTGGAGCAGATAACATAGGCCGGCATGTGCGAGTTCGCGATAGTACCGCCCAACAGGTAATCGAGGGCCTGGGCGTGGGCGTCGTCGAGTGGGACGCCGAGGGACTTGGCCTCGCCAATGACTTTGCCGGGCATGAACATGTCAATCTTGCCGGTGCGCCCGGTCGAGGCGCGTTTTGCACTGCGTTGGTACAGGTACAGGTCGCGGGCGTTAACACCGAAGCAGTCGAGCAGGTCTCCCCAGAACTGTTGGTCGTGACTCGACTCGGTTGCGGGTCGGTTTTCCGCCTTCCACTGTTCAATGTGGGCAAGCCACCGGAGTTTGAATTCGGTGAGGTTGTGGCGAATGGTAGCGCGGTCAAAAACAGTCGTAGGGGCCATAACCACTAAGCATATAAGCCCACAGCTACCCACCCTGTTGCGCGGGCGCGTTAAGTCACTTTCCTGCCCGGGAAGGTTGTATATCGCCTACGGCATACACACTCTCATTCTCAGAAAAATTCAGCACACAGGCCGTGCACACCCTCCCGATAAGATAAGCACCAACCCCAGAAAGGAGAAGAGGAATGTACATAACCATTGTCCTGGCTGCACTGGTGTGTGCCGCCGTCCTAGCCGTCCAGACCATCCGCCGCGAACAGTCACAAGACCGTATGCGAGTCGCTGCGATTGGAGGCGGAACCAGCGTGGCAATGATCCTGGGTGCCTATACCCTTTTCGCCCTCGCGGAGCTGCCGCTAATTTTTACCGCACTTATTGTGTCGCTTGGACTGCTCGCCCTGTGGGCTCTCCTTTTCGGGGCCTGTCTATCCGAAAGAATCAGCAGGTAAACCCACGTTCTGGCGGACATATGTGAAAGCATACGTCGTGCCATATGTTAAGACATATGATAGGGCTGACGGGCACGCTGACTTACCACACAACCCCAGGTTATGAACTGGCCCCCAAAAGTTGGACTGGTTTAATTCTAGGCGGTGAGGGACTCAA
>CALLKG010000040.1:0-4373 GCA_938008395.1 Corynebacterium tuberculostearicum
AGGGATTCGAACCCCCAACCTTCTGATCCGTAGTCAGATGCTCTATCCGTTGAGCTACGGGCGCAGACCGTTGGTAAGCAGTGCGTGTGCTCTGCTGTGCAACGAGAATTTACTATACCCACGGTACGGAAAACTAACAAATCGCCTGTTCACCCGGTGTTTACCTGGCTGGAATGAGGGCGGTTAGGATCGGTTTTCCCGCTATCTAAAAATTCAGCCAGCACAGTAACGGATGTAGCCATTCCCTAATGACGCTGGTGCTCTTTAGGGAATGGCTACGGACTCCGCTCTGGAACTAGATGGACAGGCCGAAGATTGGCACTGCCAGCAAGTACACCGTCAGGGTGATGAGGACGATGCCGATGATATTGAGACCAAGGCCACCCTTGATCATCTCGCCAATCTTGACGTAGCCAGAGCCATAGGCAATGGCGTTCGGCGGGGTGGCAACTGGGAGCATGAATGCGCAGGTTGCCGCGAGGGCCACCGGAATGGTGAGGAGAAGGACGTTGATATCGCCATCGGCAGTAAGCCCCACACCCACGGCGACGCCACCCATAATCGGAATAAACGTAGCCGCCGTCGCCGTATTGGAGGTGATCTCCGTCAGGAAGAGCACCAGCGCAGCCACGGCAGAGACGATGAGGACAACGGGCAGGACGCTAAGCCCCTTGGCCATTTCACCAATCCACAGGGACAGGCCGGAGGAATTAAAGACCGAGGACAGCGACAAGCCGCCGCCGAAGAGCAGGAGGACGTCCCACGGCATTTCATTGGCCGTCTTCCAGTCCAGCAAGCGGATACGGCGCTGGTTGTCCGCGGGCAGGATAAAGAGCAAGATGCCGGCGGCGATGCCCACGATGGCATCGTCATAGTTCTCAAATTCCTTGAGGACCAGCGGCAGGGTAACCCAGGCTGCGGCAGCGAGGACGAAGATGATGCCCGTCATGATCTGGGGGCGGGTCCAGGGGCCGAGTGCCTTAATTTCGTCATTAATGAGCTCGCGCCCGCCTGGAATATCCTTCATTTCCGGCTTGAAAACGGTAATGAGCAGGGCCCAGGCAATCAGCAAGAAGGTCACGGCGAGCGGCACACCAACCGCCATCCACCGACCAAAGCCGAGGGTTACGTCCCAGGTATCGGCCATATATGCATTGAGGAAGGCATTCGGCGGGGTGCCGATGAGCGTACCCAGCGAACCGATGGAAGCGGAGTAGGCAATACCCAGCATCAGCGCCGTGGCAAACTTCTTTTGCTTTTCCCAGCCACCTACGGTTTCCGCGGTCAGCGCGAGCACCGAGGTACCGATAGGCAGCATCACCACTGCCGTAGCGGTATTAGATACCCACATGGACAAAAAGCCGGTGGCCAGCATGAATCCCAAGATCAGGCGCTTGGGCGAGGTGCCGATAATCTTCACCACGTACAGCGCTAGGCGGCGGTGCAGGTTCCAGCGCTGCAGAGCAAGCGCGATAAGGAAGCCACCCATGAACAAGAAAATGGTCGCGGACGCGTATGGGGCGCCCACTTCCTTAATCGTGCCCACACCGGCGAGCGGGAAGATGACCAGCGGCAGCAGCGCGGTGGCGGCGAGCGGAATGGCCTCGGTCATCCACCACACGCCCATCAAGATGGTTACTGCGGCGACGGTACGGATGGCACTGAGCGTGTACTCGGCTTCCGGATCTGCACCCGCGGAGCCCTGTACGGTCTCGATCGCATTCGAGGGGAAGATAAAGAAGACCAGTATGGCCAAACCCAAGCCGATGAAAAGGCCGATGAACTGACGGCGCCACTCGCTGCGCGGCGCTCCGGGGGCCTCGTCACCTTCGGTGTGGGCGGTAGATTCGTGAGTATGCGGGGTGGTCATACCGCGCGCTCCTTCACTTAGAGAGGATTGTGCTGTGGGATATGCTCCGTATTTCCCAGTTTATTAGCTAGGCCGAGGCAGCAGACCGAAAGTTATCCAGTTCACTGCGAAGCATGCACTGACCATACAAAACATGTGACGCAGAAACCATATCCCGCCACACGCGATCACCCCCGCACCCCCGTAGAGCACACATCGCACCTGCCCGAAACCGGAAACGACTCCACCACTTCCCCACCCCCGAACCGTAGGGAGGCGTGCTAGATTCCCAGCACGGTCTTGGCAATCAGGAAGTAGATAATCAGGCCCGTGGCATCACAGAAGGTAGAGATGAAGGGGTTGGAAAAGACCGCCGGATCGGCGCCGATGGTCTTAGCCACGATGGGCATAAGCCCGCCGACGGTCGCGGAAATGGAACAGATCAAAAACAGCGTTGAGCCGATGACGAGGCCGATGCTTAGGCCATAGACCAGGGTGGCCAGCGCCAGGCCAGCTAGTCCCAGCACAGTGCCGAGCAGCATGCCGACGCGCAGCTCGCGCCACATAACGGCGAGGAGGTCGCGCGTGCGGACGTCGCCCAGCGCCAAGGCACGCGTCACCGTGGTAGCCGCCTGGTTGCCGGTATTTCCACCGGTGCCGGTTAGCAGCGGAATAAAGAGGGACAGAACCACGGCCTTGGCCAGTGTGTCTTCAAAGGAATCGAGTACCTGCACCGTTAGCAGCGCAGAGACGGCCAGCACGAGCAGCCACACGATGCGCGAACGCACCAGCTTGAGCAACGGAGTGGACAGGTACGGCTGCTGGAGGGCCTCGGTACCGCCGGCGCGAGCAGAGTCCTCGCTATCTTCTTCCTCCACGATGTCGGTAGCGTCATCCCACGTCAGCAGGCCGACAAGGCGATGCGACTCATCCACAACGGGCAGCGCGAGCATATCCAGTGGCAGGAACCAGCGCGCGGTTTCCTCGGCATCAGCACCGGCACGAGCAAAGATGGGATCGTGCATAATATCGGCCATGGCCAAAGCGGCATCGGCGGTAAAGATTTCACGCAGGCTCACCACGCCCACTAGGCGCCGATCTTCGCGCGTGATGGGCACGGTATAGATGGTTTCTAGCTCATTCGCCGTCTCCCGCAGTTTGAATAGCGCGTCCTTAACGCTCATTTCTGGGTGGATGACGGGCACCTCGGGCGACATGCGGCGTCCCACCGAGCCCTTGTCGTAGCCCAGCACCACGCCCGTGACATCGCGCTTGGATTGAGTCAGCGAGCGCAGCAGGCGATCGGCGATTTCCGCGGGAAGCTCGTCCAACAAGGCCACCCGGTCTTCCGGATCGAGCTCATCAAAGAACTCATAGACATCGGAATTGCCCAGCTCATCGATGATATCCGCCTGGTGCTTGGCATCGAGGGCATCAAAGACGGCGATCGACTTTTGGCGCGGCAACAGGCGCAGGGCCAGCGCCGCGCGGATGGCATTTTGCCGCTCGACGACGGCGATAAGATCCTGCAGCGGCACCCTACCCAAAAGTTCTTGCAGGCGCGGGGCCTTCTGTGGATCGATGGCGTCTTCTTGCTTCAGCCACGCTTCGACGATATCGCTAGCCTGCTCGGTGGTCTCCGCCATCGCGCTGCCCCTGCCTTTCTTTCCTCTGGGATTGAGCTCCCTGAGTATTAATTACAGCCCATTTAGACTACGCCATACTGCAGGGAATGCCGCTAGCCGGCAACCTGCCGGTGACCGGTTACCTCAAGGTGCGGCGTATCCCCGTCCAGCGTGAGGTTTCCGGTGAATTCTTGAGTAGCGCAGCAAGCCGGGTCATCGTCAGCATAGGCACGCCAGGTAACGGTGACCGTGTCTTTGGTCCACTGCAGCTGCTGGATATGCCCGCGCGCGGGTGGCATTCCCTCGCGTTCCCAATCATCCACCTTGGTGATGTAATTCAGGTCGTTGTCATAGATGAGCAGGTTATCCGGCCATCCCGTACCGCCCTTATTACAGACGTAGGTAATAACGGCTTCGTCCCTGCCATCACCGTTGATATCCGCGTAGGCGCCCATTGGCGTATCGTCCTGATTCGACTTCAGGCCAGCCATCGCATGGGGGTAGCCAGCCTTCAGGCTTTCCGGCAAATTGCCGCCTTCTAGGTTGCCAGCTTGGTTCTCACATAGTGCCGGCACCCACAAACTGTCTAAGGCTTCTACCGGGATGATTTTGTTTTCCCCGCCAGCCTCGGTGTCTTTGCCTTTGCCGGCATCGGCTACGGTTTCTGTGTCATCTGCGGAACCATCAGCGGAGTCTTCCTCGGCTTCGGTCGCGGTATCGGACGCGGCCGCCGCAGAGGAGCTCGGGGCAGTGCCGGTGAAATTCGGCTTATCCGCGGGCTCGGCGGGCTCAGGGGAATTGGAACACCCACCCAAGGCGGCAACGGCGGTCGCCGCGACGACGGCAAGAGGGAGAGATAGGGATTTAGGCATAGGCATAATATACAGCGCCACGGCTCC
>CALLKG010000041.1:0-4393 GCA_938008395.1 Corynebacterium tuberculostearicum
ATGCCGCCGGTGCCGGCCGGATCGATGCAGCACTCGATCTCTTCTACTTCCTCCGGAATATCGAATTCCTTGCCGTTGAGTTCAGCAATGACGCCATCGGCGGTGGACTGCATCCACTCCACCAGCGCATCGGTGCCACGCAGGGTGTAGCGTTCCTCGTGGTTAAGCTTGCGCATCGCCGAGCGCACCGAGCACTCGGAGCCGTAGAGCTCGTGGGCGATCTTTTCCTGCTCTGCGCGCAGGCTGCGCACCTGGTCCAGGCCCCACTCATAGGCCTCGTCGAGGTTGACGGCATCGCCCACAAAGAGCTTGGAAAAGCGCTCGTAGCGCTCGCGGCCCACGGCGTCCTTGGTGGGTGCCTGGGGCTGCAGGTCATTGGAGAGCCAATCGGAGAACTCGCCAAAGGCTTCCTTGGCCTGCTGCACCTCGGCGCAGTCGGCGTCGAGGCCGAGGGACTCGAGCATCGAGTCGGCGTCGGCAAGCCGCTCGCACTGCACAATGACCTCGGAGATCTGGCGGTGCGGTGCCACCATGCCGTGGGAGGCCGCTTCCTCCAAGGAGCTGCGGTATCCGGCCAGGGAGGTCTTCACCTTGGACAGGCGGGAACGAATGGCATCGCGGTCCTCGCCCGTGTCCTGCGGCATAAGCAGCAGGGTATCGCGGATGGTCTGGACCGGGGAGGCGATGTTATTCAGGCAGCGCACATCCTCGCTGTGGTGGTGCAGATCTAGTTCAAGGCAAAGGCGATCGCGCAGGACGGCCGCGGTGACATAGTCCACGTCATCAAAGTCATCCTCATCATCAGACTCATCGGTGGTGTCATCCAGGGCATCCAAGTCCGCCACCATTTCACGGGTGCGGTCTGCAATGGCGGTGAAGTATTCGGGGGAGAAATCCTGCAATTCGCCCTCGTAGCCGTCAATGCCCCACGCGGTGGCATCGGTGGGGGAAAGCTCGGCTAGGTCGTGAACGAAGTTATCGCACGAAGCGTCCAGTAGAGAGGGCTGGCGCTTAGCGGTCTGCTCAGAACTCATAACGAGGAAGTCTATCCCTAAGTATCGCCTATAGGCCACCCGGGGAGGCTGAAGTTGCGAACTTGTTAACTAATCGTTGTCCCACTTTGTTCCGGGATAGCTCCAGCTGCTGAATTCATCCAGGATATCCTGCGGTTTCTCTTCCATCACCAAGGCATCGACAAAACGCGGCAAGATGAAGCCGGACTCGGCCATGGCGGCGTACATGGCGTAGAAAGGACGCCAAAAGTCCGCGGTATTAACTAGGCCTACCGGGCCGCGGATGTGGCCCAGCTGCTGCAAGGTGAGTACCTCAGTAAGTTCTTCCAGGGTGCCAACTCCGCCGGGGAGGCAAATATAGGCATCGGCAAGCTGCTCCATGCGGGTCTTGCGCTCGGCCATGGAGCCGACTACTTCGAGGGTGGTCAGGCCGGGGTGGGAAATCTCCAGGTCCACCAGGGACTGTGGCATCACGCCGGTGACGGTACCGCCGGCGGCCAGGCAGGCCTCTGCAACCTCGCGCATCAGGCCAATATTGCCGCCGCCATAGACCAGGGTCAGGCCGCGTCGGGCCAGCTCCGCGCCCAATTCCTGTGCCGCCTGCGTATAGGCCGGGGAGTTTCCTGTTGCTGAACCACAATAAACCGCTACTGACTGCATGCTCTCCAGCATAGATATCTGCGCGCCCACCACCACCGTTAGACCATTCGGTACACGGTGAGTTTATGAGATTAGACAAAGCAGTCTGGAATATTTATACTTCTTTTTATGATCAAACCTGGCCCAGTGTTCACGCGTCCCCGCACACCGGCCGCAAAGTGCCTTCATTTGGTGCGCCTGAACCCGATCATCACCCGGAGCGAGCTGGTGGAAGCCACCGGACTTTCCCAGCCCACCATCACGCGCGCTACTACTTCCCTACTCAACGCGGGCCTCATCCAGGAACGCACCGACCTCACCCAGTCCCGCGGGCGCGGCCGGCCCACCGTACCGCTTGAGGCGGCCGATAATGACTGGGCGCTCGGCGGCATCGCCGTGGGCACCAAACAGACCTACATCGGCCTCTACGACACCAAGGGCCGCACCTTGAGCGAAGAGGAATTGACCACGCCGGTGGCAAACCTCAGCGAAGATGACTTCCTCGAGCACATCATGGCCGGCATCAACCGCATGATGACCAGCCTGAACCACCGCTTGGTCTCCCTCGGCGTGACCACCTCCGGCACGGTGGATGATAACGGCCTGGTCACCGCGGAAAACCTCAATTGGCACGGCGTGGACATTGCCGAGCGCCTGCGCTTCCAGTTCGGCGTACCCGTGGTGGTCTCCTCCGCCATCCCGGCCATCCTCGGCTCCGAAACCCAGGCGGCCGAGATTGGCACCAGCGAGCGCGTTCTGGTGCTCTTCGCGGACGATTCCATCGGCTCCGCCCTCTCCGTGGAGGACGAGGTCAGCCCCATTATTCCCGTGCCTGCGACTCACTCCGAGCTGCTGGGCCACGGCACCTCCGAGCACCTGCTGGCCACCCAGCACATCCTGGAGGCGGTACGCCACGAGGGCGTGGAGGCAGCCTCGCTTGCCGACGCCGCCCAGGTAGCCAACTCCCACCCCGCCGTCCGTGCCATTTTGGACGAGCGCGCCCGCCAGTTGGGCGCCATCACCGCGGAATTGGTCAAGGACAACTCCCCGGCCACCGTGGTTATTGCCGGCGGCGCGTTTACCGACGACCCGAAGGCCCCCAAGCAATTCGCCGCCACCGTCCGCGCCTCTGCGGGCAAAGAGTTGCAGCTGCGCATGATCCCCGGCCATAAGGAGATTGTCCGCGCGGTGGCCCGCACCGTGGCCACCGACCAGCTCCTGCGCCAGCCACTGGATCTGGGCCGCTCACTCCAGTGTGCTTAGAACCTCGCGTACCGAGTCGATGCCGCGAAAGAGGTGGGCATTGAGCCCGCAGTAGCTAGCGCCCTCCACGTAGTCGATGCGGTCATCAAAAAAGTGCGTATCCTTCGGCTGCGCGGAGAGCGCATCCACGGCCACACGATAGGCCTCTGGGTGCGGCTTGGCCACGCCAATATCGCAGCTAAAAGTCACCGCCGCGCAATCCTCCAGCCACGGCTGCTTGTTACGCACCTGGCCCGCCAGCGTGGTGGGGATATTGGATAAGATGCCCACGCTATAGCCTTCCCCGATAAGCCCCTTGACCAGCGCTACCATGTCGGCGTCCGCTTCTAATAGGCCGCTGTTTTCACGCACTACTGCCTCCGCGACGGAAACCTCCCCCAACCCGGCGCGGGCTGCTACCGCATTCCAGTAGTGGCTATCGCTAAAAATGCCGGCATCGTAGTCCGGCCGATAAAACCCGTAGGCCTCCCACATCGCCTCTGGATCTGGCGGCGCAAGGAGGCGCTCCAAGTCCGCGTGGCTTTCTGGGGTGGCCGGGCGCATGAGCACGCCGTACATATCAAAGAGGAGTTTGGGCATAACGGGGGCCAGTTTATGCCCGTTTCGGCGCTTGGGTCAGCACGGCTACGATCCCCACACCCGCACCAGCGACAAAGAGAGGCAGCATCGCAGAAGCCTGGTCCATGGACAGAGCGAAGATGCCGCCGATGGCACCGAGGAGCAGCATGCCGCCGAGGCTATAGAGCGAGCGCGTGACTACCCCACGCTTGCCGGCGACGCCATAAACCAGCAGTGCGAGCCCGGCGAATGGGCCGAGCATCAGCGCCGCAGTGGTCAGAAATACCCCCAAGGCCATGTGCGTGGACATGATTGCCGCTCCCACGATGAGAAAGAGCGCCAGAACTAACAGGGTTATGGCGCACAAAGCCTTGCGTTGCGTTGACATAGAAACAATCCTCCCACCGCACCGCAGTGCCATGGGAGGATTGAGCTAAATCTTGATGGGTTTGTTATTCACCCACGCGCGCTTAGGCAGCACCGCCATCGGGGCGGCCGGCCAGGCGCTCATCGATACGCAGCAGGCCAGAGCCGTCATTGCCCACCAGCTTGATCTGGTCCAGAATCTCAGAAACGGTAGCTTCTTCTTCCACCTGCTCGCTCAGGAACCAGTCAACGAGCTGGCGGGATTCCAGATCCTGTGCGTCCAGCGCCGCGCGAGCGATGGTGCGGATTTCCTCGGAGACCTTCTGCTCGTGCTCCAGGGAAGCCTGGAAAGCATCCTGCGGGTTAGCAGCCTTCACGGAACCAACCGGGATGTCAGTGAGCTCTACGCGATAACCGCGGGAGAGCAAGTGGTCCGCAATCTTCTCGGCATGCACGCGCTCTTCAGCGGCTTGGCCCATAAACCAATCGCGCATACCCGGGAAGGAGAGATTATCCATCTCGAAGGCCAGCTGGGTGTAGACCATGGAAGCGCC
>CALLKG010000042.1:0-4446 GCA_938008395.1 Corynebacterium tuberculostearicum
TTGCCTCGCGCTTTACTAAGAAGAACGAAGTCGGGACAGCGAGCGCATATACCTACCTCGGTGCAGTGGATTATGTTTCCCACCATGGGGAAAAGCCAATTCAATTTGAGTGGAAGCTCCAGAGGTCAATGCCCAAGGCTCTCTATGCTGCGGGAAGAACGGTGGCTTAAATCTCCGCTCGAGGAATTGAATTCCTCGTTTTCCTGATACTAAGCAACACTCTCCCTATAGTGATTAGAAACACAATCAATCGAGAGGGTGCTATGAGCCAGACCAGCGAATCGAATTCCGCCCGGCCTGCAGGGGGCAAGCACGACACAGAATCAACCGACCAGACAAAAGTGAAATGGACCCTGGTTGGTCCGGGGCTAGTTGCGGCAGCAACAGGCGTCGGCGCAGCAGACCTAGTTGCCACCATGATTGCCGGTCAACGCTTTGGCTACGCACTCCTTTGGGCGGTCATTATCGGAACAATTATGAAAATTGTGCTGGTGGAAGGCGTCGGTCGGTATAGCCTTGCTACCGGAAACACGATGTTCCATGGCTGGCGCGAGTTGGGACGGTGGACTTCCTGGTATTTTGCCCCTTATATCGTTATTTGGGGTCTTGTCTACGGTGCTGCATCGATGTCCGGCGCTGGTCTCGCTCTTAGCGCTCTTTTCCCAGGTACCAGCCTAGAAATGTGGGCAATTATTGCCGGAATATCCTGCTTCACTCTAACTTGGCTTGGGCGATATCAGCTTTTCGAGAAGCTATCAGCCATCTTGGTCGGAATCATGTTTGTCACTGTGGTGGGTATCGCAGCCATTACGGCCCCGAACCTTCCCGAAGTCATCGGCGGTTTGGTACCGCAGATTCCGGATGGCTCCTTCGTCTATGTGTTGTCCATCGCCGGCGGAGTGGGCGGCACAATCACGCTTGCCGCTTATGGCTACTGGCTGCGAGAAAAGGAATGGTACACGCCAAAATGGATGCAGGTTATGCGCATGGACAATGCAGTGGCTTACGCAGTCACCGGAATTTTTGTCTTGGCCACACTGGCACTGGGCGCCGAACTCCTCTACAGCGCCAACGTCGCGGTCTCCGATAATGATCAGGGTCTCGTTGATATGGCGGACGTTCTCGAGGACCGCTACGGAACGTTCATGTCCAAGTTGTTCATCGTCGGGTTCTTCTCCGCCGCGTTCTCTTCCTGCCTTGGTGTTTGGAACGGTGTATCCCTGATGTTTGCTGACTACATCGGTCACCTCAAAAAGATCCCGCAAGGCGATCCCCGGACCAGTACTGGTGGAAAGTACTACCGCGCTTACCTCATCTGGCTGACCTTCCCACCAATGCTGCTTTTGCTCCTTGGAAAGCCAACCGGACTCATCATCGCCTACGGAGTCCTGGGCGCTTTGTTTATGCCGTTCTTAGGCCTTACGCTTTTAGTCCTGCTGAATACCAAACACACCCCAAAGCAATGGAGAAACGGTTGGATCGTCAACACCTTGATGGCGGTAATTTCCGTTGCCTTCGTTTATCTTTGCGTTTCCCAATTGGCTGAAATTCTCTAACCGAGAACTAGTACCTACTTCTCCTGCGGCACTCGCTTCGGCTTGTTCCCCACCCCGGCGTGCGGGTCGCGGCCGAATGCCCAGGCGATGATGCCGATGAAGGCGATGGCACCGCAGACGGTGAAGGCGAGGGGGAAGCCGGAGGCGTCGGCAAGCAGGCCAATGAGCATGGGGCCCAAGATTTGGCCGAAGTCTCCTGCCATCTGGAAGGTGGATAGCACCTTGCCGCCGGAGCGGTCATTGCCCACGATGTCTCCCACCGCGGCCTGCTGAGAGGGGTTGATAAGCCCGGAAGAAGCGCCGGCGAAGGCAGAGACGAGCAGGAGGAACCACACGCTGGTGGCCATGCCCATGAGCACCATGAAGATGGCGGATCCAACGAGGCCAATGAGGATAAGTGGTTTGCGGCCGTGGATATCGGACCACTTGCCGGAGAACTGCAACACGATGGCGTTGCCGGCCGCAAAGACTGCGAGCGCCAGGCCGGAGGCGGCCGCGCCATTGTGGAAGATGGAGGCGGCAAAAAGCGGCAGGACGGATACGCGGACGCCCATATTGATCCAGCTATGGGCAAAGTTGGAGGTCAGCACCGCGCGGTAGGCGGTATCACCCCAGGCCTCCTGCAGGCGCATGGGTGGCAGCTTATCCTTGCTGGCTTGTTTGTGGTTCACGCGGGGCATTTGCCACCAGACGACGAACGCGGCCAGCGCCACGCCCACGCCGTAGATGAAAAACGGCCAGCGGAACCCCAGGAAGGACAAGCTGGCACCAAGAACGGGGCCGGCGACGTTACCAAGCAGGAACGCAGTGGCGTAGGTGGCAGAGCACTTGCCGCGAATCGTCGGTGGGGACATGCGCACGATAAGGCCCATGGCGGAGACGGTGAACATGGTCGAGCCAATGCCGGCCAGGGCGCGCAGGGCCACGATGTGCCAATAGCTTTGCGCAATGGAGACTAGGCCCGTGGTCACCGCGACGGTCATGAGCCCGATGAGATAGACGCGGCGCGAGCCGACGCGATCCACAAGCGATCCGGACATGGGCGCGAAGATAAGGCGCGAGGCGGCGAAGATGGAGACCACAAGGCCCGCGGCAGCCATGGAGACATCGAAGCTCACCACGAACTGCGGAAGCAGCGGGGCGATAAGGCCATAGCCCAAAGCGATAATAAAGGCGGCCGTGACCATGACCCAGATTTCGCGCGGAATCTTGGGCGCTTCCTCTTGTTCTACTTCCCCACTGCGTGCATTCATCATATCGGCTGCAACTCTAATCCTTGGCGTCAGGGAAAGCCATTTACAGTTTGGGCTCGAACATGCGTTCGTTTTTGGTGGGTCTATGTCCGCGCGGGGTTCTAGTGTGATGGCCATGCACAACGTACAAAAGAAGTTTCCCCAGCCCACCGCAATGAACCTGCCCCAGTCCGCCTCCGAGATTGCGGCGGACTTGCTCTACCACGAATATGACACCATCAATTCCATCGCCGCCATCATTCACCACCCGCGTTCCCTAGCGCGCCCTACTCCCACCTGGCGCCCACCGATAAAGCAACTGCCGACGCCCGCCGGTGGACCGGGCGGAGAGTATTGCATGAGCATTACCCGCCACCGTGTGGGTGCGCGCGTGAAGGCCCGCGTGCGCGGCTTTGGGCAAGACCGCATTCCGGCGTATCTGATTACCATCCGCATTACCGAGAACTTTGGTCAGCCGGTAGATCCAGCTGTGGCCGAGGGCTGGATACGCACGCTCGTGCCGGCAGAGATGGTGGGTGCAGTCCACGAGGTCTCCCGTGGCCCGAATGCCACTTATGTGTGGCTCGTGGATAGCTCCTATCAGCCGGTCCACTCCCCCGAGTCGCTCTTCGCCGGCTTCAGCCAAGCCGCCTAGGCGGTCGCTCGCTGTTGTGTTGACTGCGCAGATGCGTCTGACTCTGCATGCGGGTCAGGCGCGTGGAGCACCTTCTTCATCACCTCGTGGTTGAAGGTCACCGTATAGTGGCGGGCGATTGCCTTTGGCATAAAGCGCAGGACCAAGCAGGCGATGAGGACGGTAAAGACCTTATCCAAAATGTCCGAGGTAAGGCCCTGCAAGATGATGGCCAGGCGCTCGTCTTGGACGATCATCTCGTAGAACTTGGTGAGGTTTTGTGGCCCCTTGCGTGGGTGACCACTGAAGGAAAAGATGAGTACGTACACGCTCATCACGCCGGAGCCGATGCCTATTCCGAGGCCGGAGAAAATGATCCAGGACAGCTTGTTGAATACCCCGCGGCGAGCCAGCAGGCCTACTGCGGCACCGATAAAGATACCTACGGGCGCAAAGGCGAGATTATAGGCAAAGTACGCTCCGCCCAATACGGTGGTGGTAAGCCCCGTGGCCATGCCGAGCACGGGACCGGCGATGATGGCGACGATGGCGGTGCCGACAGCATCGAAGAACATCGGCACCTGCGTGCGCACCGTCAACGAGCCCAACAGCAGGTTGATGGAGGCGCCGAAGATCGGATACAGGAGGATGCAGTTAGGCACCAGCCCATGCTGCGAGGTATATAGCAGCACCGCGGCCGCTAGGAGGAGGACCCAGACGCTGGCGGTCAGGTAGGACTCGAAAGTCATATTTACCGTGGAGTACACCTCAAAGACGGTGCATAACCACGCGGCAAGCGAGAGTGCCACGGCTACTACAACAAGGACGTAGCGCCACGTGGTATCGCGGGTCATTGCCATGGTCTTCTCCTCCTCACAAGGCTAGGTTTAGGGCGGATTTCCAGCTGCACGCTGGGATTGTCTTAAAGCCTAATTGGCGGCGCGCGAAAGTAGCAACACAAAAGGGCCCCTAAACTGTCTCTTATACACATCTGACGCTGCCGACGATCTACTCTGTGTAGATC
>CALLKG010000043.1:0-4401 GCA_938008395.1 Corynebacterium tuberculostearicum
GAACACGACAGTACCGAGTCCCCAGAACACCGGTACCAAAAACTCGCATCTGACAACACGACAGCTGACAAGAAACACCTGGTATGTCTTGCCGTAGGGCAGGACATACCAGGTGTTTTTAGGGCTGCTGCGTGGTGAGCTTTTCGTAATTGGCAAACAACAGCTCCTGGCACTGCCGGACGGTCGTGAGCTTACGGGAAGCGCCAAATGCCTTATCCACCTCACGGTCAAGCGCGTCATGCGCCTTGATGAGTTCCGGGGCCATGGCGAGTGGGTTGTAGTGCTCGGCCAGCGAGCGCTCTGGGTGCAGCGCGCGGGCATCGAGCACCTTCTTGCCTGCCTTAATAATGCGCTGCCGTGTTTTCTCGTCGAACTCTGGCACGGGGAACGCGTACCACGTCAGAGTTGATCCGAAGCGGAGATCGGATTTAATTCGTCCTTCAATTGTTTATTACGTGGCAAAACAAACAATTGAAGGACGAAATCAAAGAGAATTGAAGACCTTCTGGGTCAGGTAGAACGAAGTTCGCGTCTCCAGCTAAAACGCAGAGCGCTTGAATTTACGCAAAGAAACAACACTTACGAAAAAAGAAACCGCGCTTAATAGTAATGGAATACGGCCGGGTGGAACCTCTAAAGCGAAAAGAAGGAGTTTCCAATTTGTATCAGACAATGATGGCCAAAGAGCAGTTTGTAAGACAAGCTGTGCTACAAGCGACAAAGCAAGTGTATCCACACCCACATATCTACCTATAAGAAGCGTCAAACCTGTAAGAACAGTAGATACATAAGCAAATCTAGTGCTTCCTATGCCGCAAAGGGAAAATACCCAAGGAATAATCCATAAAGTTACGAGGACTATACCGTCAATAAACAGCCAATTCCGTGAAGCTTGCGCTTCTAACCTGGAAATCTGATTTCTGAAAAAAATCACTGGCAATGCGGCGTAAGAAAACGAACATAAAGTGCCAACGTTTGCTCCAGCGGTATCAGCGAGCCAAGGGATATTTAGTAACCATCCCTCAGCAAAAGCAAGAACAAAGCCGATAAACAGCACCATGACTAAAACAGTAATTAGCCTATGCCCACGGCAGTACAAGAATGCGTATGATGTCATGAGCTAATTGCTAACTCTGCACACAGTGTGCTCGATACGCTGAACAACATCTTCAACGTTAACTTGTCGATTAGGCTCCCAAGGAAGACCACTAAGCGTAATTCCCAAATCTTTCGCCGGAATTCCGCAGATTTTAGCGTCTGAACGAATCAGTTCTGCAGATCCAGCTTGATCCACGAACTCTCCAACTATCCCCTCTACTGTGGATTGGCCGCTTAAACTTAAATGCTCTTCCGAAAAATCTCCCCACATCACAGGACGTTCTGAAAAATCTCTCCACTCAGTGGGTGCTATTTTAGAGAAAGCATCCCTCGCCTGGATATTAAGTAATATATTTTCGCTAGGAATTTCAGGCCATGCGCATACATTAGAAGAGCAAACAAGCTGACGAGAATCTCTTTGTGCAAGGCCAAACTCTGTGAGTTGCTGCGCCCAAGCAAAAGAACCGATAAGACAGAGAAGCCCTAAAAAGGAAGTTAATATATACATTTTACTACTGTGCCTAAACAGTGCCGCAGCCGAGACTATGGTCAGTGTAGCTCCGATAATCCCTGCAATTGCTGTCCCAATTGCTTTCACATCTAGCGTTGCATCATAAGAACAGCACGCTAAAAAATCACCAGTTATATGTCTTAGGGCTCCAGGAGAAGTGGCTGGAACTACCGCATACCACGTATATGCAAGCGCAGCTGATACAGACACTGATATCAGTGGTTTAAACGAAAAACCAAGTGCACTTCCGATTAGTGTCCAACAGATGCCGACGATGGACGAGTAAGCCAGCATAACCCAAAAAACTGAAGAACCAAACAGTACAGAATCAGTACTTTGTGAAAGGCTTGCCAATACATAGCCAAGGGGAAAAAGCAGCGACCATACAAACATTCGGTTCACATAAATACGAACTACAGATTTCCCCCCCATCTGCACTAGAGGACGAAAACGTGATGCTTCCCATGCCATTGCGGCAGAAACCGCAGGAGCAATTACGAAGAACACCAGTGTAGATTGAGCAGCATTCGACTCATAGTATGGCGTCTTTCCTAATTCCGAAATAGGAACTGCGCTAAGGATTAGCCCAATAAGGCAAATCCATAATGATGGACGACGAAGCCAGTGTTTAACGCCGAAATTAGGAATCACTGTAGTTTCCTCTCCGTACAAAAGATCGTGAGAGAATATGCGCTGGGGTATTTCCCGACTCTGTAGCTAGCTGTACAAAATCTTGCCGTGAACCATCGAAATGTAGCTTCCCCTTATCAAGAACAAGGACACGCTCGAAAGGTCTCTGTAGTTCGCCGGCATCATGGGTTGAGACAACTAGGTTATGCCCTCTATCCACAATCCGTTGGTATACCTCAGTTACATGCTCTTTGTTGAGTGGATCAAGTGCCGCACTAGGTTCATCAAGCAGTAATGTTTCCGCCCCAGAGTTCAACGCAGTGGCGATCGCTAGCCTAGAGCGTTCTCCGCCGCTAAGACTTTCGCACCGTTGACTAGACACTCTTGACAAATCTACAAAATCTAGCCAATCTAAGCTTTCTTTCTTTGCAGTCTTTTTATCTCGTCCGAACAACCAAGCAACATAAGCGCAGTACTCACTAGAGGTGAAACCGGTAATAGGGTTAAATTTCTGCTCCACTATAGATATAGATCCTTCCCTCAGGACTGTTCCGTCCTTAGGAGAAGAATCTGATGCAAGAGCAGAAAAAAGCGTTGATTTCCCAGCACCATTAGCCCCCAGTAGAAGCGTGGGGCGTTCATCTATCACCAGCTGCGGTATATCCAGAATTGTCTTATTTGAACGCCGTACCCTTAGTGCATTAACCTGGATGGTCGCTACCATACAAATTTCATCCACTTGATGGTCAAGTGGTTCCAATCGAATGTATGGATATCAGCATGATAATTTCCTGCAGCCTGGCGCCCCCACCCACCTCGGTCCCATCCCCCATAGCATCTATTGAACGAACGCGATCCTAGGTCGGGGTCCGGCCTCTTAGAAAGCTCTCGGCGCAGGGTCATCTCAACTTTTCCAGGAGATCCTGGTGTAGCATTTGAGCAGGTAGCTGCTGTAATCTCCGTGTTGTAACCATCAATGTTTCGATCGGTCCAGCCACGAGTCCTGTATTTATCGCGAACCCCGTTAACACTGGTTTCAAAGTGTCCCTCCGCGTTCGCTGGAGCAGCGAACATAGAAACCGCCAAGGCAGTAACTAGCCCTGCTGCAATTTTCTTCTTCACAGTACTTTTCCTTTCGAAAGTTAAGCACGCCAAAATCGGCCTCGCCTTTATGCGTCTGTCTCAGGCTCTAAGTGTTGGATGGCTTTTACCTATGCCTGAAACAGTTTTACCTTAACTTATCCGTTTATAGTATGCACAGCCCGCAGTAAAGATATTTTAATTAATTATCCCCAATTACCCCTTATCCCCAAGTTTTATCCACCTCTAAAGTGCATGTTCATATTCATACGCCACGAGGAAAACGCCAAGCTCAAACGATGTAAATCTTCCGAGTTGACGCGTCCCTCACTAGGCTAGGGGCACCCTTTGTCCTTGTAGGCATATAGCGGGGAGCGTACGTGCGCATAAGTTGACTCACGCCTACACGGCTTTGTTCTCGGTGTATGGCAACTTCGTTTTGAAGCCTTATTACTTGCCTTTGTGTTTGGCCTTCTTTTTAGCGGCACGGATCTGGAATTTCCGTTGCGCTTCCTCGCGCCGAGCGATTCGCGAAGCTTTCTTTTTGTTTGCGTTAGCTAATTCAAAATTTAATTTTGTTGCTTCTTGGGCTTTCGAGGACACTCCTGAGGTCTTGCGTTGCTCTTTATTGACTTTCCGCTGCAGGCGTTTGGGATTTCCTCGCTGTGGCTGTTCAATAGTGCCAGGTATAGGTACGGAACGGTGGGCACGTTTGACTAGGGAAGAACCGTTGACGAGCAGCCACTCATAAAGTTCGGCGTTATTAGGCTCTGGGCCGAAAACTACTCGGACGGCGCGGAGTTGGTTGTTGCTGGAAGTCTCGTAGACTCCGCACCAAAGTTGACCATCGTGGAAAAGGGTGAATTGAGTAGGCATAGTTGTCTCCAGGTACGCTAAAGCGGACCTGACGACGCTGGATTCTTTAACTCTCATGAGAATAAGAGCTAAAGCGACGGATAGCACTGGTTAGTGTTATCGCTCAGATGAGGTTACCCTCGTTTAGTGGACACCCTATTTGTACGGATCCTGTGTCCGTAGGAGAGGATGTTCATTGTGAGTCAACAGCGCAAGAAGTACACGCC
>CALLKG010000044.1:0-4447 GCA_938008395.1 Corynebacterium tuberculostearicum
GATCGTCGGCAGCGTCAGATGTGTATAAGAGACAGACCCCACCCCGGCCAGCGAGTCCGCGGCCGAGGAATCGGACCCGCGCCGGGGAGAGTAGCCTAGAGTCCGATACCGGCGGCCGGCCGCCGCCCACGAACCACGACAAGGAGCAGATGACTGTGGATTCTCACACCACCAACGCCCAGAACGCGCATGCCCAAAACCTGGACGCCGAGAAGAAGGCCCGCCTCGCTGAACTGGTCAAGGAACTGGCCGTCGTCCACGGCAAGGTGACACTGTCTTCGGGCAAAGAAGCTGACTACTACGTGGATCTCCGCCGCGCTACCTTGCACCACGAGGCCTCCCGCCTCATCGGCGCCCTGCTGCGCGAGCTGACCGCAGATTGGGATTTCGCGGCCGTCGGTGGCCTGACCCTCGGCGCCGACCCGGTTGCTACCTCCATCATGCATGCCGAAGGCCGCGATATCGACGCCTTCGTCGTGCGCAAAGAAGCCAAGAAGCACGGCATGCAGCGCCGCATCGAGGGCGCAGACGTAGAAGGCAAGAAGGTTCTTGTCGTAGAAGACACCACCACTACCGGTAACTCCCCGCTGACCGCCGTGGCCGCGCTGCGCGAGGCCGGCGCCGAGGTCGTGGGCGTAGCCACTGTCGTGGACCGCGAGACCGGTGCTGGCGACGTCATCGCCGCAGAAGGCCTCGAGTACCGCTCCCTGCTGGGCCTGGGCGACCTTGACCTCGCCTAACGCAGATAGCGCGGCCGACCAGACCAAGCCGGACGAGGCCAAACCGGACGAGGCCAAGGGGCCGACCGAGTGGAACGAGGGCCGCCATGGCGTAGGTCCCTGGGAAGGTCCGCTGCCGCAAGGACCGGAGGCCGCGAAGTACGATCCGGAGCTGCTCGCCGAAGGCGACCGCCGCAACGTCGTCGACGCCTACCGCTACTGGAGCAGGGAAGCGATCAAAGAGGACATCGATAAGCGCCGGCATAGCCTGCACATCGCCATCGAGAACTTCGAAAACGACGCCAATATCGGCACCGTCGTGCGCACCGCCAACGCCTTCGCTGTCGATACCGTGCACATCGTCGGCCGGCGGCGGTGGAATCGCCGCGGGGCAATGGTCACGGATAGGTACCAGCACTTGATGCACCACGAGAGCGTCGAGAAGCTTATTGCGTGGGCGGCCGAGGAAGGCCTTACCGTCGTTGCCATCGATAACACCCCCGGTTGCGTGCCCCTGGAAACGGCCGAGCTGCCGGAGCGCAGCCTGCTGCTCTTCGGCCAGGAAGGCCCCGGCGTGACGCAAGCGGCCCAGGATGCCGCGGTGATGACCTGCTCCATCGCCCAATTTGGCTCCACCCGCTCCATCAACGCGGGCGTTGCGGCCGGCATCGCCATGCACGCCTGGATCCGCCAGCACGCCGATCTGGCAAATTCCTGGTAGGAAGATCGTTACACTAGCTATATCTACCCGTGCGACTGGAGTGATTGAGGAACCGTGGAAGAAAAGTGGGCCCACCGCGCCGAACTCGCAGAGGCCGCCATCAATGAGCGCCACGCGCACTCCGTATGGGGCCTGCCGCGCACCAATCTTGCCGTGGTCAGCTGGCCGCCCACCACGAAGGAAAAGCTCTTTGTCCACTGGCACTACTGGTGGCAGGCCCACTACTTGGACTGCCTCGTTGATGCGGCGCTGCGCAAAAACACCAAGGTGCGCCGCCACCGCATCTATGACACCTTGCGCGGCATTCGCATCCGCAACCTCGCGCAGCTGACCAAGAATAAGTACTACGACGACAAGGCCTGGCTCGCGCTGGCCTTCGGCCGCGTGGAGGGACTGAAGAAGGCAAAGACGCCGAAGCGGCTGGCGGCCCTGCAGCGCAATATCCACGAAGGCCTCGATGAAACGCTTGGCGTGCTGCCGTGGCGCTTGGGCGAGAATTTCATGAACGTGCCCTCCAATGGCCCGGGCGCCATCATGCTCGCGCGGATGGGGCGCATTGAGGAAGCGCGCCGCATCGTTGACTGGATCTATGACCACCTGCTTGACGACGACGGCTACATCATGGACGGTGTCCGCATGCGCATGGACGGTCCTGAGGTGGTAAAAAACATCCACCCCTACTGCCAGGGCGTAGTGCTCGGCGCGTGCCTGGAAATCGTGCTGGCGCTGCGGGAAAAGGCCGGCGTGGGCGATTTGGAACAGATCGACAGCGTGTACGAGGCCGAGATGGCTTCCGAGATGATGGATTACATCATCCGCATCCGAGGCTTGGTGCAGACCGTGGCTTCGGGCATGGCTACGCCTTCGGGCGCGGTGGACTGGGAGACCGGTGATGGTGACGGTGGCCTGTTTAAAGGCATTTTGATGCGCTATCTTGCCGACGTCGCCGTGCGCCTGCCTGGCGATTCCCCCGCCAACCGTGCGACGAAGAAGCTGGCCGCGCGCATGGTGGTGGCCTCGGCCGAGTCGGTGTGGGAACACCGCCTCGAGGTCGACGGCCTGCCGATTTTCGGATCCGACTGGTTGTCCGATGCGCGCCTGCCGCATAACTACGGCTTCGGCCGGCGCACCATGAGTGAGAAGGTCGGCATCATTCGCGTAGATGAGCGCGATTTGTCCGTGCAGCTTTCCGGCTGGATGCTGATGGAGGCCTGCGCCCGCGTGGCGCGATATTTGGCTAAATAGCCCACGCTTGTCGGGGTGGATTGGTCCCGGAAATGACTGGGTTGAAAATGTCACACGGTTTTTGCGGCAGAATTTCCGTGAAACGGGCATACTTGGCTGTTGGAACGTGTTTGACCACAAACCCACTTTTTAAGGATGGAAACTCATGCCAATTGCAACCCCTGAGGTCTATAACGAGATGCTGGATACCGCGAAGAAGAACGGCTTCGCGTTCCCAGCTATCAACTGCACCTCATCTGAGACCATTAACGCAGCTCTGAAGGGCTTTGCTGAGGCCGAGTCCGACGGCATCATCCAGTTCTCCACCGGCGGTGCCGCCTTCGGCTCTGGCCTGGCACTGAAGGACAAGGTCAAGGGTGCTCAGGCATTGGCCGCATTCGCTCATGAGGCCGCCAAGCACTACGGCGTGAATATCGCGCTGCACACCGACCACTGCCAGAAGGAAGTACTCGATGAGTTCGTCCGCCCGCTGCTGGCTATCTCCCAGGAGCGCGTGGACCGCGGCGAGAACCCGCTGTTCCAGTCCCACATGTGGGACGGCTCCGCTATTCCCATCGACGAGAACCTGGTCATCGCCCAGGAGCTGCTGGAAAAGGCTAAGAACGCGCACGTCATCCTTGAGGCCGAAATTGGCGTCGTCGGCGGCGAAGAGGACGGCGTCCAGGCCAAGGCGGGCGCTAACCTCTACACCTCCCCTGAGGACTTTGAAAAGACCATCGATGCCCTAGGCACCGGCGAGAAGGGCCGCTACATGCTGGCTGCTACTTTCGGCAACGTGCACGGCGTTTACAAGCCAGGCAACGTGAAGCTGCGCCCAGAGGTCCTGCTCGAGGGCCAGAAGGTGGCACAGAAGAAGCTCGGCCTGGGTGAGGACGAGTACGCTTTCGACTTCGTCTTCCACGGTGGCTCCGGCTCCGAGAAGGAAAAGATCGAAGAGGCCCTGGGCTACGGCGTCATCAAGATGAACGTGGACACCGATACCCAGTACGCCTTCACCAACCCGATTGCTCGCCACATGATGACGAATTACGATGGCGTCTTCAAGATTGACGGCGAGGTTGGCAACAAGAAGGCCTACGACCCACGCTCCTACCTGAAGAAGGCAGAGCAGAGCATGTCCGAGCGCGTCATCGAGTCTTGCCAGGACCTGCACTCCGTGGGCAAGTCCATCTCCAAGTAATTTGGCCACCATGTTCTAAGTTGAGGCAGTCTCGCATATAGGCATGCCGAATGAGCCGCTTCCCCGCGTGGGAGGCGGCTTTTTCGTACTTTCGGCCGGGGCGGCTCCGGACCGGGTCTGGGCGGCGACTCGGTGAGCGGCCGGCGCAGTTAGGGGTTGCCTGTGGAGCTGGCGCTGGAGCTGGGACTGATGCCGGCGTTGGTGCGGGAGCTGCCGAGGCCTGCTTGGGCGCCACGCCGACAGGCCCCGGGGGTGCCACGTCCGCGACGGTCGTCCATGTCGCAGCCACCGTATCAGCGCCATGCCAGGCCGGCGCAGGCAGCGGCACATGGTCCTGGGCATCCGCTTCGGGTATACGCTCTTCCAACGCACTCGAGTCGACCACATCCACAAGGGGCGGCACACGAGGTCGAAGCACGGGAAGCACGGCCGACGTGCCCAGCACACACGCGCGGCGAACACGCAGCACGCGCGACTGAGCACCTCGGCACAGCACGGCATGTACGCGGGGGAGAATCGAGGCGATCAGCGCGCCCGTGTGTGTCGTAGCGAGCATCGTCAAAGCATGAATGCCATGCTCAC
>CALLKG010000045.1:0-2737 GCA_938008395.1 Corynebacterium tuberculostearicum
AGCTCATAACGATCCTGTTTCAACGACGTAACCCGATGTCACTAAGAGTGCATATAGTGTGGTGATCCCCAGCCGCTTCGCGGCGTGGGCTCAGGCCGGAAAATCCGGCCTGAAAGACCGGCGGCACCCCGCCGAAAGACTGACCGCCCTGGCGGGTAGGTCAGCAACATATTTGGGTACATTCCACCCGACCGCGCCTGCCAGGCCTGCAGGGCGGTGTAGTGGCTTCACGCGGCGCGCTGTGCGCCCGTCTAAGCGATTAAAGACCCGGCAGCGGTACCCATGGAGGGCCAGACGCTTCTGCGCGATTGAGCACACGAGGACTGTACCGGGGCAACCGAGCCGGACGGCTCGGGCGGCAGCCCAGACCGAGCACCTGGAGTTGGACAACGCGGCGGTTCGGATATTCCTTTTCGCACGACCGAAATACGGTCACGCAAAGGAGTAACCCTATGCAAAAACGCTCGCACCCTCGCACCAGTCCTGGACGATTCTCCGAGCAGCTCTCACTCGCTCTAAGCGCTGCCGTCGGCGCGATCCTTGCCAACCCCATGAACACGATCCACGGTTGGGCCGAGCTTCTCGATCTGCTCGTCTTCTGGCGCTAGCGGCAACACACTATTGGCACTCTTAGTGTTAGTCGGGTCGAGGGTTGTCTGGTGAACCGAAGAAGTTCAGCACGGAGGGGTCCAAAAGGAGGATCCAGGAGGGTCCAGAGGGAGCTCGCGGGGCTCGCTAGGAAGGCTCATTTTTGGGCCGGAAGGCCCTAATACCTGATATGGCTTCGTGCAAACTTTGAACACGCCGACGAATTTACCGATCTGTGCACGCCGGTCTGAAAGACTGATTCGCATGACAACGAAGACGAGAGCGCAGACGCGAGCCGACGCCTGGACGGAGCACTGGGGCTTGCTGGATGCCGGGGCCTACGCCGGCTCCGCTAAGAGCGCGGTGAAGCGTATGTCGGGTACTGCTGCGATTCGGAAGCGCTTCATTCAAGCCAATCCCAACCGCATGGTGAATGCTCTCGTCGTCGATATCGACCGCCCAAGTGCGGTCATGGATGCGTTAGAAAGGCCGCACGAGCACCCGGATCCTTCCTGGGTCATCGAAACCAATCGTGGCGCTCACGTTGGCTGGTGGCTATCGGATCCAGTCTGCCGAAGCGAGTACGCGGCGGTAAAACCACTGCGCTACGCTGCGCGGATTCAGGAAGGTCTAGTCAGGCTCCTAGGTGCAGATCCCGCGTTCACAGGCTTCATTACACGCAACCCAGTTTTCCCTGAGCTCGTCCCCGGCGAAGTCATCTGGGGGACGGAGACGTCCTACGAGCTGGCAGATATGCGCACCTCAACCATGCCGCGTATCTTGCCTAAAAAGGCTCGCACCGCACGGTCTGATTTAGGCCGAAATTGCGCACTCTTTGAAGAGGGTCGTCACGCGATCTACCGCTTAAACCGAGCCATGGACTACCCAGGAACAGATGCGCTCTACCGTGCATCACTGTCCCACCTTCTTGACCTCAACGGTTCCATCAACAGCAGCGCAGGAGGACCACTCCCTACCAGTGAAGTCCGCTCTATAGCCAGCTCAATTGCCAAATGGACAGCAAAAAACCACACCGCCCAAAGCTTCATTGCCCATCAACAGCGAGCTGGACGCAAGGGCGGCAAGAAATCGGGTACAGCGCGTGGAGGAAAGCTTCGTACGCATGTCGAGAAGCTCGTACAGGAGGGGACCTATGCCTAGACAAACCGGAGCTAACCGAAACGGTTGGAGCGTTCGTGAGCTTGCCGAAAAAACCGGTGCGTCCCCTCGTTCTATCGCTAACTGGACCTCGGAGCCACGCAAAAAGTATCTTGCCCGCGCCAATGAAAAACGCGTCCGCGTAGCCAAGCTTCGCGCCCAGGGATTGACGATGCGAACCATTGCCGAAGAGCTTGGCTGCTCGGTCGGAACCGTGCATCGCTACGTCAAAGAGGCCGAGGCGCAAAGCGCTTAAGTTGTTTCCTTATTTAGCTTGACGCTGTGCGTTCTCCGCCCACACTCTTATCCCTATAGAAATAGTGGTCATAACGATAACCAGAATGGCCACCAAGCCAAGTCCTATTACATCAGTGAGCCACAAGCCGAATAGGACTAAAGAGACAATAGCTAAAGCGAGCAAAGACCCGTTTTTAATTTTTTGCGTCGTATCCATAGCCATATTATTGCGGATGGCACTCCGCAACGGCCCCATTTACCTCTTTAAATACGACGCCTGTCCCTGCTGCTGCGCAATCTTTAAAGGCATGTTGGTTCTCCCACGCCCATAATCCAATGTAGCCAGAGGCTACTCCAAGAGGGGGATACGCTCGACCGATGAAATCGCCAACAATGGACGCTCCTCCGGCAGCGTCCAAAGCGTCCAAGGTCTTCTTAGTGTCACACGAGTTCATCTTGGATTCGTACCAGCGCATTGTGTTGTCAAAATCTTTAGCCACTTCTTTACGCTCAGTGACCCCTTTACACTCTTCTGCATTAGCAATAGCAGGGGTTAAAACAGTCATCGACGAGCAAAAAGTTAGAGCAGAAGCGCAAAGAGCTACCATCTTTTTCTTCATGATTTCCTCCTTTAAAGTGTTTCCTTACACTTAAAACAATAGGTGAGGTGTGCGTCACATTCACCCACCAAAGGTAAACAGCTCATAACGATCCTGTTTCAACGACGTAACCCGATGTCACTAAGAGTGCATAT
>CALLKG010000046.1:0-3372 GCA_938008395.1 Corynebacterium tuberculostearicum
AGCATCTGCTTTGCAAGCAGAAGGTCAGGAGTTCGATTCTCCTATGCTCCACAGCCCGGAACCCGGCACCGTAATGGTGTCGGGTTTCTTTGTTGTTTGGGGGCGTGCACCGTTCCCGGCACTCATCGACAGGATGAAGAGCAGGGGGGGGCGGGTGCCCCCAATGGCGAACTTAGCTAATTGCTATTCGTCTAGAGAATCGAATAATTGAGCAGGTTAGGACAAAATTTCAGCGAACCGTAAAGCTTGTTAAGTTGCCATTTACGAATGTCTCCTAACCTGTTGATTCGGTGCCAGATTTCCGCGATTCTGTGAAGAGTTGTCCATCCAGAAATTGCGAGAAACGGAGATCCAGTGGACCTCTACGAGTATCAGGCCAGGGACCTTTTCGAAAAGCATGGCGTACCCACCCTGCGAGGCATCGTCGCTACCTCGGCCGTCCAGGCCGAAGAAGCAGCCGCCAAGCTCGGCACGCCCATTGTTGTGGTCAAAGCCCAAGTCAAGACTGGCGGCCGCGGCAAGGCTGGCGGTGTGAAGCTGGCTAAGAGCCCAGCTGAGGCGGCAGAAAAGGCCGAGGAAATCCTCGGCCTCAAGATCAAAGACCACACCGTGCGCAAGGTCATGGTGGCCGAGGGCGCCGACATCGCCGAGGAATACTACTTCTCGATCCTCTTGGACCGTACCAAGCGCCGCTACCTAGCGATGCTCTCCAAGGAAGGTGGCGTGGAGATCGAAAAGCTCGCCGCGGAGCGTCCTGAAGCGCTCATTCGCCGCAGCTTCTCTCCCCTCGATGGTATGACAGACACTCTCGCCCGCGACATGGCCTATGAAGCAGGCTTTGTGGAGGAGGACGTCGCCAAGCTTGTGCCCGTCTTTAAGCAGCTCTACAAGGTCTACACTGCGGAAGACGCCACCCTGGTGGAGGTTAACCCGCTGGTGAAGACCGCACAGGGTGACATCATCGCCCTCGATGGCAAGGTGACGCTCGATGGCAACGCGGAGTTCCGCCACAGCGAGCATGCCGCCCTGCACGATCACGGTGCCACGGATCCGCTGGAGCTCAAGGCGCAGCAGATGGGCCTGAATTACGTAAAGCTGGATGGCTCGGTGGGCATCATCGGCAACGGCGCGGGCCTGGTGATGTCCACGCTCGACGTCGTGGCATATGCGGGCGAGGATCTGCCTAATCAACCCAAGCCCGCGAACTTCCTTGACATCGGCGGTGGTGCCAACGCAGAAGTCATGGCTAACGGCCTCGAAGTGATCCTCGGGGATCCCCAGGTCAAGTCCGTATTTGTCAACGTCTTCGGCGGAATCACCGCCTGCGACGAGGTGGCCAAGGGCATCGTGCAGGCCTACAAGATTCTGGCCTCCGATGGAATCGAGCCGAAACCGCTCGTCGTACGTCTCGACGGCAACAACGCAGAGCTTGGACGCAGCATTCTCGACGACGCGCACCTGCCCAAGCTGGAGCAGGTTTCCACCATGGACGCAGCGGCTCGCAAGGCCGCGGAGCTGGCTGAATAGGAGTAACAATGTCTATTTTTCTCAACAAGGATTCCCGCATCATCGTCCAAGGTATGACCGGCGCCGAAGGCATGAAGCACACACGCCGCATGCTCGCCTCCGGATCGAATATCGTGGGCGGCGTCAACCCCAAGAAGGCCGGTGAGCGCGTCGACATTGATGGCCAGCGGATTCCAATCTTCGGCTCCGTGCGCGAGGCTATGCAGGCAACCGACGCCAACGTCACCGTTATCTTCGTCCCCGCCAAGTTCACCAAGGACGCGGCTGAGGAAGCCATCCGCGCGGGCATCGAGCTGGTCGTCATCATCACCGAGGGAGTTCCAGTCAAGGACACCGCGGAGCTCTTCGCGCTTGCGCGCGAGTCGAAGACCCGCATCATTGGCCCCAACTGTCCAGGTCTTTATAGCCCTGGCCAGTCCAACGCAGGCATCATCCCAGCGGAGACTGCTCCGAACCCGGGCAAGATTGGTTTAGTGTCCAAGTCTGGCACGCTGACCTATCAGATGATGTATGAGCTCTCCGACATTGGATTTAGCACCTGCGTGGGCATTGGCGGTGACCCAATCATCGGAACTACCCACATCACGGCCATCGAGGCCTTTGAGAAGGACCCCGAGACCGAGGCCATCATCATGATCGGCGAGATCGGCGGCGACGCCGAAGAATATGCCGCACGCTATATCAAGGAGCACGTGACCAAGCCGGTGGTGGCCTACATTGCTGGTTTTACCGCGCCGGAGGGCAAAACCATGGGGCACGCAGGAGCGATTGTCTCTGGAGGATCCGGAACCGCAGAGGGCAAGAAGGCTGCGCTTGAGGAGGCCGGCGTGAAGGTCGGCAAGACTCCGAGTCAGGCGGCGCAGCTTCTCCGGGAAGCGCTGAAATCTGCCTAGCAGATGCTTAACCTCTAAACCTTCGTTGCTAGAATAAATTTCATGACCGAGAAGGACAAGAAGTGGCTCGATGAGGAGGAACTCTCTTCCTTTGTATCCCTCATGGGAGTCACCATCCGCTTAACCAGCATTCTGGATGCCCAGCTGCGTGACGACGCCGACTTGAGCTTCTTCGAGTACACCGTTCTGTCTCGTCTTTCCGAGTCAGAGAATCGTGAGATGCGCATGCGCGACCTTGCGTACACAGCGAACGGCTCGCTCTCTCGGCTTAGCCAGGTGGTCACGCGCTTGGAGAAGCAAGGTTGGGTTACGCGCCGTCCAGATCCGAATGATGGCCGCACTACGCTGGCGCAGCTTACCGACGCCGGCTGGGATAAGGTTGTCGCCACCGCGCCTGGGCACGCCGCCCAGGCGCGTCGTTCCGTGATGGACAACCTCACTCGCACGCAGGTGCGCCAGCTCAACCAGATCAACGATCGCATCCTCGCGGCCATCGAGAGCGATGAACGCTACGGCGGGCGTTACTAGGCCTCATTAGCTCGGCGGCAGGCCTCTGCGCGCCGAGACGGTCTTGTCGAAAGGAATCCAAAAGCGCAAAGGTGCTTGTTTATTCTTACTGATGCCAATTCGCGGCCCGCAGACCCACTCCGGCTCTTGCTCACGCTCGGTGAGTTGAATTGGCGTGCCGTTATCTTCCAGCGTGAATCCCAGTGCTTTTCCGAGGTTCCCCGGCCCACGGGCGAGGTTATGGAAGTCGGTGGTGCCGCGGCGTCGGAAAGCGAGCTCGGTACCTTCGATGACCTCGCCGCCGCGTAGTAGACATCCTTGGCCCGTGCCCACCGGGGCGCACACGATGTTGCCGTTGCGGTGGATGCCGTAGGAGGCGTAGACGTAAAGGCGCCCGGGTGGGCCGAACATCGTGGCGTTGCGCGGGGTCTGGCCGTTGTAGGTG
>CALLKG010000047.1:0-3032 GCA_938008395.1 Corynebacterium tuberculostearicum
GGATACCGCCCTCGATGACGTTGCGGTGTGCGCGCAGAGTATTCGCAGTATCGGCAGAGCCAGTAAAGGCCACGTGGTCGCGGTAGTCCAGGTGATCCAACAGGTCACGGGCGGAGCCGGAGATGAGCTGCAGGCTGCCTTCCGGCAGGATCCCGGAATCAATCATGAGGCGCACGCAGGCTGCGGAGATGTAGCCGGTCGGCGTGGCGGGCTTAACAATCGAGGGCACGCCCGCGATGAAGGCTGGGGCGAACTTCTCCAGCATGCCCCAGACGGGGAAGTTGAAGGCGTTGATCTGCACCGCAACGCCAGGGATGGAGGTGTAGATGTGGCGGCCAATGAAGGAGCCGTCCTTGGAGAAGACCTCTGCCTCGCCGTCCGGCATGACGGTGGAGTTAGGCATCTCGCGGCGGCCCTTCGAGGAGAAGGTGAACATGGTGGAAATACCGCCGTCGATATCGACGAAATTATCGCTCTTGTTGGCGCCGGCCTGGTTGGCCAGTTCGTAGAGTTCCTCGCGGTGATCTTGGAGGTAGATCGCGAGTTCTTTGAGCTTGAGTGCGCGCTCGTGGAAGGTGAGCTTTTGTAGTCCCTCGCGCCCGATGCTACGGGCGTAGTCGATGGCGCCGGCGATGTCGAGGCCTTCGGCGCTTACTAGGGCGACAACGTCCCCAGTTGAGGCATCGTGCACGTCAGCAACGCGCGAGGGATTGTCCGGGGTGAGCCACTGGCCGGAGAGGTAGCTGGGGACGAGGGCTTCAGTCATAGCGAAAAGATTGGCCTTTCCATTAGTTTCCGAACGGTTGGTCAGTAAATACAGGCTAGTATAGTCTGCGTCACATTTCTAGGGTTAAGTAAGGAGTGCAGCATGGCCGCAGAGGTTTGGAAGATTCAGTTGGGTGAGCTGGACAAGAAGATGGGTGTCGAAATCCTGGAAGAGTCGGCTAAACGGGTGGTAGCAACCATGCCGGTGGAGGGCAATACCCAATCCTTCGGGCTGCTCCACGGCGGTGCCATGGCCTGCATCGCCGAGGCCGTCGGCAGCTGGGCGGCGGTGATTCATGCTTCGACGCTGGGCAAGGTCGCCGTGGGCGTGGACATCAATGCGACACACCACGCTTCCGGGCGCTCGGGTCTGGTTACGGCGACGGCCACCGCCATCAAACTGGGCAAGACGCTGTGCTCCCACGAGATCGTCATTACAGATGAGGAGGGGAGGAGGCTGTGCACGGCACGCATCACGAACGCGCTCGTTGACCCTAAGTAGGCGGGGGTAAAGGCGGGTGTAAATAAAGCGTAAAAATCGGGGTAGAGAGGCGTAAAGAAGCCGCAAATAACCGGTAGGTCCCAGGGGGAACGGGCCTAACGTCAGTGCTCGGCAGGTGCACTATGCACCGGCGCTTGGTGCTTTGGGGCACCGGGCACACCTAGTATCGCTTTCACCCAAGGGGGTCTCTCCCACATGTTGGACATTCTGGTCATTGTGATCGTGGTCCTTGCGTTCAGCGGTCCTTCCTCCATCAACGAGTTTATGGACGGAGACGCGTAGAACATGAACACCATCACAGCAGTCATCGGGCTCATCATTGTTGTCGCGCTCGTGGCTTATCTCATCATTTCCCTTATTGACCCGGAGCGTTTCGCATGATCGCTAGCATTGCGGCGGTGGCGCCGCAGTATCTTGCCCTCCTTGCACTTCTAGCGGCGGCCTACGTGCCGCTGGGCAATTGGATGGCCCGCACATATACCTCTGAAAAAGACTGGGCTGTCGAGCGCCTTGTGTACAGAATTTTGCGTATTGACCCTAACCGGGGCCATAACGCCAAGAACTACACTCGTGCGCTGCTGGGCTTCAGCTTGGCCTCCGTCCTCGTCCTTTACGCAGTGCAGCGGCTCCAAGCAGTGTTGCCAAGCTTTGGCAACGCCCGCGAAGACGCAGTGGAGCCGTGGATGGCCTTCAACACCGCGGCTTCTTTCACCTCCAACACCAACTGGCAGTCCTACTCGGGTGAAGATACCCTGACCAACGCCTCCCAGATGTTGGGCCTGACCGTGCAAAACTTCGCCTCAGCCGCAGTGGGCATGTGTGTTGCTGTTGCCTTGATCCGCGGCATCGGCCACTTGGGTTATGACCGCGATACGTTGGCAACCGAGAATGGTCAGCACCTCATCGGCAACTTCTGGGTGGACCTCACCCGCGGCCTCGTCCGCATCCTGCTTCCCCTGTCGCTATTCATCTCCACCGTGCTCGTCCTCGGCGGAACCATGCAAACCTTTGGCTCGAACCTGGTTACGGAGTCCGGTGTAGATATTTCCCGTGCTCCCGTGGCCAGCCAGGAAGCCATTAAGCTCCTGGGTACCAACGGCGGTGGCATCTTCGGTGCCAACTCTGCGCACCCGTTTGAGAACCCGACCGGCTTTACCAACCTGGTGGAGATCTTCTCTCTGCTTGTCATCTCTTTCTGTATGATTCGCACGTATGGTGTGATGCTCAAGTCGCAGAAGCACGCGTGGACGCTGCTCAGCGTGGCTGGTGGTTTGTGGACCGTCATGGTTGTTCTGGTGACTTGGGCACAGCACACCCTTGTCGGCGGTGCGTCTCAGTTGGCAGGCGCCAACATGGAAGGTATCGAACAGCGACTAGGCATTGATGCCTCAGCACTGTTCGCCGTGTCTACCACGGGTACCTCGACTGGTGCGGTGGATTCTATGCACGATAGCTATTCCCCACTGGGCGGTGGTCTGCTCATCCTCAACATGCTGCTGGGTGAAATCGCGCCGGGCGGCGTGGGTACTGGCCTCTATGGCTTGTTGGTTGTGGCTATCCTCGCTGTGTTCATCGGTGGCCTCCTAGTGGGCCGCACACCGGAGTTTATGGGCAACAAGATTGGCCGCAAGGAAATTTCAGCGGTCAGCCTGTACATCCTCACCATGCCGGTTCTGGTTCTTGTGGGTGTCGGCGCTTCCGTGGCGCAGCGCAAACTCGTGGAAGCTTCAGCGACCAACTTCGGTGCGCCGGGCACGGCTGATAA
>CALLKG010000048.1:0-47067 GCA_938008395.1 Corynebacterium tuberculostearicum
CAACAACACCCTCCTAAGGGAAAGTGTTGCAACGACCCTCTGAACTCAAGGCTTGAAACTGTTATGCTATTGGGAGCAATTGTTGTCGGTGAAAGGAGTAGGCAGTGCTCATCCGTCGTGTTTTTGCGTAAAACACTAAAGGAAGAACGGATTTAAGCATGCCTATTTTATTGAACGACCTTTCCCTAGTATGGCCCGATGGCACAACCTGCTTCAGTGGCCTAAACGGTGCCTTTTCTGGCCCTTTAACTGCGCTGATTGGGGATAATGGTGCAGGAAAGACATCTCTGTTAAACGTCATCCTTGGCAAAATCTTGCCTACTGCTGGAACGGTGGAAAAGCCGGAATCGATAGCGTACCTGCCACAAGACCTTGCTTGGAATGAAAATGATGTAGTAGCAGACATCTTCGGTGTCACCCAAGTGCTCACGGCGATTTCCGCAGTCGAAGCCGGTGAGTATGAACCAGAACTCTATGAGTTAATTGGGGAGCAATGGGACGTCGGTGAGCGCATTGCCGCTGCCCTTTCCGCCGCCGGATTGGATATCCCGTTGGACCGCCCTATCAAAAGCCTCTCTGGAGGTGAAGCGGTCCGCGTCGCTTTGGTGGCGGTGTTCTTGTCCGAGCCGGATTTCATTATCCTCGATGAACCGACCAATAACCTCGACGGAACTGCTAAGAAGCATCTGAAAGATATGTTGGTAAATGCCGCGGCGCCGGTGCTAGTGGTAAGCCATGACAAAGACCTGTTGGATGTAGTTTCCGAGGTAGCGGAATTAAGGGATGGGAACCTACGCTTCTTCCAAGGCAACTATTCCGACTACCTAGCCACGATTAATGCAGAACAGGAAGTAGCTCAGAAAGCAGTATCTACCGCCAAGGCGACTTATAAGCAGCAACTCCGCGAACAACAAGCAATGCAAACACGAATTGCGCGTGATGCGCGCCGTGGAAAGAAGTTCGCGGAGTCGAAGCGCAAACCAGGCATGACGATGAAGCTTGATAAGCAGCGATCCGAAAAGACGGCATCACGCAGAGCGCAAATCCATTCAGGCGCAGTTGAAGCGGCCCAACGCTCTTTAGCTCGAGCTGAGCGAAACATACGAGATGATGATTCGGTCTATATCGAGCTGCCACAAACTGAGCTGCCGGAAGGAAAGCGGGTTATTTCGATTCCTGGGCTGACGATTGTCGGCCCAGAACGGGTGCGCTTGTCAGGACCAAATGGAAGTGGCAAGACCACGCTCTTAAACCGAATTAACTCCGGTGAGGCGGGCTACGTGATCGGCAACTCGGGGTATTTGCGTCAACGAATTGGATTAGATCCTTCTCTAAGCGTATGGGACGTGGTTACCAACGCGAATCCACGAGAGGATCCGCAGTTCATCCGTGATCAGCTAGCTCAGTTGTTGTTTCAATCTGACTCGGTTCATGCGTTGACAGGGACCCTCTCGGGAGGCGAAAGATTTAGGGCGGAATTCGCCAGAGTGCTCTTAGCGGATCCGGCGCCGCAATTGCTAATGCTCGATGAGCCGACTAACAACATTGATATTTCAACTGTTGATTGGTTGGTCTCAGTTTTGAAAAACTATCGGGGCGCATTGCTAGTGGTTAGCCATGATGAAGATTTCTGCTCGCGGATCAAACTTACGAGGCAAGTTTCTATAGAGGACATTGGATGAGTCGACTCCAAGGTGGAGGTATCGCGAGTCAGTGCGGCACACCTTGCCCGAATTCAGCCCAAGGGTGAGCAGTGGCACAATGGTGGGCATGCTGAAAACCACGATTGATCTCTCCGCCATTGCGCACAACGTCCGCCTCATCAAGGAAAAGGTGGGTCCGGAGGTCAAGCTGATGTGCGTGGTCAAGGCCGATGCTTATGGGCACGGCGCGGCCAAGGTTGTGCCGGTGATGGCGCGCGCCGGCGCGGATTGCTTTGGCGTGGCCACCCTGCGGGAAGCCGTGAACCTGCGCCGCGCGGGCGTGGATGCGCCCATCGTGGCGTGGATTTGGCAAACAGATGAAATCCTCGAAGAAGCCTTGGCCAATGGAATCGAGGTAGCGGTCAACTCCCTTGAGCAGGCGCATAAGCTGGTCAAGGCCGATTTTCCTGCCGAGGTATACGTCAAGGTGGAAACCGGCATGCACCGCTCCGGTGTGGACGAAGGGGATTGGGCAGAGACCTTTAAGGTGCTGCGCGATGCCCCACACATCAAGGTGCTTGGGCTCATGTCCCACTTTGCGTGCGCCGATGAGCCGGATAATCCGCACAATGACGCCCAAGAGGAAGCGTTCCGCACGGCCCTGCAGCTCGCGCGTGAGATTGGCTTGGAATGCCCGGTCAATCACCTGGCCAATTCGCCCGCAGTGCTGACACGTCCGTCCTCTTATTTCGAGCAGGTGCGCGTCGGCGCCGCTTGCTATGGCTTGGAGCCCATCGAGGGGCGCGAGCATGGCCTGCGCCCGGCCATGACCTGGTCCGGTCAGATTTTTAACGTCAAGCCCATTCAAGCGGGTGAGGGCACGTGCTATGGACTCACATGGAAGGCGGATAAGCCGGGATTTTTGGCCACGGTGGACTGTGGCTATGCCGATGGCCTGCCGCGCGGCTATCAGGGCGACTTGCACGTGGGCATTGGTGGGCACCTCTACCCGCAAGTAGGAAGAATCTGCATGGATCAGATCGTGGTGGACTTAGGTGAGAACCCGCATGGCGTGGACACGGGGCAAGATGCCGTGATCTTTGGCAACGGGGGAGTATCGGCCACGGATCTCGCCGCAGCAGCAGGCACCATCAACTATGAGGTGGTGTGCCTGCCCGATGGCCGCACCGAGCGCGAGTATATAGGAGAAGAAGATGCGCAGTAGCTTTCCCGAATCCGGCAGCCGCGACCTATCCACGGTGGAAGAAACCCATGCCTTTGGTGAAGAGCTGGGTGCGGCGCTTGAAGCCGGCGATGTAGTGATCTTGGATGGGCCGTTGGGGGCTGGAAAGACGACGCTGACGCAGGGCGTCGCCAAGGGCATGCAAGTTAAAGGTCGCGTTACCTCGCCAACCTTCGTTATCGCCCGCGTGCACCGCTCTACTGTGGGCGGGCCGGACCTTGTGCACGTGGATGCCTACCGCCTGCTCGATGAAGGCGGTGCTAATTCCGGGGACCCGCTAGGGGAGCTCGACGCGCTGGATCTGGACACGGAGCTAGAGGACGCCGTGGTTATTGCCGAATGGGGCGGGGGACTCGTGGAACAGATTGCGGAGCGCTACCTATTTATCAGCATTGACCGCGAGCCGGTGGACTATGCCGGCGCAGAAGAGGATGTTCGCCGCTTCACATGGTCTTGGCAAGGTGTTGTATAGCACATATCTTGACCTTAAGGGGGATTAAGTGATGAATATCCCAGAAAGCAAACTTGATCCGGGTATAACCACTACGTAATTCTATTAAGGTGTTGAATTTTCTCGCCTCAAGTCCTTTGCTATCTCTCTTCGTCATCATGGCGGTGGGTCTAGCGATTGGCAAGATTAAGATCTTCGGCATCTCTCTCGGTGCCGCGGCTGCGATGTTCGTGGCACTGGGTCTTTCTACTGCTAATCCGGATATCCAAATTCCGCCGCTGGTCTATCAATTTGGCCTGGCGATCTTCGTTTATGCCATTGGCCTCAACTTCGGGCCTTCCTTCGTCCGCGAGTTTAAAACCCGCGGCTGGAAGCTCACCGTCTTCATGCTGGGCATGTTGGTTATTTTGGTCGCCGTTGGCTATGGCCTCATCCGTGGCTTTGGCCTGAGCGTGCCAGAAGCCGTCGGCATGTTCGCCGGTTCGCTCTCCTCCACGCCGGGCATGGCCGCCGTGGTGGAAATGGTGGGCGATTCCACCCCGGTCGTCGGTTACTCCTTGGCCTACCCAGGTGCGGTAATCGGCGCGATTCTCGTCGCCGCCATCGGCGCCAAGGTTGTCAAGGTGAACCATGAGGAAGATGCCCGCGCAGAGGGCATGATTCCCGCCGAGCTCGTGGCCAAAGGCGTGCGCCTGACCAAGAACTTCAATGACACCGCTGGGCATATCTACCGCGTTACCGGCCAGACCGTAGTGGCTACTCGTATCATCTCCGACGAGGAGCGCCACCGCCTCGCCGTCCCGGAAATGCCACTGTGCGAGGGGGAGGCCTACCTGCTCAACGGCTCCGAAGAGGCCGTCGATAAGGCCATTGAGGTCTTGGGTGAGGAACACCCGGTGGAGCTGACCGAGGACGCTGGGCTTAAATACACCCGCGTTACCGTGTCCAACCCGGAAATTGCCGGTAAGTCCATCCGCGAGATCAAGGCCCTCGACCACGGCTTTATCATCGCTCGTATCCGCAAGGGTGATAAGGACCTCGTCCCGCACCCGGACACTGTGCTCAACTACTCCGACCGCGTTCGCGTGGTGACTAGCCCGAGCCGCTTGCCGTACGTGCGCAAGTACCTCGGTGACTCTGAGGCCGCGCTGGGTAACGCGGACCTGCTGTCCATGGCCATCGGCCTGACCTTGGGTATGCTGCTTGGCCTCATTCCGATTCCAATGCCGGGCGGTTCTACTCTGCAGCTGGGCTTCGGTGGCGGCCCCGTGGTCGTTGGCCTGCTCTTGGGCTACCTCAACCGTACCGGCCCGTTGAACTGGCAGATGCCATTCCACACCCGTGAGACCTTGTCCAATATGGGCCTTACCTTGTTCCTGGCCGGCGTGGGCACCTCGGCCGGCGCCTCCTTCCGCGATGCCCTGACGGATCCATCCTCCCTGACCATCATGGGCGTGGGCCTTATCATCACCCTAGTCTCCGCCATCTTGATCGGCGTCATCGGCATGCTGGTGCTCAAGCTGAAGTGGGACGAGGCCATGGGTTGTGCGGCCGGCATGACCACCAACCCCGCAGTCTTTGCCTACATTCGTGATCAAACCGGCACCGAGTTGGCCGGCCGCGGATGGGCCACGGTCTATCCCACCACAATTATCGGCAAGATTATTGCCTCGCAGGTATTGCTCTTGCTGTTGCTATAGCGGCAATATCTCGCGTTAATTACTCACCCACAGGGTCGCCCGCCTACACTGGCAGGCACTACCCTGTGGGTTTTGTGTTGCGGTGAACCAGGTAGCATCGGTTGCCAGAATTACCGCCGCCCGCCTGAAACTTAAACATTTTTCAAGGAGCCATACTCACCCCATGACTAAATTCGCTCGCAACCTCACTGCCGTCATCATCGCCATCTTTATCGTTGTCATGATGGTTCTTCTTGCCTCCTCCACGCTGCGCGAGGAAAACCACCTGGAGGGCAACCTCTCCTCCACGCTGGCCAAGGCGCCAAATAACTTGGAGGTCATGACCGTCATGCCTACCGATGTCTATGGCGAGGAGTACCCCGCCATTGGTTTCATCTGCCCGGGCATGCGCGAAGACAAGGTCAAAGAGGCACAGATCGATACCGAGAACATCACCTTTGAAGATGGTGCGGTGCCGGAAGGCAAGAGCTACGCGGTAGCCATTTCCCAGAGCGCTAAGCCCTTCATCGAAGAGCTGGATCCGAAAAAGGTGGAGGTGTGCGAGATGATTGACATGCAGGTCAAGGCCATGGAGCAGCAGGGCCAGAGCCTTGATGGCGGCGTTCCCATGATCCAGGGCACCCAGCCGCTGGGCTTCCAGCGCGAGGATGGCACCTGGAAGATGGTTGCCTAATGCGCGTCCTCGCGATCGACACGGCCACCACCGCCCTGGTTACCGGGGTGGTGGATACCGTCACCGGGCAGACCACCGGGCGCGTGTTGGAGGATACCCGCGCGCATAATGAGCTGCTCATTCCTACCATCACCGAGGTCCTCGCAGAGGCGGGCATGGAGTATTCCGACCTCGATGCGGTGGTCACTGGCGTGGGCCCGGGTCCATTTACCGGGTTGCGCGTGGGTATGGCGACGGCCTCCGCGCTTGCCGACGCTCTCTCTATCCCCCTCCACGGCATCTGCACCCACGATGCCATCGCGGCCGCAGCCGAGCTCGACGTAGATCCTGTCGCCGCGGCCGAGGAAGCGACCGCCTTGGTAGCTACTGACGCCCGCCGCAAAGAGATCTATTGGGCCACTTACCGCGCTACCGACTCCGGTGTGCAGCGCATTTCTGGCCCCGCGGTGGCGAAACCGGCCGAACTCGAAGTGGAACTTGCCTCCACCGCGGAAGTCATCATCCCGGATCGCCTTGCTGAGCAACTCCCCGAGAAGCTCGCCGCCCTGCCGCACCGCGCGGCCCATCCGAGTGCGACGGCCCTCGTTGCCGCGGCCGACCTCGAGGCAGAACCCGCTCCCGTCGTGCCGCTGTACCTACGCCGCCCGGATGCGGTCCCGCCGAAGCAGCAACAGCTTTCTGCCGCCATCCCCAAGGTCGAACTGTGAAGTTGCGCGAGCTAACCCCGGCCGATGCACCTCGGTGCGCCGAACTGGAAGAGGTCCTTTTTCCAGGCGAAACCCCGTGGTCCAGCCGGATTTTCCGGGAAGAAATGGCCCAGCCCTTCAACTTCTATTTCGGGGTGGAAGGTGCACTCGAGGCGCCGGAACCCGTGGAGCTCCTAGGCTATGCGGGAATCGGCATGATGGGGCCAGCGGCTGATCCAGAATTTGAAATCCACACCATTGGCGTCGACCCCGCCGCACAGCGCCGCGGCATCGCTCGCATGATGATGGACAATATTTGCCATATTGCGGATCTTAAAGACGCCCCGGTCTTCCTCGAGGTACGGGTAGGCAACGAACCTGCTATCGGCCTTTATGAGGGTTATGCCTTTGCCAAGCAGGGGATTCGTAAGAATTATTACCAACCTTCCGGAGCAGATGCGCACGTGATGGTGCGCCCGCGCCAGTCCGAGCGTCAAGAAAAATAAGGAGCAGTCATGAAGATCATGGGTATCGAGTCCTCCTGCGATGAAACCGGCGTGGGCATCGTCGAGCTTAGCGAGGACGGGCACATGGAGATCCTCGCAAATGCCGTCGCCTCCTCCATGGAGCAGCACGCCCGTTTCGGCGGCGTCGTCCCGGAAATCGCCTCCCGTGCCCACCTTGAGGCCATGCCGCAGGTCATGCAAGCGGCGCTGAATGAGGCGGGCATCGAAAAGCCGGATGCCATCGCCGCCACCGTGGGACCTGGCCTGGCCGGTGCCTTGCTGGTGGGAGCCTCGGCCGCCAAGGCCTATGCCGCGGCCTGGGGCGTGCCTTTCTACGGCGTTAACCACCTCGGCGGCCACGTTGCGGTGGCCAACCTGGAAGGCGAAGAGCTGCCGCACTCGGTGGCCCTCTTGGTCTCGGGCGGGCATACGCAGTTGTTGGAGGTAGAGGCCGTCGGCAAGCCCATGCGCGAGTTGGGCTCTACGCTTGACGACGCCGCCGGTGAAGCCTACGACAAAGTCTCCCGCCTCCTTGGTTTGGGCTACCCGGGCGGCCCGGTGATTGATAAGCTCGCCGCCCGCGGCGAGGCCACCATCGACTTCCCACGCGGCATGTCCCGCGCCGAGGATCTGCGCGGCCCACACCGCCACGACTTTTCCTTCTCCGGGCTCAAGACCTCCGTGGCCCGCTACGTGGAACGCGCCGAAAAGGCAGGGGAGACCATCAGCGTGGAAGATGTATGCGCCAGTTTCCAAGAAGCCGTGGCCGATGTCCTGACTGCCAAGGCCGTGCGTGCCTGCGAGGACACCGGCGCCCGCGTGCTGTTATTGGGAGGCGGCGTGGCCGCTAATTTCCGCCTGCGCGAGCTGGCCGCCGAGCGCTGCGCCGCCGCCGGGGTGGAACTGCGCGTGCCGCGCTTTTCCCTGTGCACCGATAACGGCGTGATGATCGCGGCCATCGGCGCGCAGCTCATCCACGAAGGCGCCCAGCCCTCTGGTCTCGGCGTAGGCACCGATACCCAGCTGGATGTAGAAGAGCCGCAGTTAACCTAAAGTTCTTCTCGCTCGCGCTGCAGGCGGGGCAGTGGGCCGGTACTCTAAAGAGCGTTCATGCCCTCTTGGCTTTCTGAAGGAGCTTTCTCTCATGACCGTCGGTTTCCTTGTCAACCCTGATCTCACCCGCCGCAAGCTCGAGTTCGAGCTGGAGCACGCCAACCAGTTCCTGGGCGGCACCACCGAGGATCGCGTCTCCGTTGTTTTCCAGGAAGACGGCACCACCTACGCCGCACTCTACAACCCAGAAGCTAAGGCCGAAGGCGCCGAGCCGAACCCGGTAGCCTCCCTGGCACGCAACGCAGCCGCCACCGGCAACGCCGCCTTCCTGCAGGACCCCATCCGCTCCATCTGCGGCCCCGTCATTTTCGTTGATGCCGAGGGCGAAGACACCACCATCGATACCGTCATCGAATCCGTGGAACAGGGCATTCGCGCAGTGAAGAACTACCGCGAAGATAACCCGGAGGAATACACCCTCTGGCGCGCGGCCGTTATCAACTCCGATAAGAGCCTCTAAATCCCCGCCCCTCACAGCTAGGGTTCAAGCGCTTTTCGCGCGCCCGTAATACGGTGTTCACATTCTTATGGTGTTCTAGGGAGCCGTACCGCTTCTTCTAAGACTCCAAAGGTGAAAACTGTATGCTTCGTTCATCGCGCTTCGTCGCCTCCTTCGCCACCGCCCTCGCCGTGGGTGGCGCCGCCGTCATCGTGCCCGCCACCCCGGCGCTGGCCGCTGACTCGCCCATCTACCGCACCATCCTGCAACCGGGCGAGGATGAATCCCAGGTCATGGTCACCTGGCGCACCAAGTCCAAGGCAGACGAGGTCCTCGAGGTTACCGGCCCAGAAGGCACCACCACCTTCCAGGCCGACGAGCGCGACTTTGGCGCCTTGCTGTACAAGTCCCAGTTCGCCACCGCCACCGACCTGCAGCCGGATACTGAGTACTCCTACCGCGTTGGTTCCGAGGAAGGCGGCTGGTCCGAACCAGAGACCTTCAACACCGGCTCCAATGGCGATGACTGGTCCTTCCTTACCGTCGCCGACCCGCAGATCGGCGTGGACCTCAAGGTGGATGACCAAGCCGAACAGTGGCGCAAGACCATTGGTCACGCGGCCTCCCACGTGCCGAATGCCAGCATGATCTGGTCGCTGGGTGACCAGGTTGAGGGGTGGGGCGCGCAGGTACCGCAGTACGATGCGTACTTCTCCGCCCCGGAGATTCGTCACATCCCCACCAACACGGTCCCGGGCAATCACGAGACTTATAACCTCACCATGAAGCATCATGATGAGCATTTCTCCAACCCGCATCAGGCGGACGATATCCGCGACCACTACTTCGAGCGCAATAACGTACTCTTCATCGGCCTGGACTCCAATGCTTCTTCCGACGCCGATATCGCCCGCCACGAGCAGTTCCTGCGCGAGGCCATCGAATCCCGCGGCGCGGATAATGACTGGATCGTCGTCGGCATGCACCACGGCCCGTACTCCCAGGGCTCGCATCACTTTGATAAGGACGTCACCAACCTGCGCGAGAAGCTCACCCCGGTGCTGTCTGAACTCAATGTCGATGCCGTGCTCTCCGGCCACGACCACATCTACACCCGCAGCCACCTGATGAAGAACAATAAGCCGGTCCTGCCTGAAAAGAAGCCGCAGCGCGGCGACGTTCTCGAGCCCAAGGATGGCGAGGCGCTGTACTTGACCACCACCACCGCGGGCGGTGGCAAGTACTACGACTTCACCGACGTGAATAACAAAAAGCACAAGGGCGCGCGCATGGAGACCATCGATCCAAAGCTTGCCCACGAGTCCACCGCCATGTGGCGCCAGGACTACACCGAGGACTACATGCGCGTGGACGTCTCCGATGACAAGCTCACCTTCACCACCTTCAACGAAGGCGATAACACGCTGGTGGACAAGGTTTCCCTCAAGAAGAAGGATCGCGGCGCTGCGCCTGCCGACGACGCCACCGACCCCGCCGACTCCACCGAGTCCACCGACCCAGACACCCCAGAGGTGCCCAAGGATCCGGAGGGCGGCAGCTCCCTGAGCTCCAGCGATATTTTCGGCGGGCTCAGCTCGAAAAAGTAACTAGCATCGCGCCTGGGTGTGGCGGGTGTGGCTAGCGCTCTGTATGGCGCAGCCACGCCAATACGGCCTTGACCCGTCGGTTGGCGTCTTCGGGCCGAAACCCGAGCTTCATAAACACATTGGAGACATGCTTGCTTACCGCTCCTGCGGTAAGAACGAGCGTGTCTTCAATTTCTTTATTGCTCAATCCTTGGGCCATAAGCCCCAGTACCTCCCGCTCGCGGGCGGTGAGCTGGGCTAAACCAGTACGCCGCGCCGACAGCAGCGCAGTTACGACCTCTGGGTCCACCACGGTGCCGCCGCGGGCGACCTCGTCTAGCGTGCGCACGAATTCTTCTACAGCAGAAACGCGCTCCTTGAGCAGGTAGCCAAAGCCGCCGTGCTCCAAGAGCCGGTCGAGGTAGCTTGCCGCTACGTATTGGCTCAGCACCACCACCGGCTGGGTGGGATTTGCGGCACGCAGGTCATGCACGGCGCGCAGGCCATCGTCGGTCATGGTCGGTGGCATGCGCACATCGCTGATAATCAGGTCGAAATCTTCCTGCCCGGCAATAGCGCGCAGTTCTTCGGCATCCGTGGCCGCCGTAACACTATGCCCCAGAGCGCTGAGTAGCTGCTCGAGCCCCGCGCGCAGCAGCGCGGAATCTTCCGCCAGTAGTAGTTTCATTCGGCCTCCTTCAGCGGTAATTCGACCTGCAGTCGGCCACCGCGTTCGCGCGCAGCCGCGTCATCTGCTGCCGAAAAGTTCACCGTTCCGCCCAGTGCGGCGGCGCGTTCGCGCAGCCCGGCGAGACCGGTGCCCGGCTCACCTGGCTTCTTGGCTGCGGGGCCGAAGTCAGCTCCGGGGCCGGGGCAGGGTCCGGTGCCATTATCAACGATGTCTAGGCGCAACGTCTGCCCGAAAGCAACCGTTACCGTCGCCTGGGTGGCCGCGCCATGCTTGGAAGCATTGGTAAGCGCCTCGGCCACCGCGTGGTAAGCCAGCAGGGCAGTGGTTTCATCCACTGAGCGCTCGGCGCCTTCGACGTGTAGTTCTGCCTCCAGTCCGGAGTGGGCGAGGAGTTCGTCGAGGGCGGGGATAAGTCCGGCGTCAAAAAGCACCTGCGGGGCAATGCCGCGCACCGTCGCCCGCAGGGAGGCCAAGGCCAATGAGGCATTATGTTCCGCATCGGCCAGGGCCGGTTGCGCCTCGGGAGGGGCCTGCAATTTCGCCGCGGCCAGGTTGAGCTTGAGTGCGGTGAGGTACTGCTGTGGGCCATCGTGCAGCTCGCGTTCGATGCGGCGGCGCTCGCCGGAAAAGGCATCGATAAGCGTGGCGCGCGAGGCCGCCAACTCCTCGGCCGAAGGGCTCAACGCCAGCCGGGTTAGCGAGGTTGACGCCAAGACCAAGAGGCGGTTAAGTCCTACCAATAAAGCCACCAGCAGCGCCGCGGTGAGCCAGCAGGTAAAGAAAATGAGCGGCCGGTTGGAGGTAGACCACCCACCAAAGAAGAATTCGGTATTTGGCACGAACGGCGCAATTGCCAGCACGCCCGCCGAAAAGCCCACGGCAGTCCACGCGGCAAAGCAGGCAGCCGAAATCAATAGCTGCACAATAAGGTGATAAAACTGCTGCCAATCAAACCACCGGCCTGCGCGCCGAGGTGGGATCTCCACGCCCATCCACCGCGCACCCAACCGGCCGACAAATTCCGCGGCGCGTCCCACCAGCGGAATCCACGGCAGCATCAGCACCGAAACCACCAACGCCGGGATAAATAGCGCGCCGAGGACGAGGCTCCACGCGCAGGCTTTGAGGGTTCGCATAACCCATGAGCCTAGCCGCCTTACCCAGGGTGGGGCAGTAGAGCTAGCTCTACCATTTTCTGGGCGGCCCACTCCATGTCTTTCTTCTGCGCGGCCGAGTGGAATCAAAGGCATGTTAAAAGCAGATAACCTCAGCAAGCGCTACGGCCGCCGCACTGTGCTCAATCGCGTCACTGTGTCCATCGCCCCGAGCGAATTCGTCGCCATCATGGGACCTTCCGGCAGCGGAAAAACCACGCTGTTGAACCTGCTATCCGGGCTCGATAAGCCCACCTCCGGCCGAGTCAATGCGCCGGGGCGCAAGCAGCGAGCCTTTGTTTTCCAGGACTATAACCTGCTGGAATCCCTCAACGCCCAGCGCAATGCCACCTTGACCGCGCGCTTTTCCGGCCGGCGCCCTACACGCGGCAAGGTGGCGGAGGTCTTTGACTCGCTCGGCCTTAGCGGGTTGGAGCGCCGCCTGCCCGCGCAGCTTTCCGGCGGGCAGCAGCAACGTGTGGCCGTCGCCCGGGCACTGCTGGCCCAGGCGCCCTATATCTTCGCCGACGAGCCTACGGGCGCGCTTGACGACGCCACCGCATCCACCGTCCTTTCCCACCTGCGCGCCGCCGCCCGCGATGGCGCCAGCGTGGTCATGGTGACCCACTCGCACCTCGCCGCTGAGGCGGCCGACAGGATCATCTCCTTAGAGGAGGTGGCCCATGCTGGTGTGGCTTAAGGACTTACAGTCCAATTGGCTATCGTGGCTGGCCGTGGCGCTGACCCTGGTGGTGTCTTCCACCTCATGCACCCTGGCGCTGGCCATGCTGGTTGCCTCCTCCGGGGCCGAAGAAAATCCCGCCGGCCCGCTGGGTGGCACGGTGCTGGGCATGGCCCTGTGCGTGGTGGTGTTGGTGACACTATCGCAGATGCGCCTTATCATCGCCGAGCGCGAGCCGGTCTACCGTTCTTGGCGCATGGTGGGCATGCCCGGGTGGATGATTGTTGCCTTCATTCTGGGCCAAGTCGCAGCGGTCAGCGCGGCTGCCGGATTTCTCGGCGTGCTGCCGGCCCGACCTCTGCTTGACCCGTGCGTGCGCGCCCTGCGCAGCGACGGCATCCCCATGCCGGATATCGCCGTTACCGGCCAGGTCACCGCCATTGCGGTATCCGTCTGCACGTCCGCGGCCCTGGTTGGTGCGCTGCCTCCGCTGCGCCGCGTGTTCCGGCCGCGTACTCCCGCACACCCGATGTGGCTTCTGGTGAAATTCCTGCTTGCGGCCGCGGCTATCGGCGGCACGGTCTACGGGTGCCTGCACATCGATGACCCGGGTGACCTCTTGTCGGCCGAGATGGGGCTCGTCATCCTCGTCGCCCTCTTCTTACCTTGGCTCATGCCCGGTATCGACCAATGGACCCGCGCGGCCGGCATCGCTGGGGCCAACGTGCGGGTGCGCCGGCACTTTTCCACCCCACACATCGTGCCGTGGGTGCTCCTCGGCGGCTTTATCGTCGCCGTCGGCTCGGGCCTGCGCTTTGGAAACGATGCAGGCGTCGGCGGCACCTTGTCCTCGTGGCAGGTCTTTGTCGCCCTTTTAGGGCCGGTCTTTGCCCCCAGCATCGTGGGCGCCGTGCTTACCTCACTGCTCATGCGCGGGCGCATCGCCTCCGATATCCGCGGCCTCACGCTGGCTGGCGCCACTCCCTCGGCCTGGGCGCGCGTGCAAGTAGGGGAGGCGGCGTGCCTCACCCTGACTGCGGCCGGCGTGGTCTGGGCGCTGTGCTTGGCGACGCTCCTCCCACTCCACCACCTGCTCACCCCACAGGTTTCCTTCGGCCGAACGCTGGTAGACGAGCTGTGGTGGCCGGCCTTCGCCGTGATTTTTGGTGCCATGTTTATCGCCGTGGGCGTCGTCAAGCTGGCGCTGGCCGGCTTTGTCCGCGCCGGGCAACGAGAGCGCTGAAGGGATCGCTGAGGGTGTCGGAATGTGGGCCGGGTCATTGTTGAGGGTTAGCAGTCACGAGGGTAGAGTGCTAATCAGGTTGTTTGACCCACAGTTGTTCACCCGCGACGACGGCTGTGCTGGACATCCACAACCGGCACGCGCGCGCCATACCGGCGCGCATACGAACACTACGGAGGAAACATCATGGCAAACATTAAGCCTCTCGAGGACCGCGTCCTCGTACAGATCGTAGAAGCTGAAACCACCACCGCTTCCGGCCTGGTTATCCCGGATTCCGCCAAGGAAAAGCCGCAGGAAGCTACCGTCGTTGCCGTAGGCCCAGGCCGCACCAACGACAAGGGTGAGGTCACCCCGGTAGGCGTCAACGAGGGCGATACCGTGGTCTTTTCCAAGTACGGCGGCACCGAGCTGAAGTACAACGGTGAGGAGTACCTGCTGCTGTCCTCCCGTGACCTGCTCGCCGTCATCGAGAAGTAGGCCCACTTATGGCAAAGCTCATTGCATTCGACCAAGAAGCCCGCGAGGGAATCCAGCGCGGCGTCGATACGCTGGCTGATGCCGTCAAGGTCACCCTCGGCCCGCGCGGCCGCAACGTCGTGCTGTCCAAGGCCTTCGGTGGCCCCACCGTCACCAATGACGGCGTGACCATCGCCCGCGATATCGACATCGAGGAGCCTTTCGAAAACCTCGGCGCGCAGCTGGTCAAGTCCGTTGCTGTCAAGACCAATGACATCGCTGGCGACGGCACCACCACCGCTACCTTGCTGGCCCAGGCGCTCATCTTCGAGGGCCTGCGCAACGTAGCGGCCGGCGCCAACCCCATCGAACTCAATCGCGGCATCGCGGCGGCGGCCGAAAAGGCCGTCGAGGAGCTCAAGGACCGCGCCACCGCGGTCAACTCCTCTTCCGAAATCGCCCAGGTAGCCACCGTCTCCTCCCGCGACCCGGAGGTTGGCGAGATGGTCGCCGGCGCCATGGACAAGGTGGGCAAGGACGGTGTGGTCACCGTCGAGGAATCCCAGACCATCGACTCCACCGTCGACGTCACCGAGGGCATTTCCTTTGACAAGGGCTACCTTTCCCCGTACTTCGCTACGGAGGAAGAGACCTACCACGCCGTGCTGGACGACGCCGCAGTATTGCTCGTCCGCAACAAGATCTCCTCCCTGCCGGACTTCCTGCCGCTGCTGGAGAAGATCGCCGAGACCAATCGCCCGACCCTCATCATCGCGGAGGACATCGAGGGCGAGCCGCTGCAGGCGCTCGTCGTCAACTCCATCCGCAAGGTGCTCAAGGTCGCGGCCGTGAAGGCTCCGTACTTTGGCGAGCGCCGCAAGGGATTCATGGATGACCTGGCCGTCGTTACCGGCGCCACCGTCATCGACCCAGAGGTGGGCGTCAACCTCAACGAGGCTGGCCTCGACGTGCTCGGTTCCGCTCGCCGCGTGACCATCACCAAGGATGACACCGTCATCGTCGATGGCGGCGGCACCGCTGAAGCAGTAGAGGAGCGCCGCGAGCACATTCGCCGCGACATCGAGCGCACCGATTCCACCTGGGATAAGGAAAAGCTCGAGGAGCGCCTGGCTAAGCTCTCCGGCGGCGTGGCCGTCATCCGCGTCGGTGCGGCTACCGAGACCGAGGTCAACGAGCGCAAGCTGCGCGTCGAAGACGCCATCAACGCGGCCCGCGCGGCCGTCGAAGAGGGCGTCATCGCCGGCGGCGGCTCCGTGCTGGTCCAGATTTCCAAGGAACTCGAGTCCTTCGCCGAGGGCTTCGAGGGCGAGGCTAAGGTCGGCGTTCTCGCCGTCGCCCGCGCCCTGACCCGCCCGGCCTACTGGATCGCCGAAAACGCTGGCCTCGACGGCGCCGTCGTCGTCTCCCGCGTTGCCGAGATGTCCAACGGTGAGGGCTTCAACGCCAATACCCTCGAGTACGGCAATCTCATCGATAACGGCATTATCGATCCGGTGAAGGTCACCCACTCCGCCGTGGTCAACGCCACCTCCGTGGCCCGCATGGTTCTTACCACTGAGGCCTCCGTGGTGGAAAAGCCACAGGAAGAGCAGCCTGCTGACGCCGGTCACGGCCACCAGCACTAAACTTTCCCAACATCACCCGCCCCGCTTTCCGCGCGGCGGGTTTTGTTGTGCCTAGCTAGGGTCGTGGAATACATCTAGGTCACCGCAGATACCGACCCCATTCGCAAGGCCTTCGCCAAGGCCAATGGCACCAAACCCGCACTCTTTTCCGCGCATTCTGAGGGTGCCTGCCCCAAGCGCAGCGGTGCGGGTGTGGCCTACGTGGAGCAAGGCGTGATGAGCGGGTGGACTCCGGCCACACCGTCGTCTGCATCGACCACAATCTGGCCGTTCTCGCGCATGCCGATCACGCCATCGACTTGGGCCCCGGTGCCGGTTCGGCCGGCGGCCAGCTGGTCTTTAGCGGCACCCCGGCCGATTTAGCCGAGCAGCAAGACTCGGTGACGGGGCGCTTTCTTGCCGACGCCCTCGTCTCCCCCTAACCTTCTGCCTTAAGCGTTGACCGGCGCGGCGGCGCGGCGGCGTTGGCGCAGCGCAACGACGCGCTCGGATTCGCTCATTCCGCCCCAGACGCCGTAAGGTTCGGCGGATTGCAGGGCATGCTCGCGGCACAGATCAATGACCGGGCAAGAATTGCAGATGGCCTTGGCGCGGTTCTCGCGCTGGGCGCGGGCGCGGCCGCGCTCGCCATCTGGGTGATAAAACACGTCCGAGTTTTCTCCGCGGCAGGCGCCTTGTAGCTGCCAATCCCACAGGTCAGCGGTGGGACCGGGAAGCAAATGAGGCTGAGACACGTTACTTAGCTCCTTTGTAAGGGCGAGAATTCTAGTGCGGCTTCCGCAGTGTCGCGGGAAGCAACCTCACGTAGTGTTTCGCGCGTGGGTTAACGATGGGTTACCTATTTTTGACTTTTAGGTATTCTTCCCCTGTTCGTCCCTCCGGCACCGCGGTTTACCAGCGGAAACAACAAAGGTTAACGGTTTGTGAATTTTCTTCCGCTCGGGTTGCGCACGCGCTGGGGCCGCGCGTTGCCTTTGCATAATCTTCCCGTGTGCCAATATGGTTAGTTACCGGTTTAAAACATGTCAGAGGGTGCATACGTGAGTGATAAGGAACAGGAGCTAGCGGATCTCGTCCCGCATGCCGTCGACGGCAGCCGTCGAGCGCTGCAAGAAGTTCTGCGGATCATTCACCCGCAGGTGCTGCGCTACTGCCGCGCCCGCATCGGTGGCGGCCGCCAACCCACCGCGGAGGATGTAGCCCAAGAGATCTGTCTTGCAGTGGCCACCTCCATTGGCTCCTACGAGGACAAGGGCCGCCCGTTTATGGCCTATGTCTACGGCATTGCGTTCAACAAGGTCACCGATGCCCACCGCGCCATGGGGCGCGATAAGTCCACCCCTACCGAAGAAATTCCAGAAGACTCCGCGAACGAAGCTACCCCAGAAGAGTGGGCGCTAGAGGCCGACGGTAGTAACAGAATGCGCGCCTTGCTCGATACGTTAAGTGACAAGGCGAAAAACATCGTGATTCTGCGCGTGTTCAACGGTTTGTCGGCAGAAGAGACCGCGGAAATTGTGGGTTCCACCCCAGGCGCGGTTCGTGTCGCACAACACCGAGCACTCGCTCAATTGCGAAAGACCCTCCAAGCCGCCCAGGAAACTGCGCGCTAAGGGCCTAACGGCCGACTCGTACAGCAGATATCTTTTAACAGAAAGGAAGGGGGAGAGACACCATCATGGCACCGAAGCACCACGGCGATAATGACGGCCTTGCAGACCAGCTCCAGCCCTTGGTAGATGATGATGCATTCCTCACCGAGCTTTCGAAGGGAACTAACCCTTCCGAAGGCCAGGATGACCTGGCGGAGCTGCTGCTGGAGTTAAAGGGGGACGTCGATAAGCAGATGCCTCCAGCCCCGCTGGTAGAAGGCGCCGACGCTGAGCCTGAGGTCATCGACCTAGGCCAGGCCCGCAAGCGCCGCCGCGGCGGCCCGTTCGTACATGGGCTCATCGGTGCGGCGGCCGCAACCCTAGTCATCGCTGGCGCCGGTGGAGCCATGCTGCACGCCGGAACCTTTGATAAGGGCGATAAGACCCGCAACGTGGAGCTGGCCGGCACGCTAGAAGAGATGGAATCTCGCGCGGCCGAAGGCGATATTGAAGGCGCTCGCGAACTGATGAAGGATGCCCGCGCCAAGCTGGATGAGGCCGAAGGCAAAGAAGAAAAGGCCGTAGCCGCCAACCGCGAGGCGGAACAAAAGCGCGCTGCGCAACCGAAGCCCACCCCGCACACCGTGACGGAGACTGCCACCGAAACCGTGGCGGAAGAACCTTCGCAACCGGAACAGCAGCCGGAGCAGGTCACCGTGACCGAAACTCAGTACGCCACCGAAACCGTGGTGGTCACGGAACAGGGGCAGCCAAACCCGCAGCCCAACCCCAACGTTGAGGATGAGCCGACGACCACCATCGAGTTGGGCCAGCAGCAGTAGAAGCTAGCGGCCCTCCAGGCCATCCAAATAACCCAAGGCGTAGTCCCAAGGCACGTAGCGGGAGGGATCCGGCTCAGCACCCGGCTCATGCACCGGCGCTAGCTCGCCTTCCAGGGTGGCGCGCATATTAGCGGCCATAATGTCCCACTCATAAAAGTGGTTTTCTTGGCAATCCTCGCACAAGAAGAAGATGCCATCGATGCCACGCGGGCCGAGGATGGACGCGAATTTCTGCACCAGCGCGAGGTCGTGGATGATGGCGATCCGGTCGTCGTCGGTAAGCGGCATGACCTGCTCGTCCTCCTCCAAGAAGGAGGCGGGGTCATTCGGATCATCGGCGAAAGGATCGCGGGGCATATTGGCGAAGAAGTTCACACCTGCGAGCCTATTGAACTTACCCTCCCGAGGCAATTTACCCCCTGCCCAAATGGTGTCGTCGGCCGGCAACGCACTACAGTTGTGGTAGCCGCTAAACCTGTTAAGGAGAGACCTCGATGAGCGAGAACCGTATTCATACTGGTGGAGATGACCCGAACAAGGTAGCCCTGCGCGGCCTGACCTTTGACGATGTGCTCCTGTTGCCCGCCGAATCCAATATCGTGCCTTCCGAGGTCGATACCGGCGCGCAATTTACCCGCAATATCCGCCTCGGCGTCCCGCTTGCCTCGGCCGCCATGGATACCGTGACCGAGGCCCGCATGGCCATTGCCATGGCCCGTCAGGGCGGCATCGGCGTGCTGCACCGTAACCTGTCCACCGAGGACCAAGCCGAGCAGGTAGAAATTGTGAAGCGCTCCGAGTCCGGCATGGTTACTGACCCCATCACCGCCCGCCCGGATATGACCATCGGGGAAGTAGACGCGCTGTGCGCCCGCTTCCGCATCTCCGGCCTGCCGGTGGTAGACGAGGACGGCACTCTAGTGGGCATTTGCACCAACCGCGATATGCGCTTCGAGCCTGACTTTGACCGCAAGGTCAGCGAGGTCATGACGGCCATGCCGCTCGTCGTTGCGCGCGAGGGTGTATCTAAGAAGGAAGCCCTCGAACTGCTTTCGGCCAATAAGGTGGAAAAGCTGCCCATCGTCGATGCGGACAATAAGCTCACCGGCCTGATTACCGTCAAGGACTTTGTCAAGACCGAGCAGTACCCCAACGCGTCCAAGGACTCGGCCGGCCGCCTGTTGGTTGCGGCCGGCATCGGTACCGGGGAAGAGTCCTACCAGCGCGCCGCCGCGCTTGTCGACGCCGGCGTGGACGCCCTCGTCGTCGACTCCGCCCACGCCCACAACAACCGCGTGCTGGAAATGGTCTCCCGCGTGCAGAAGGATTTCGGCTCCAAGGTCGATGTCATCGGCGGTAACCTCGCCACCCGCGAGGCCGCCCAGGCAATGATCGATGCCGGCGCCGACGCTATCAAGGTCGGCATCGGCCCGGGCTCCATTTGCACCACCCGCGTCGTCGCCGGTGTGGGCGCGCCGCAGATTACGGCCCTGATGGAGGCCGCCGCAGTAGCTGGCCCGGCCGGTGTGCCGGTTATCGGCGATGGTGGCATGCAGTACTCCGGCGACGTCGCCAAGGCCCTGGCGGCCGGCGCCGATACCGTCATGCTGGGCTCCATGTTTGCCGGCACCACCGAAGCCCCCGGTGACATCGTGGTCTACCAGGGCAAGCAGTACAAGCGCTACCGCGGCATGGGCTCCATGGGCGCCATGCAGGGCCGCGGCCTCTCCGGTGAGAAGCGCTCCTACTCCAAGGACCGCTATTTCCAGGCCGACGTCCGCAGCGAGGACAAGCTGGTTCCGGAAGGCGTCGAGGGCCGCGTGCCCTTCCGCGGCGATATCGATGCCATCGTGCACCAGATTATTGGCGGCCTGCGCGCGTCTATGGGCTATACCGGCTCCGCCACCTTGGCCGAGCTGAAGACCAAGCGCTTCGTCCAAATCACCGCCGCGGGCTTGAAGGAATCCCACCCGCACCACCTGCAGCAAATCGCAGAAGCACCAAACTACCGCTAGGAATATCATGCGTGAATACGCCGAAATCGGCATCGGCCGCGAGGCCCGCCGCACCTTCGATCTAGAGCAACTATCCATCGTGCCGCAGCGCCGTACCCGTTCCTCTAAGGACGTGGATACGACCTGGAACATCGACGCCTATACCTTCGACATCCCCTTCGTGTCCCACCCCACCGATGCGCTCGCCACCCCCGAGTTCATCATCGAGATGGGCAAGCAGGGCGGCCTGGGCGTCATTAATGCCGAGGGCCTGTGGGGCCGCCACAAGGACCTCGAGGGCGCCTTGGCCCGCATTTACTCGCAGCCGGGCGATAATTCCGTCATCCAGGAGCTGCACGCTGCCCCGCTTGACGACGCCCTCCTTACCGAGCGCATCTCCCAAGTCCGCGACTCCGGAGTTACCGTTGCTGTGCGCGTTTCTCCGCAAAATGCTCGCGAGATGGCCCCGAAGGTTATCGCGGCCGGTGCCGAGTTGCTGTTTATCCAGGGCACCCTGGTCTCGGCCGAGCACGTGGCTACCGGCGGCGAGCCGCTGAACCTCAAGGAGTTCATTGGTTCCCTTGACGTTCCCGTCATTGCCGGCGGAGTTACCGACTACACCACCGCGCTACACCTGATGCGCACCGGCGCGGCCGGCGTCATCGTAGGCGCGGGTGTGACCACCAACGCCGAGACCGTTGGCATCGACTCGGCCATGGGCACCGCGATTGCCGACGCCGCCGCAGCCCGCCGCGACTACCTCGACGAGACCGGCGGCCGCTACGTACACATCATCGCCGATACCGAGTTTGAAAACTCCGGCAATATTGCCAAGGCTTTTGCCTGCGGCGCTGACGGCGTTGCTCTCGGCCCACTGCTTGCCCAGGCCCGCGAGGCCGGCGGCAAGGGCTGGTACTGGCCCGCCACGGCCGGCCACCCGCGTTTCCCACGCGGCTTCGTCCAGTTCTCCGGGGCCGATACCGACTTGGACGTCGATTTCCTCACCACCGGTACCCCGGCCGAAGCCGCCGAAGAGTCGGCCGCCCCGTCGCTGGAAACCGTGCTGCATGGCCCCTCCAGTGAGCCCTTCGGCCGCACCAACCTGGTCGGCGCGCTGCGCCGTTCCATGGCCAAGTGCGGCTACACCGACCTGAAGTCCTTCCAGAAGGTCGAACTCGCCGTCCGCTACTAATCCGCGCGAGAGTCCTGACGCGGCTGTGCCTTCTTGGCGCAGCCGCGTTTCTTTGTCTCAGGGCTTCCTTCGCCGCCGAACAGATACCAGTTGGCGAGGTAGGAGAGTGGTTTAGGAAACCAATTGCCAGCCGCCCTCACGCCTCCACGTGGTCTTGCCTGTCATCGGCCGCCATTGCCCTGCGTTGTGGACCGGGCACACGCGTACTCCCGAGGGATTGAGCTCTACAACCTTTTCTTCACCGCTCGCGCGTAGAACCACCGAATTATGCGCAACTTCTGGATGACCCACACGCTCTGCCTGTCGAGTGCCACACAAGGGAACCCACTCATCCCACTCGCTTCCAAAGACTTCCGCGGCCGGAAGTGTCACCTGTTGCGGGCCTTGTTCATCCAGCGCAGACGTCACCTCGGCCGTAGTCGGGGTGGTGTCACAACCGCACAACAACAGGCTCGCGGAGAGCACAATAGCCAAGCGCTTCATAAGCAATCAGTTTAGTGGGTTAGACTATGGGGCGTGACTAAGCCAAATACTACCCCGCGCCCCGTCCTCGTTGTGGACTTTGGCGCTCAGTACGCGCAGCTTATTGCCCGCCGCGTGCGCGAGGCCAAGATTTACTCCGAGGTTGTCCCTCACTCCGCGTCTGTGGAGGAAATCAAAGCTAAAGATCCCGCCGCGCTTATTCTGACGGGCGGTCCGTCCTCTGTCTATGCTGACGGCGCCCCGGCCCTGAAGCCGGAGCTGCTTGAGCTTGGCATCCCAGTCTTCGGAATCTGCTACGGCTTCCAGGCCATGAACCATGCGCTTGGTGGCACCGTGTCGTCGACTGGCGAGCGTGAGTACGGCCGTACCGATATGAATGTCAAGGGCGGCGTACTTCACGAAGGCCTGGAGGCTACCCACAAGGTGTGGATGTCTCACGGCGATGCCGTATCTGCCGCTCCTGAAGGTTTTGAGGTTACGGCCACGTCGGCCGGTGCTCCGGTTGCAGCGATGGAGTGCCTAGACAAGAAGATGGCCGGCGTGCAGTACCACCCTGAGGTACAGCACTCGCCGCACGGCCAGGAGGTTCTTACCCGCTTCCTTACTGAGGTTGCTGGCCTAGAACAGAACTGGACGGCCGATAATATCGCCGAGCAGCTCATCGCGGATGTCCGCGCACAGGTGGGCGAGGAAGGCCGCGCTATTTGTGGCCTGTCCGGCGGTGTAGATTCCGCTGTAGCGGCCGCACTGGTGCAGCGCGCCATTGGCGATCGCCTCACCTGTGTCTTTGTTGACCACGGCTTGCTGCGTGCCGGCGAGCGCGAGCAGGTAGAAAAGGACTTTGTCGCCTCCACCGGTGCGAAGCTGGTGACTGCGGATGAGCGTGCCGCCTTCCTGGAAAAGCTGGCAGGAGTTAGCGACCCAGAAGCCAAGCGCAAGGCCATCGGCGCGGAGTTTATCCGTTCCTTTGAGCGCGCGGTTGCAGGCGTGCTTGACGACGCCCCCGCAGGCTCCACCGTCGACTACCTCGTCCAGGGCACTCTGTACCCGGACGTAGTCGAGTCTGGCGGCGGCGATGGCACGGCGAATATTAAGTCTCACCACAATGTCGGCGGTTTGCCAGATGACGTGGAGTTCAAGCTGGTCGAGCCGCTGCGCCTGCTGTTTAAGGATGAGGTGCGTGCCGTCGGCCGCGAGCTGGGCTTGCCAGAAGAGATCGTTAGCCGCCAGCCATTCCCGGGCCCGGGCTTGGGTATCCGCATCATCGGTGAGGTAACCGAGGAGCGCTTGGAGACGCTACGCGAGGCAGACCTCATTGCCCGCACCGAGCTGACCAATGCCGGCCTAGATGACCAGATTTGGCAGTGCCCGGTAGTACTGCTGGCCGATGTCCGCTCCGTTGGCGTGCAGGGCGACGGCCGCACCTATGGCCACCCGATTGTGCTGCGCCCGGTGTCTTCGGAAGACGCCATGACCGCAGACTGGACCCGTTTGCCTTACGAGGTGCTGGAGAAGATTTCTACCCGCATCACCAACGAGGTGAAGGACGTCAACCGCGTGGTCTTGGACTGCACCTCCAAGCCACCAGGAACCATCGAGTGGGAGTAAAACGGCATGCGTAGAAGGCGCTCAGTTTAGTGCTGAGCGCCTTCTCGCTCGTTTTAGCGGGCGGCGCTTACTCGCGTGGGGTAAACGGTGGCCGCCACACAATGCGCCCGCCCACCCGCTCGAGGCGGCCGCGCCGAGGTGGGGCGTTGGGGTCATCGTCGTTGACGCCATTATGGTAAGCGCAGCACATGACCAGGTTTTTCATATTCGTCTCCCCGCCATTGCTCCACGCCTTGAGGTGGTGGACTTGGGAGAGGTCGGCCGGTTGGTTGCAGCCCGGCCAGGCGCAGCGTGGGTTTTCTGCGGCGGCCATAATGCGCTGCTTGTCATTGGCCACGCGCGCCGTGCGGTAGAGATTGACTGGACCTTCTTCGGGGTGCACGAGCGTGACGTAGCCGGTTTCTTTATCGCCAGAAAAGCCGACGTCGTTGAGCACGCGCCGCAGATATTCGGTGCCGGTGATGGTGGCGCCATTGGTCAGATCGAGCTCGATATCATCACCATGACCGTCGCGGATGCGGATGAATTTGTCTAACGGCACGATGGCATTGGTCACCACTTCTGCCCGCGCGGCCGCAGCTTGGTCAAAGAAAATCTTTTCTACCGCCTCGAGCGATTGCTTTCCAGTCGCGGCCAGCGCGGCGTTGAGATCCGCGATGAAACTAGAGGTTCCGGTGATGGCAAGCGTCCAGTAATCATTGGGGCGTCGGTAGGTGCGTACGCCTGGGCTTACGGTGTCGTCTTTCATCTCCCGCAGGCGCCGTCGGGCGTGCTTAAGGATGTGGCTCATCGAGCCGGCCATCGCACAGCATTCCGCGCGCAGCTGCCAGGCCTGCTTCTTGCTGGGCGCGCGGTTAACAATGCGTTCTAGGGCGGTAAGGGTGGCGATGGAGTGGGTGTTGCGGCGGGCGTCGGCAATAGCGCGGCGCTGCAGGCGCGTAAATTTGGTGCGGCCGAAGTAGCTTTCGCACAAAAGCAGCAGATCGGCGGCGATGGCATCGGGCGCGCCGCGGTCCATAAGCTCGGACCCGGACATGCCTTGGCACCCAGCGATGATGTCCATGCCAGGGCCCAAGGCGGTGAGGTAGGTCTCGAGTGCGTTCATGCCTGCAACGCTACGGCGCGCACCCATACCGGCGCAGGGCCGGCGCAACCGCTACGGCCGATTCTGTGGATAACCCGGCCCGCATACCCGCCGTGGGCCGAAAAAGCTGTGGATAACCTCGAAAAGTGTCGTATAGATTAGGCAAACGCGAGCCGGCGCGTGCCATCCACGTGGGGGAAGACGAAAAAGCTCAGCCCAAAGACCACGAGCCACACCAGCCCGGCGCCCCACGCGGGCAGGGCCACGATGGGTGCGAGCATCACCATAAGCCACAGAATCATCAGTGGCACGAGCTGTGCGATGGTAGGAACTAGAGCGACATTGCGCTTGTTGGCATAGGAACGCATCGCGCGGCGGTAGGGGTGGGCAAAGACGAGGACGAAGGCCGCCACGAGGCATACGAGCGCCCCAACCAGTGCGGCAAAGATATGCGCGCGGCTTGCCAAGAGTGCCACGGCCGCACCGATGAGGATGGACGAGCCCAAGCGCACCCATGGCGGAGTAGGGATGGGAGTGGTGTGCTCGCGCATGGCGCCGTAGGCAGCGTTGAAGTTCATGCCGCTAAGGCTACCATTCGAACATATACTTGCATGTGTCCGGGTGAGGGTTCATACTATTCGGGTGAGTCAAACGAGCGTTCGCCTAGAAAAAGCGGTGGCCGGCCTGAGCCGGTCGGACCGTGTGGCGATGCTGCGTACCCGCATGCGCGCTATGGAGCGTGGCCCGGAAGAAGAGCTGGTAGATACGCTCCCTGGCCTGGCCCGCTTGCTTCCCGCAGGTGGGTTGGCACGCCGGCAGGTGGTGCACTGTGCGAATTGTCCGGCGCTGGTGGTGGAGCTTATCTGCCACCTCACCGCCCGTGGCGGACATGTAGGCGTGGTGGGGTGGCCGGATTTGCTACTCGCACAAGTGGCCGAGGAGGGCGTTATCGAACGCGTGGTAACCGTGCCGGATCCGGGCCTGGAATCCTGGATGGTGGCAGGAGTATTGGCGGAAGGGCTAGACCTTGTTGTCCACCATGGGTCGCCCGGCGAGGTGAGCCCTACCAAGGCGCGGCCGGTGCTGGCAAAGGTGCGCGGCGGGCGCGCGGCCGTGCTTACGGTGGGCACGCGCCTGCCCGGCACGGCGGTGGGGATAGGGGCGCGGGTGAGTGCCTATCGGGGCGTCGGCAAGGGCAGCGGGCGCATTCGCGGCGTGGACATGGACGTGGAGGTGACCTCGAAGCAGGCTACCTCGCGCGGGGTGCTCACGGTGGGGCAGCGCCGCTGGTTGGAGGCCGTATGAGGGTAGCGGCCGTGTGGTTTCCGGATTGGCCCATCCAGGCCGCCGGCGGGCAGGGCCCTATGGTTATTGCGCGCAATCACGCGGTGGCGGTGTGCGATAGGAAGGCGCGCCGGGCGGGCGTGCGGCGTGGGATGCGCCTGCGCCAGGCCCAAGCGCTGTGCCCTGAGGCGACGGTGGTGGAGGCCAATCCGGATCGGGATGGTGCGGCGTTTGCGGAGGTTGCGGCCGGCTTAGATGCGGTGGCGTCTTCGGTGGAGGTGCTGCGCCCGGGCCTGGCGATTGTGGATGCGGGCGCGGCGCTGCGCTACCACGGAGAGAAGGCACTAGAGATGCTTGTCGACGCCTCTTCGTACGCCGGCTTCGACTCCACCCTCGGCGTGGCCGATGAGATTGCCACGGCCGTCATCGCGGCCCGGCACCGTGGTGTGGGCGCGGTGGTGCCAGAAGGTGGCTCGCGGGAGTTTTTGGCTACCCAGCCCATAGGCGTGCTGGCAGCCGATGAGGCTTTGGGCTTTGAGGCTGGGTTTATCGCACAGCTGGATAAGCTGGGCGTGCGGCGCCTGGGCGATTTAGCCGCGCTGCCGTTTAAGCAGGTAGCTACCCGGTTTGGTGAGCCGGGCCGGCGCGCGCACGAGCTGGCCCAGGCCCGTGCGGATAGGCGCGTGGCCCCAGAGCTGGCGCGCCCGGATCTGGCGGTGGAGATGGAAGAGCGCATCGAGCGCGTGGACGCGGCCGCCTTCGCAGCTCGCCAGTTAGCGGCCCGGCTGCATGCCCGCTTGGAAGCGGCCGGCAAGGTGTGCCTGCGGCTGCGCGTGGTGGCGGAGTTTGGCACCGGCGAGGAGCTGGCGCGGGTGTGGCGCACGCAGGAAGCGCTGACGGAGCAGGCTACCGCGGACCGGGTGCGCTGGCAGCTCGATGGTTGGCTCACACGCGCTACTGGTGAGGGCGCAGCCATCCGCCGCCTAGCGTTGGAGCCGGTGGAGGTCGCCGCCCCGTCCGCTGCAGGTCTCTGGGGCGGGGAGGGCTCGCAGGAGCAGGTCAAGCGCGTGATCGCCCGCGTGCAATCGCAGCTGGGGGTGGATCGTGTGCTGCAGCCGCGGGCGGTGGGCGGCCGTGGGGTGGCCGAGCGTATCGAGTACGTGCCTTATGGCGAGCAGCGCGACGCCCCGCCGCAGGGCGAGTGGCCCGGCCGCATTCCCGCACCCTTGCCCGCGCGGCTGGGCGGTGGGCCGAACCATCCGGCCGCGCGCATTCAGCTTATCGGCGCCGCCGAGCGACCCGTCTTCGTTACCGCCGAGGCCCTCCTGTCCGGGGCGCCGGTGGCCTTGAGCTGGGGCGCGCATCGCTTCCGCGTGCTGGGCTGGGCCGGCCCCTGGCCGGTGGATACGCAGTGGTGGACCGATGCTCCACAGCACGTAGCGCGCCTGCAGGTGGTGGGCCAAGCCGACCACGAAGAGCATCAGCGGGCCTGGCTGTTGGTATGGTCCGGCGGCCGCTGGCGGGTTGAGGCGACCTATTAATCGCGAATATCGACCACGAGGCGGGTGGGGTTATCGAGCACCTGCACGGAATAAGGCTTGCGAGAGGTCATGCCGATGACAAATTGGCAGCGGCCCTCGTAGGTGCCGCCGTTGACCACTTGGGTGACAATTCCCTCCGTGGGGGCATCCACCACGCCGATGCGGGGGTCTTCCTTGCCGGCCTCGAAGGGGTAGACCACGCCGTCGATATTGACATTGAGCGCGGTCTCGCCGGAGTAATCAATGGTCTTGCCGGAGCCCTGCTGCGTGGGCGTGTCGGCATAGTCCACGAACCAGCCGGGAGTGCCGCCGCCGTCGAGCTCGAAGACGACGCGCTCAAAACCCTCGTGCCGGCCGATGCGCACGTCGGTCACCGTGAGTTCGGAGGGCGCCTGCGGCCGGAGGGTTTTCATCTCCATATTGGCTTGGCCCAGCGGATTGAGCTGGGAATTATCCGCGGACGCGGCCATGGTGGTGCGGTCCGTCTCGTGGGCGGCGCAGCCGCTGAGAGAAGCAGCGACGAGAAGCGTTGCGGCGAGACGGACTTTCAACATATCCCCTAGGTTATATTTTCGGCCGTGAACTGTATAGCTGAGGGGGCACTTCGTGGCCGAATTGTTGCCAAGGGTGTGAGCTGAAAAGCAGAAAGGTTAGGCTTAGGTATATGACCGAGTTCTGTTCAGATATCCAGGTAGAGCCGCTGCCAGGCACGGCGAAGAAGGAATCCGTCTATGTGCTTTTCGAGTGGCCGGGCGGATGGTCGCGAGACGTGCTTGATGGCGATACCTTTGGGCCGGAGCTCACAGCGCAGCTTAAGTCCAAGCTGAAGGGCGCGGCGGGGCTGCAGCTTATTCGCCGGCCGGGCCGCAACGGTCGCCAGGTGGGCAAGATGCACCGCTGCTACCTGGTGTGGGCCGAACAGGGCGTGATGGAACTCGTGCTGCTGACGGGCCCAGAGAAAATCCTCGATCTGGACCTGACCGGGCCTGGCCGCAATGGGGGCGGCTCTTTGGATACGCCGCTAGTGCTGGTGTGTACGCATGCGAAGCGCGATACGTGCTGTGCGGTCAAGGGCCGGCCGCTGGCTGCGGAGCTGGTGGCGGATTATCCGGATATGGTGTGGGAGACCTCGCACACGAAGGGGCACCGGTTCGCGCCGTCGGTCATGCTCATGCCATGGGCCTATTCCTTTGGCCGCATGAATAAAGAAGCCGCCGCGCAGATGATTGCGGCGGCGGCGAAGGGGAAGTATTTCTACCCGGTAAATCGCGGGCGCGGTATTTTCGGCCCGCGCGGCCAGGTGGCGGAGTTGGCGGTGGCCCGCGCGCTTATCGACGCCGGCGAGGACCTCTCCTATGGCCAGCTCACCGCCACCGACGGCGGCGAGGTCAGCCACGCTGACGGCCGGCGCTGGCGCGTGGCGCTCGAGGAGCGCGAGGTAGAAGGCGTGGTCTCCTCGTGCGGCGATGCGCCGAAGAAAGGCCAGGCCATCGTAGCGACCGGCGTGGAGCCGGTCGCGGGGTAGGCTGCGCGAAGGCGGCGTCGGCAAGCGGGGGCTAGCGGCGCATGACCTTGGAGGAGAGCCAGTTGCCGAGGAACTGGGCGGCCTGCACCAGCACGATGATGATGAGTGTGGCCACGACGGTGACTTCCCATTCGAAGGCGCGGTAGCCGTAGACGATGGCGAAGTCGCCCAAGCCGCCGCCGCCGACGTAGCCGGCCATAGCGGACATATCCACAATGGCGATAAATAGGAAGGTGTAGCCCAGAATCAGCGGGCCGAGGGCCTCCGGGACGATCACGGAGGTAATGATCTTCCACGGCGAGGCACCCATGGAGCGGGCGGCCTCGATAACGCCGGGATCGATGGACACGAGGTTTTGTTCCACCACGCGGGCTACGGAGAAGGTCGCCGCGATGACCATGACGAAGGTGGCCGGTCCGCGGCCGATGGAACCGCCCATTACAGCGACGGTCAACGGCTGGGCAAAGGCCAGCAAGATGATGAACGGGATGGGGCGGACGAAGTTCACCAGCAGGTTCACAATGACGTAGACAAACCTGTTTTGCAGGATGCCGCCCGTGCGGGTGGTGTAGAGCAGCATGCCCAGGCCAAGGCCGAGGATGCCGGAGACAATGAGGGTGGTCGAGACCATGATGAGGGTATCGACGATGGCCTCGGCTAGTGAAGGGCCGAGGCGGTCCCAGTTGGCTTGGGCGAGGTTGGTGACGGTCATCGTGCAATCTCCTCAATCTGGGTGGTGGTAGAAAGCGTGCGGTAGAACTCTTCAATGGCGTTATTATCGCCGCTAAGCCGCACGGTCAGCTTGCCAAAGGAATGCTGCTGCAACGTGGTGATACCGCCGTGGACAACGGCGATGGACACGCCGGCTTCCTTGAGCCGAGCGGCGGCGGTGAAGAAGCCAGATTCCTCGGTCAGGTTGATGGTAAACAGGCGGCCTTCGTGCGCAAGCAGGTCGTCGGTTTCGACGACGTCGGGTTCGTTGCGCAGCGAGGTGGCCACGAACTTGGCGGCCACGGAGGTCTGCGGGTTGGAGAAGACCTCATAGACGCTGCCTTGCTCTACTACGCGGCCGTTTTCCATCACGGCGACCTTATTGGCGATGGAGCGAACGACTTCCATCTCGTGGGTAATAACCACGATGGTGATGCCGAATTCCTTGTTCACCCGGCGCAGCAGGTCGAGGACTTCCTGCGTGGTGGTGGGGTCGAGGGCGGAAGTGGCTTCGTCGGCAAGCAGCAGCGAAGGGTTGGTGGCCAGCGCACGGGCAATGCCAACGCGCTGCTTCTGGCCGCCGGAAAGCTGCTCCGGGTAGCTCTTGCCTTTGTCTCCCAGGCCGACGAAGTCCAGCAGTTCTTGCACGCGCTGGGCGCGCTCCTGCTTGCCGACGCCCTGCAGCTGCAGCGGGTATTCAATATTGCCGGCCGCGGTGCGCGAGCTCATCAGGTTGAACTGCTGGAAGATCATGCCGATATTGCGGCGAATGCCACGCAGTTTCCGCTCGGACATGCCAACGATATTGGTCTCGTCGAGCAGTAGCTCGCCAGAGGATGGGGTGTCCAGGCCGTTGATCATGCGCACGAGGGTGGACTTGCCGGCGCCGGAATAACCAATGATGCCGACGATTTCGCCAGGCTCAATGGTCATGGAGACATGGTCGAGCGCCTTAATTCGCGCCTTTTTCTGCTTAAAGATCTTGGTGATCTCGCGGAACTCAATGCGGGTGCCGCGGTGGGTGGAATCTGCCACGTGTTTGCGTCCTTAGCTAGGAAAGTGCCAAACCCCGCCGGGGTCTCCGGCGGGGTAAAAGCAAGGGTGATTAGTCCAGATCTGCTTCGAGCTTATCCAGGATCTTCTGCAGATCCTCCTGGCTGCGCTCTACCTCGACGGAGGTGCCGGCGGAGTCTTCGTCAACGCCCTCCTGGACGGCGTCGCTGTGCCATAGCTCGGCGAGCTTCTTGATGTCCTCGTTATCGGCGTCTTCCTCGCGGACGGCGAAGACGTTGATGTACGGCTCTGCCTCTTCAGAGTTCGGATCGTCCTGGAAGATAGCGGTGGCTGGGTCGATGCCGGCGCGCTCCAGGAAGGAGTTATTGATAATCGCCGGGGTGCCCTCGCCGTGTGCGGACGTGGTCTGTGCCGCATCTACCGGGGTGACCTTGACCTTGGACTTCCCTTCATCAATGTCCAACGGGGTGGGCTCCAGGTTGTCCTTGTCCTTCAGGGTGAGAAGGCCGGCCTGAACCAGCACGTTGATGGCGCGAGCCTGGTTGGTGGAGTCATTCGGGATGGCGACCTCTTCACCCTCGATGCCGTCGAGGGAGTCGTGGTCCTTCCAGAACAGTGCCAGCGGCACGATCTCGGTAGCCACGATAGGCACTAGGTTGGTGCCGTTGCCGTGGTTATACTCCGCCAAGAACTTCAGGTGCTGGAAGTTATTGGTGTCCAGCTCGCCCTGGTCCAGAGCCTGGTTCGGGGTGTTGTAATCCGCGAAAGGCTGGATATCGATGTCATAGCCTGCGTTCTTTGCTTCCTGCTCGAACGCTACCCAAGCCTTCTTTGCGTCATCGGTGGTGCCGACTTTGATGGTCTTGGAGTCGTCGGAGTCGGAAGAGCATGCCACCAGGCTGGTGGCGGCGATGGTTACGGCGGCGGTAGCAGCCACTACGCGACGGATCTGCATGGGGAATCCCCTTCTTGTAGGAGGTGAAATAATTTGCTTGTTTAGCAACTTAGCAATCAGCGAACCGCTTTGTCTATTGCGGGCATCACGTCCCACCGGCTTGTCTAGAACAATAATTCGATATTACGCTGTGTGGGGTGGAATTTAATGGTGGAAGGGCGCTGTCGTGGTCGCGGGTGGAGCGCATCCTCTCTGGCCGCGAATCTGCTGCGCCCGTGCCGGTGGATCACCTTCACGGACCAACGGTTCCCGCCCAGCGCGGCCACTCCACCGTGCCCTTTGCGGAGCTGCACGCCGTAAGTTCCTATAGTTTTCTCGACGGCGCCGCCAAGCCGGAGGAACTGGTGGCCCGGGCTGTGGAACTGGGGCTTGAGGGCTTGGCCATCGTGGACCGCGATGGCTTTTATGGGCTCATGAAATTCGCCGAAGCTGCTGCTAAAGCAGGCCTTCCGGCCGTATATGGCGCGGAGCTATCGCTCGCGGAGGCTCCGGTGACCGTGCTGGCGCGCACTCCGGAGGGCTATCGCCGCCTGTCGCGCCTCATCGCGCGCGCCCGGATGGAAGCCGGGGAGAAGGATCGCGTAGCCTATCCGCCCTTGGATGAGGTGGCACGCGAACTGGAAGGGGAGTGCTTCTTTCTGGTGGGGCCGGAGGCGCTAGCGGAAATCGATAACCTGCTCGAAAGAATAAAAATAGACAGCATAGTTCTCGAATATTCGTGCAGCATGTCCCCCGAGGATGCGGATCAGCACCGTTTCCTCGATAAATACAATAACCTGCGGGCCATCGCAACCGCACGGCCCGCGGCCGCGACCCGCGACCAAGCTCGGCTCGCCGCCGCCAAGCGTGCCCTAGCCCGGCGCGAATCCCTTGCGGCCGCCGCGCCGCACGCCCACCCCATGGGTGCTGGCTGGCTGCGATCCGGCGAGCAGATGGCGCAACTCTTGCCGGATCGGCCGGAGCTCATCGCCGAAACCGTGGCGCTCGCCCGAGAGTGTTCCTTTACCTGGGACGCGCTCGCTCCCAACCTGCCGCATTTTCCGGTGCCGGAGGGGTATACCGAAATGAGCTGGCTGGAGCATGAGGTCTGGCGCCGCGCTAAGGACCGCTATGCTTCGCGCCCGGCCGAGATCAGGCAGGCGGCAAGGAAACAGATTCGGCATGAGCTGGGCGTCATCAAGCAGCTGGGCTTCCCCGGCTACTTCCTGATTGTGTGCGACCTGGTGGATTTTTGCCGCCGCGAGAATATTCTGTGCCAAGGCCGCGGCTCGGCCGCCAACTCCGCGGTGTGCTTTGCGCTGGGCATTACCAACGCCGAGCCCATCTCCGCGCAGCTGCTCTTCGAGCGCTTTCTCTCCCCGGACCGCGATGGCCCGCCCGATATTGATATCGACATCGAGTCCGGCCGCCGCGAGGAAGTTATTCAGTATGTCTACCGCACCCACGGCCGCGATCGCGCCGCGCAGGTGGCCAATGTCATTACCTATCGCCGCAAGGGGGCTACCCGCGATGCCGCCCGCGCGTTGGGCTACCCGCAGGGCTCGGCCGATGCGTGGTCGAAAGGTACCTCCGATCCGCCTGCCGACGTCTCTTCTTTGGCCGAGCAATTCCTCGGCCAGCCCCGCCACCTAGGAATCCACTCCGGCGGCATGGTGCTGTGCGATCGGCCCATTGCGGATGTGGTCCCCATGGAATGGGCGCGTATGGACAATCGCTCCGTGCTGCAGTGGGATAAGGACGATTGCGCGGCCGCCGGCCTGGTGAAATTCGACCTTTTGGGCCTTGGAATGTTGGAGGCGCTGCACCACATGATCGACGCCGTGCGCGCGACCACTGGCCGCGAGGTGCACCTGTGGGAGCTCGACCTCGCCGAGCCGGAAGTCTATGACATGCTCTGCCGCGCTGATGCGGTGGGCGTCTTCCAGGTGGAATCTCGCGCGCAGCTAGCCACGCTGCCGCGTTTGAAGCCGCGCCGCTTCTTTGACTTGGTGGTCGAGGTCGCCCTCATTCGCCCCGGCCCTATCCAGGGCGGGTCCGTACACCCCTACCTGCGCCGCCGCGATGGCTTGGAGGAGGTCACCTATGACCATCCCGTGCTGGAAAAATCCCTGGGCAAGACCCTGGGCATTCCGCTCTTCCAGGAGCAGTTGATGCAGATCGCGGTCGACGCCGCCGGCTTCTCCGGCGCCGAGGCCGATGATCTGCGCCGCGCCATGGGCTCGAAGCGCTCCCCGGAAAAGATGGCCGCGCTGCGCAGTCGTTTCTATGCCGGTCTGCGCGAAACCAATGGCATCGAGGGCGAGGTGGCCGATAAGCTCTGGACCAAAATCGTGGCCTTTGCCGCCTATGGCTTCCCAGAGTCGCACTCGCAGTCCTTTGCCTCGCTGGTGTATTTTTCCGCGTGGTTTAAATATCACTACCCGGCGGAGTTTTGCGTGGGCCTGCTGCGCGCACAGCCGATGGGTTTCTATTCCCCGCAGTCGCTCATCCAGGATGCCCGGCGCCACGACGTGCGGGTGCTGCCGGTAAGTATTAATGACTCCGGCGCCCAAGCTCGCGCGACGGGACCTGCCGAGATTCGCTTGGGCCTTAACCTCATCAAAGGGCTGGGGGAGTCCGCCGCCGAGCGTGTGGAGGCGGCCGCGCCTTTTGCTAGCGTGTCCGATCTTTCGCGCCGGGCGGACCTCAGCGTGGAGCAGGTGGAGGCACTGGCCACGGCTGGGGCGTTGGAGTGCCTTGGGCTGGACCGTCGCCAAGCGTTGTGGCAGGCCGGCGTTGCCGCCACCGAGCGCGAGGGCATGCTACCCGGCACCTCCGCCCTGGCCTCGCCACACCTGCCCGGCATGTCCGCCTTCGAGCTTATGGCTACCGACGTCGCCGCCACCGGCGTGACCCATAACCAGCAGCCGATGGAGCTGGTGCGTGCCTCGCTTGCCGACGTCCTCCCTGCCTCCCAGCTCCCCCATGTCCCCGATGGCACTCGCGTGCGCATCGCTGGCATCATTACTCACCGCCAGCGTCCGCGCACCGCGTCCGGCCTGACCTTTTTGGGAGTGGAGGATGAAACCGGCCTGATGAACGTGATGGTTTCACCCGGATTGTGGTCGCGACACAAGGTGCTGGCCCGCACCGCCCGCGCAATGATCATCCGCGGCATCGTGCAAAATGCCACCGGCGCGGTCAGTGTGGTCGCAGACAAGCTAGAGCCGCTGGACTTTGGCGAATTCCTCTCTCGCGGCTCCCGCGACTTCCGCTAGTTTCCGCCGCTGCGCAGTTCGTCCGCGTTGAGCTTATTGGCCAATTCCTTGGCTACCGCAAATGGAATCCACAGCAGCTGGATATAGATGAGCTTGGCAAAGAAGATGGCGATATTGGCCCCCGAGGTCGCTTCCTCCACCGCAACCTGCTCCGCGCCGGAGAAGCGCAGCCCAAATGCGGTGGCGCCGGCGACGAGGAAGAGCACTATGGCCGTGGCCAATGCGGTTTTCAGGCCCTTGTCGCGGGCGTTGGTATGCAGGCGCAGCTCGTACTCATCCATCTCCGTAGTGGGAACGTCGAGGTGCCGAATGGACTGGCGCAGCCACGTGGTGCACATGGTCGCCGCAATGCCAGCTATCGGCCACAGCAGATTAGACAAGCCAAGCGCGAAGAAGTGCAGGGCCGCCGCCACGATGGCCAGGCCGAGAAAAATGTCGCCGGCTAGGATCAAGCGCTTGCGGCGGGAAACAGAGGCGGGAATTGTGGTAGCCATTAGGAATTCTTCCTATAGATTTCAGTGGACATAGGGGCAAATTCCTGGCGGGAAAAGATAGCCTCCACCGGAAGGTCAAAGACTTCGCAGACGCGAAAGGCTAGGTCCAGGCTGGGGGAGTGGTCCCCGCGCTCGAGGGCTCCGACGGTCTGGGGATTGACGTCGATGGCCTCAGCCAGCTGCGCGCGCGACATGTCCCGCTCGGCGCGCAGCACGCGTACCCGGTTATAAATGGGTGCGGAGGGCTTCTTCTTTGGGGACATGAGTCAAAGTATTGCATAAACCCAACACCCTGGCAAGGGTTGTTACTCGACGCCGAAGATATCCCCCGGCTGACAATCCAATGCCGTGCACAGTGCTGCCAGGGTGCTAAAGCGTACGGCCTTGGCGCGATTATTCTTTAGGACGGAGAGGTTAACTGGAGTGATTCCTACTTCTCTAGCGAGCCCCGCGCCGGTAACGCCGCGCTCTTCCATGATGCGGTCGAGGTGGCAAACCACCTGGGGTTCTTGTGTTTCAGACAAGGCCTTCGACCTCCTCTTCCAGCTTGCAGCCGCGCTTGATGGCGGCCGAGAAGAGCTGCAAGGTGCAGACGAAGAGGTAGGGCAGGGCGAGCTCGCCAAGGGATGTTCCGTCCTGGCTGGCCCACCAGTCGATTCCAAGCTGTGAGGAGGCCCAGTTATTGCCCAGGCCTTCGAGTGCGAACCGTCCGATAAACCAGACGAGGATGCCGGCGGTCATTCCGTTCAGGAGGCGGATATTTTTCGTATTAAAAACCTGCCCGCGAAGCATTGGCCTGACCAGACGGTAGGCAAAGAACGCGATGATTAAGATTGCCGCGATTTTGGTAACGAGCGCCGCAGTGAGTATCCAGAATGGTCCGCCGTCGAGGTTGTGTTTGCTTAGGCCTTCTGGGATGGCTGCGCTCAGTGCGGTGGAAAAGCGGCCGGTGGCAAGGTCGCGCAGGTAGGTGGGGCCGAGGATGATGATGGTGAGGAGGGCGAGACCGGCTGCCGCATTAATTTCGCGGCGCTCGGCCTTGGGGGCGGGTTGTGGGGTGGTCATGACAATCCTTTCCGTCGATAACTTATCGACTTTCGATGTTGTCGTAATTCGATAATATCGATTAGCGATAAGTGACGCAAGAGCTGGACCCGATTGATACTGTCAATAACTATGAGCGAAGAAATGAATCCCGTCTCGCCGCGCCTGGTTACCTCGCGCTATATCCACCACCTGAGCTGGATGTTTCTGCTTGCCGCGGCCGCCGCTGCTGCAGGCTTCTGGTGGACCCCGTGGTTTTATTGGGCGGCCGGAATTTTCGTCGCCCTTTTCTTCTGGCTGCTCTGGCTCATCCCGGCCCAAGTGCGCAACATGGGCTGGCTCGAAACCGACGATGAGCTACTTATCACCCGCGGCAAGCTCTGGCATTCCTTCACCGTGGTGCCCTATGGCCGCATCCAATTCGTCGACGTGACCTCCGGGCCTATCGACCGCGCGCTCGGGTTGAAAAAGTTGCAGCTCCATACGGCCTCGGCCAGCACGGACGCCACCATTAAGGGCCTAGAAGCCCCGCTTGCCGACGCCCTCCGCACCCGCCTTGCCCACCAAGCCCGCGAACGGATGAGCGGACTATGAGTGATCAGTCCAGCACCACACCGCAGTATCAACACGTCCACCGGCTCACCCCGCTGCTGCGCCTGTGGTCGGTAATCCTGGCGCTTATCGCGGCCTTCGCCCTCAACGTCAACATGGCGGCCCTGCGCGATATCTTCGCCTTCATCACCGGCGAACACCGCGGCGAGGCCTTGCGTGATACCGCCCTCGCCCTCGCCGGTTTCATCGCGGTCTGCGCGGTGGTGTGGCTCGTCTCCGGCCTATGGTGGCGCCGCATGGGCTATCGGCTCGGCGCAGAAGAGCTTTCTTTGCGCCGCGGCCTATTATCTGTCCAGCTGCGCACCGCACGCTATGACCGCACGCAGGCCGTTGACGTCGTCGAGCCCGTCATCGCCCGACTCTTTCGCCTCGCGGCCGTGCGCGTGGAAACAGCCGGCGGCCAGTCATCCGTCATCGAAATCGCCTACCTAAAAAAGTCCGACGCCGAGGCCCTACGCGATGACATCCTCGCCCGCGTCCATGGCGCACCCACACCAGCCGCCACCGACACTGACATCGACGCAACCGCCGCCGACGCGACCAGCGCCCACACACCCGCCGCGACGGCCGAAGAACCGGCCCTCGTGCCTGAAATCCCCATCGCCCGCTCCCTGATTGCGGCCGCGTTGCGTACGTCCACGCTTTTCCTCGTCGGCTTCCTCATCCTTGTGGTGGTTACGCGGTTGCCGCTCTCGACCGCGCTGCCCATTCTCGTCGGTCTTATCCCGAATGTGTGGAACGTGCTCGATTCTTCCTGGCGCTATACCGCCCGCACCGACGGCGAGGTGCTCAATATCACCTACGGCCTGGCCGATCGCCGCCGCCAAAGCATTCGCCTCGACCGCATCCACGCCGTGCAGATAACCCAGCCCTTCCTCTGGCGGCCCTTGGGCTGGTACGAGGTGAGGGTTTCGGTGGCGGGGTATGGGGCGTCGGCAAGCGGCAAGGCTTCTGGCTCCACTCGCATCCTTCCGGTGGGCACCCTCGCCCAAGCCCGGCAATTCCTGCCGGCCGACGCCGCCCCCACCTACGCCTCGCCGGCCCGCGCCAAGTGGGTCTCCCCGCTGGACTACCGTCAGCAAACTGTGGCGCTTAACGGCGACTACGTCATCGTGCGCAACGGCCGGCTCAACCGCCGCGTCAAGGCCATCCACACCTCCCATATCCAGGAACTAACCTACCGCCGCGGGCCGATTTCCCAAGTGCTCGGCCTAGCCACCGTCGGCCTCGACCTAGTCCAGGGCCCGGTGCGCATGGATGCGCGCAACCTCACGCTTGCCGACGCCACCGCACTCCTTGCCCGCCTGCGCTCCCGCCAACTGCCGGGACTTAAACCGCCCCGTTAAAGCCCAGCTGGCGCCAAGCCTCGAATACGGCCGTCGACGCCGAATTCGATAGATTCATCGAGCGCCTAGCCGGCACCATAGGAATGCGCACACGATCCGTCACGCGCGGATGGTTAATATGCTCCTCCGGCAGGCCGGTCGGCTCCGTGCCAAAGAGCAGGACATCGCCTTCCTGGTATTCGATATCCGTAAACCACTTATCCGTATGCGTGGTAAACGCGAAGACGCGTGCCCCCGGCAGCGCGTCCATGCAGGCCTGAAAATCCTTGTGAATCTGCACATCGGCCAGATCGTGATAATCCAATCCGGCGCGCTTTAAGTGCTTATCGTCGAAATTGAAACCCAGCGGCTCAATCAGGTGCAGGCTCGCGCCCGTCACCGCGGCCGTGCGGATGGCGTTGCCCGTATTAGTAGGAATGACCGGGTTATCAAAGACAATGTGCAGCTGGCTCATGCCTTCAGTCTAGGATGGTGGCTATGAGCGCTACCAAACTAGATGGCACACTGTACCGCGACGAGATTTTCGCCGACCTCGCCCAGCGCGTGGCCGCACTGAAGGACAAGGGGATTACGCCCGGCCTCGCCACCGTCTTGGTCGGCGAAGACCCCGGCTCCCAGTCCTATGTGAAGATGAAGCACCGCGACTGCGAAAAGCTCGGCATCAACTCCATCCGCAAGGACCTGCCGGCCGATATCACACAGGAAGAACTTGAGGCCGTCATCGATGAGCTCAATGCCGATGACGCCTGCACCGGCTACATCGTCCAGCTCCCGCTGCCCAAGCACTTGGATGAAAACGCCATCCTCGAGCGCATCGACCCCGAAAAGGATGCCGACGGCCTGCACCCGGTCAACCTGGGCAAGCTCGTGCTCAACGAGGACGCGCCCCTGCCTTGTACCCCGAACGGCTGCCTGCACCTGCTGCGCCGTTTCGGCGTTGAGCTTGACGGCGCCAAGACCGTGGTCATCGGCCGCGGCGTGACCGTGGGCCGTCCCATCGGCCTGATGCTTACCCGCCGCAGCGAGAACTCCACCGTCACCCTCTGCCACACCGGCACCAAGGACCTGGCCGCCGAGACCCGCGAGGCCGATATCGTCATCGCCGCCGCCGGCCAGCCCCACATGCTCACTGCGGACATGATTAAGGAAGGCGCCGCGCTTCTCGACGTCGGAGTCTCCCGCGTCGACGGCAAGCTCACCGGCGACATCCACCCAGACTGCTGGGACAAGGCCGGATTCGTCTCGCCGAACCCGGGCGGCGTCGGCCCGCTGACCCGTGCCTTCTTGGTGCGCAATATCGTCGAGCGCGCGGAAAAGTTGGCGTGAATCTAGACAACCCGCACGATGCCGGTCTCGCGCCCTCCCCGCTGCCTCCCGCCGCGCAGTGGGCGGCCATCGGCATCTTCGTGGCCGGCGTGGTGGTCTCCGGCGGCTACGCCGTCTTCGAGTACTGGCGCCGGGCCACGTTCCTCCTCGGCCTCGCCCTGCTGTGGCTCACCGTGGTTCGCCTTACCTGCGATTCCCGCCGCGTCGGCGTGCTGGCCGTGCGCTCGCGCCGCTTCGACGCCTGCTTTACTGGCCTACTCGGCGCCGTGATGGCCTTTTTGGCCTTCTCCGTGGATTCGCTCGGCAGCTAGTTGTCCACAGGCTTTTTGTAGAATCATCACCCATCTCGGCCCTAAAAGGTGTAGTTCCGGCGGTTATCCACAGGCCAGCGCCCGCCACCGCGCGCCGGGTTGCGCGGCCCACTTAGGCTCAGGGCCATGATTTCGACCTACCTGACAGCCGTGAACTCCCCGATGGTGCTCATCGAGGAGTGCGCTGGGCTGTCGGTAGAAGAGCTCGTCGATAAGGGCTTTAGCGACCGCGAAGCCGCCGAGTTCGCATGCCTTGCCGATACCTACTTCGGCCGCACCTCCTTTCGCGCCAAGCAGCGCGCCGCCCGGCGCACCACGCTGCCGCTCGACGCGCTAAAAATCATCGAGCACTACGCCCAGAAGATGAAAACGCAGCGTGCGGCCTGGGCGCTGCGCGAGGAACTCTGCGCTCTGCGCGTTGCTACCAGCGAGATTGAAAGGCGCGCCCGCCGCCTTGTGCGCGAGGAGCGCACCACCAAGCGCTCTGAGGGCGTGCGCCTAACCCGCCGCCGCGACGACCTGTGGACGCTGACCATTACCGCCGAGTCCGAACTGGTGGCAGAGATTAATAACCATGTCTCCACCGTCGCCGATGCCCGCCGCGTCTTTTCCCAGGGCGCCGCCGCTTCCACAATCACCACCAATGTGGTGCTCACCCTCAATGAGATGGTCAAGGTCATCCACGGCGAGGACGTCACCTTGCAGCTAACCAATGGCGCGCAAATCTCCGGTGCGGACCTTGCCCGCCGTGCGCTTGCCGACGTCGGCCTTATCACCCTCATCCACCCTGTCACCGGCCCCGTAAACCTCTATCAATCGCGGCGCCGGGCTACATGGAAGCAACGCCAGATGGCGATGGCGGAAAACCCTGTGTGTCCGTGGCCCGACTGCCATACGCCGGCGGATGAATGCCAGGTCCACCACCTCACCCCGTGGCTGCTCGGCGGGGACACGAATCCCGAGAACCTCACCATGGCCTGCAAGTATCACAACGGGGTCAATGATGATGACCCCAATGCGCCGCCGCGTCGCGGTCGGCTCGAGCGCCGCCCCGGCGAAGGTATCGTCTGGCGCCCGCCCTGGGCCTCACCGCCCGAAGACGGCTGATCCCGTCCCGCCGCGTCAAGCCATAACCCCAGCGCAGCGTGCCGCACGCCTTATCGATGGTGCGCGCTGCGCAGCTTCGGCGATTGCAGATGCAGCGAGCACTTAGATCGAATACTCCGTGGGATCGCCTGCCGCAGAATCGATGCCCGGGTCCGGTTGGGAAAGCGTGAGGAAATTGCGCAAGATGCGATCCATCTGGCGTGACTCGGTAAGAAAAGCGTCGTGGCCTACCGGGGAGACAACCTTCGCCATCGCCAGCAGGTTGCCGAGGTTGCGCGAGAGGTGTTCCTGCTGGTGATACGGGTACAAGATATCCGTGTCCACGCCGACGACCATGGTCGGCACCTCGGATGAGCCCAGCGCGCGGTTGAGGCCGCCGCGGCCGCGGCCGATATCGTGGCGGTTGAGCGCCTCGGTGAGGGTGACATAGGAGCCGGCATCGAAGCGGTCGGCCAGCTTGATGCCCTGATAGTCCAGGTAGGAATTGACGGCAAAGCGCTCATTGCGGCGGCGGTAGGGCCCGAGCGGGTTCTCGCCGGTCTGGGCCTGGACGCCAAAGCGCTCGTCGATTTCCTGTTCGCCGCGATACGTCAGGTGTGCAATGCGACGCGCGGCAGCCAGGCCCTCGCGCGGGCGCTGTGCTGAAGTGTAGTAATCGCCGCCGTGCCAGAAGGAATCCTGCTCGATGGCCGCGATTTGCGCCGATTGGATGCCAATCTGCCAGGCGGAAGCGCGGGCCGATACGGCAATGACGCAGGCCGCATCAACGGCCTCGGGGTGCATCAGCGTCCACTCCAGCGTGCGCGCGCCGCCCATCGAACCGCCAATGATGGCGTGGACGTGGGTGATGCCGAGCTCGCGGAGTGCGGTGCGCTCGGCCGAGACGAGGTCGCGCACCGAAAGCGCAGGGAAGCGCGAGCCCCAGGCGCGGCCGTCGTCCGGGTGCGGGGAGGCGGGGCCGGTGGAGCCGGCGCAGCCGCCCAGTGCGTTGGTGGCGATAACGCACCACTTCGTCGTATCTAGCGCCTTGCCAGGGCCGACTAGATCGGCCCACCACTCGGATACATTTGAGTCACCGGTCAGGGCGTGTTCGACCACAATGACGTTATTGCGGCCGTGGGGATCGCCGAGGAGGTGGCCGAAGCGGTGGTAGGCAATGTGGGCGTCGGCAAGCGTGGCGCCGGCTTCGGTGTGAAAGTCGCCGATGCTAACTAGCTTCATGCAAGCGCGCTAAAGCCCAGCTCGAGGTCCGCGATGATGTCATCGATGTGCTCGATGCCCACGGACAAACGGATGGTGGACTGGGTGATGCCGGCCGCGGCAAGCGCAGGCTCGTCGGACTGGGAGTGCGTGGTGGTTGCTGGGTGCACGGCCAGGGAGCGGGTATCGCCGATATTGGCGAGGTTGGAGTGGAGCTTGAGGGCGTCGATAAACGCCCAGGCTTCCTCGCGGCCGCCGTCGATGTCGAAGGAGAGCACGGAGCCGGTGTAGGCGTAGCCGAGCTTTTCCTTGGTGGCCTTATACGGCGAGGAATCCAGGCCGGCGTAGTTGACCTTGGTGACCTTGGCGTGGCCTTCCAGGTACTCGGCAACGGCCTGGGCGTTGGCATTGTGCTTTTCGACGCGCAGCCCCACCGTCTCGATTCCATTCAGCGTCAGCCAGGCGTTGAAGGGGGAGATGGCGGCGCCGGTATCGCGTAGCAGGCCGGCGCGGGCCTTGAGTGCGAAGGCTGGGGCGCCGAGGTCGGCGTACTTCAGGCCGTGGTAGGCCTCATCCGGGGTGACGAAGTAGGGGAATACGGGCTCGCCGTTGCGGGTGACGGTCCAGTCGAAGGAGCCGCCGTCGATAATCGCGCCGCCGATGGCCGAGCCATTGCCGGTGTAGAACTTGGTGGTGGAGACCACGACGATGTCCGCGCCGAGGTCCAGCGGCCGGGCGAGGGCGGCGGTGGCGATGGTGTTATCCACGATGAGTGGGACCTGGTTGTTGTGGGCGACCTCGGCGATGGCCGGGATATCGAGGACATCGGCCACGGGGTTGCCGAAGGTCTCGCCGTAGAAGGCCTTGGTATTCGGCTGGACGGCATCCTGCCAGGACTGCGGGTCGTCCGGGTCCTTGACGAGGGAGACGTCGATGCCTAGGCGCTTGAGTGTGACGGTAAAGAGCGTGGAGGTACCGCCGTAGAGGCGCGGGGAGGTCACGATGTGGTCGCCGGCCGAGGCGAGGTTCAAAATGGCCGCGGTTTCAGCGGCCTGGCCGGAAGCGAAGGCTACGGCCGCGACGCCGCCCTCGAGGGAAGCGAGGCGCTCTTCCAACGCGTCCTGGGTGGGGTTGGTCAGGCGGGTGTAGATGGGGCCCGCGTCCGAGAGGTTGAAGCGGTTGGCCGCGTGCTCGGCGTCGTTAAAGACGTAGGAGGTGGTCTGGTAAATCGGCACGTTGCGGGCATTGTGGTGCCCATCGAGGTTTTGGCCGGCGTGGAGGGAGCGGGTGGCGAAGGACCAGTTGGAATTGGAGTTATCGTATTTCGTCGTCATGCTTGGCAAGACTAGACCAAGCGGTATATATAGCGAACGATTTTGTGGAAACGCACTGGCAGCCGCGAGAATAAAAATAGACCAAGCGGTCGGTGTGGCGCTTGGTCTGGTGGGGTGTCTTTCTTAGCTGCGGCGGTCGTGCTCCTCGAGCTGATTAGCAATGCGGCTAGTATTCGCGCAGGTGTCATTGCTATTGTGCACGAGCTTGACTACGAGGGCGATAATTCCAGCGAGGATAAGGACGAAAACGAGGATGAGAAGGAGCTCAATCGGACCTAAAGACATCTATTACCTTTCGTTTATAAACGTGGGCTTTACGGTATCACCCCTGTAAAGCGGCCGCGACTGCAGAAAGGCTTTCGCGTAGCTCGGTATCGCTGAGGTGGCCGAAGCCGAGTACGACGCCGTCTTCAGCTTCGGCCCCGCCCCAATAATCGCGCAGCGGGGTGAGTTTGATGCCGCGGGCGGCGGCGCGGGGGACCACGGCCGAGTCGCACAGCAATACCGCGTGGAGGCCACCGTGGATGGGGAGAAGTTGGGCGCCATCGATGGAGCCCAGCGTTTCGGCCACTAGGTTGCGGCGGCGTTTATAGGTGCGGCGCATGCGGCCGGTGTGGCGTCGTAAAGCGCCGCTGGCAAGGTAGTGGGCGAGCGCGGCCTGGGGGATGGAGCCGACGGGTTGGCCGAAGATATCGCGCACGCGGTCCACGGCCGGGCGCAGGCGCGGTGGAACGACGAGGTAGCCGCAGGCAATCGAGGGGGAGATGACCGAGGAGAAGGTACCCAGCAGCACGGTGTGTTCCGGGGCGAGTGCGGCCAGGGCGGGCAGCGGCTGGCCGACGTAGCGCAGTTCGGAGTCGAAGTCATCCTCGATAAGCAGGGCGTCGTGTGCGCGGGCCCATTCGACGAGTTCGGCGCGCCGGGCTGCGGGCAGCGAGCCGCCGTAGGGGTATTGGTGGCTGGGGGTGACGATGAGGGCGTCGAGATCGGCCGCGGGCACAGTGACGCCGTCGGGGTCGGTGGGGATTTCCACCAACGTGTGGCCGAGAGCCTGGGGTACGCGGCGAAGGCTGGGGTAGCCGGGGGATTCCACGCCCACACGCAGGTGGCGGCTGAGGGAGCGCAGGAGCACGGAGAGGCCGTCGCGGGCACCGGCGGTGATGAGTACGCAGGCCGGGTCCACGGTGAGCCCGCGCATGTGGCGCAGGTGGGCGGCGACCTCGCGGGGCAGATCGCCGGAAGGGTCGACGGCCGCTGCACGCCAGGCGGCCCTCCATTCAGGGGTGAGGATGCCGGCGGTGTCGGGCAGGCCGGGGGTCAGTGACACCAGTTCGGGCTCGGCGGCCGGTGCGGGGGCTGGCTCCGGCCGTGGGGCACGCGCGTGGGGAAGCAGCGGGTTTATGACGGTGCCGGAGCCAACCTCGGCGGTGAGGTAGCCCTCGGCCGTGAGTTGGTCGTAGGCGGTGACCACGCTGCCTCGGGAAATGCCGAGCTGCGAAGCCAAGTGGCGGGTCGAAGGAACGCGCTCGCCTGGCAGGAGGACGCCGGCGGCGACCTGGGCGCGTAGGGCTGCGGCTACTTGCACGGGCAGCGGCCGCGTATCAGAGGGATCGAGGCGAAGGGGCACGGACCCATCATAAGTGGTCTAATCCAACACGCTGAAAATGGCTCTTGTCTTGTACCAATTATGTGGGTCACTATGGCACCTATGACTGAACAGGTAAATGAACAAGGACGCGCTACCACGCGCGTGAAGCGAGGACTGGCCGATATGTTGAAGGGCGGCGTCATCATGGACGTCGTCACGCCGGAGCAGGCGCGCATTGCAGAGGACGCGGGCGCGTCGGCCGTGATGGCGCTGGAGCGCGTGCCGGCCGATATCCGCGCGCAGGGCGGCGTGGCCCGCATGTCTGACCCGGAGCTTATCGAGGGCATCGTCGAGGCCGTCGACATCCCCGTCATGGCCAAGGCCCGCATCGGCCACTTTGTAGAGGCGCAGATTCTGGGCGAGCTGGGCGTGGACTTCATCGACGAGTCCGAGGTGCTCAGCCCGGCCGATTACGTCAACCACATCAATAAGTGGGATTTCGACGTGCCGTTCGTGTGTGGTGCGACCAACCTGGGTGAGGCGCTGCGCCGTATCACCGAGGGCGCGGCCATGATTCGCTCCAAGGGCGAGGCCGGCACCGGCGATGTCTCCGAGGCCGTGAAGCACCTGCGCACCATTAAGGCGGAAATCGCGCGCCTGCGCCACCTGGATCGAGACGAGCTCTACGTCGCGGCCAAGGAACTCCAGGCACCGTACGACCTGGTTGCAGAGGTTGCGGAGACCGGCAAGCTCCCGGTTGTGCTCTTCGTTGCCGGTGGCGTGGCCACGCCTGCCGACGCCGCCCTTGTCCGCCAAATGGGAGCCGAAGGCGTCTTCGTGGGTTCCGGCATCTTCAAGTCCGGCAACCCGGCGGCGCGCGCGGAGGCCATCGTGAAGGCTGCCACGCTTTACGACGACCCCGCTGAGCTCGCCAAGCTTTCCCGCGGACTCGGCGAGGCCATGGTGGGCATCAACGTCAACGACGTGCCTGCACCGCACCGCCTGGCTGAGCGCGGATGGTAGCCACCGTTGGGGTGCTGGCGCTGCAGGGCGGCGTCGAGGAGCACCTGCGCATTCTGGACGGGCTTGGTGTGGCGACTCGCCGGGTGAGGGTGCCGCGCGACGTGGACAGCCTCGACGGGCTGGTGATTCCGGGCGGCGAGTCGAGCGTCATCGATAAGCTGGCGCGTAGCTTCGGGCTGGCCGCGCCGCTGCGCGACGCCGCGGCCGCAGGATTGCCGGTGCTCGCGACCTGCGCGGGGCTCATCTATTGCGCCCGCGAGCTCGATAACCCCGCGCCGGGGCAGCAGACCCTGGGGCTGCTGGATGTGACCGTGCGCCGCAATGCCTTTGGCAACCAGCGCTTTTCCGAGGAACGTACCGTGCCGGTCGCGATGGGGGAGGACACGCTCGACATCGAGGCGAGCTTTATCCGTGCGCCCATCGTTACCCGCGTAGGCGAGGGCGTCGAAGTCATCGCGACGGTGCCGAGAGAAAGCGGCGACGCGGTGGTCGGCGTGCGCCAAGGCCGCGTGACGGCGCTGAGCTTCCACCCAGAAGAAAACGGCGACGCTCGCGTGCACGCCGCCTGGCTCGATAGCTTCTAAACCGGCGCGCATACCAAAGCCGCCCCGCAGCGAAGAAATGAACTGCCCCCCGAAAGTTGGACTGGTTTAATTCTAGGCGGTTAGGGCTTCAAGGGTCTGAT
>CALLKG010000049.1:0-52874 GCA_938008395.1 Corynebacterium tuberculostearicum
AGGCCGCGAAATATTTTGCCGAAGAGACTCACTGGTGATCCGCTTCCAGTTTGTCGATGACCACCGAACCGAGTACTCGGTTAAGCGGATGTGCGATGTGTTAAAGCTGAATCGTTCCTCGTTTTACAAGTGGGTGAGCACCCGTAAAAACGCTGGTTAAAGATGTATTCTGATGCCGTTATTGGTGCAAGAATCAAGACCATCTTCGATGATGAGCACGGGCTTTATGGTGCTAAACGCATCGCCGCAAGCCTCAAGGAGGACACGACGTATACCCCGATCAATCACAAGAAAGTTGCACGCATCATGAAATCCATGGGGTTAAAAGGCTTTAGCAAACGGCGTCGATGCATTACTACCAGGCGTAAGCCTGGTCACCGTGTCATGCCAGATCTAGTAGGCCGCAAGTTCACAGCTGGCGAGCCAAATCGTGTGTATGTCGGTGACATTACTTACCTGCCGTGTAGGGGAGGCAAAAACATGTACCTTGCCACAGTCATTGACACGTATTCACGTAAACTTGCAGGTTATGCACTCGCAGACCACATGCGGGTCTCACTAGTTATCGATGCTCTAGCCCACGCACACGGCGTGCGCGGCAGTCTTGACGGGACTATTTTCCATTCCGATCACGGCAGCGTGTACACCTCACAAGCCTTTAGGAACTACTGCTCGTCGTTAGGTGTGCGCCAGTCCATGGGCGCGGTTGGAACGAGTGCCGATAATGCCCTGGCAGAATCCTTTAACGCCACCTTAAAGCGGGAAGTGCTGCGTGATCGGAAAGTCTTTGACAACCCAATTAGCTGTCGTCAAGAGGTCTTCCGGTGGTGCATGCGCTACAACACGCGCAGGCGGCACTCCTGGTGCAATCTCGTAGCTCCTGATGTCTTTGAAGCCGAGACTTCGGCTATACTGACCACAGCAGCATAGCTAGCCCCCGATGTGTCCACTTTCCGGGGGTCGGGCCCTCACCACAACATCAAAACCGACCGTCGAGTCCACTACATCCTCGACCCCATCACCGGTACCATCGCCTGGCTCCATAACGACGGAACATACCAATTAGACCAAGCCACCGGACCACTAGCGACTACCCAAACCCTCTGGAACTACACCTGGGCACAATACCTCGCACTACAACAACAAAAAACAAAGAGAAAGGCAGCAACACAATAGGTTGATAGCATCCGGAGCACGGTTGTGTGAACGATCGTGCCTCGCTTTAATGTGCAGTTTTCCTCCTCTGGGATGATGTTTGCCGTCGTTCAGGGTAGTTAAACTATAAGAGGTAATTTCCCATTTACAAGGAGAATTTGTCTTATGACTGATGCTGCGGCTCGCGCCGTTGACTTGTTCAAGCAATACGGAAGCGATGACACAGCCGTTGTGGCCCTAGATCATGTATCCATTGAATTCGGCAAGAACGAATTCACTGCGATCATGGGCCCATCGGGCTCCGGTAAGTCGACGCTAATGCACACGATGGCTGGTTTGGATTCCGAGACTTCCGGCTCGGCGTTTATCGGCGATACCGATATGTCGGCGCTCAACGACAAGGACATTACGGCGCTGCGCCGTGATCGGCTGGGCTTTATTTTCCAGTCCTTTAACCTTGTTCCTACGCTGACAGCCGCGGAAAACATTACGTTGCCGACCGACATTGCAGGAAAGAACGTCGATAAGCAGTGGTTCGAAGAGGTAACTCGCCGCTTAGGATTGGCAGAGCGCTTGGAGCACCGCCCAGCTGAGCTGTCCGGTGGTCAGCAGCAGCGCGTCGCCTGCGCACGCGCATTGGTTTCCCGTCCAGAGATCATTTTCGGCGATGAGCCTACCGGCAATTTGGACTCCAATTCTTCGGCCGAGGTGCTCGATATTTTGCGCACTGCGGTGGATAAGGACAACCAAACCGTGGTCATCGTGACGCACGATGCCAAGGCGGCGTCGTACGCGGACCGGGTGGTATTCCTTGCTGACGGCAAGCTTGTGAACGAGTTGCACAATCCGACGATGGAAGCCATTCACCAGGTAATGGCGGAGATTGAGGGCTAAATGGCACGCGGAAATGCAATGCGCAGGGTGTCCCTGCGCAATATCGTGGCGCATAAGTTGCGCCTTGGGCTGACAATTCTCGCGGTGGTTTTGGGCACGGCGTTTATTGCCGGTTCGTTTATGTTCACCAATTCGCTGAAGTCTACGTTTGACTCCGCCGTGGATAATCAATTCCATGGCGTGGATGCGGTGGTGAGCCAAAAGGACGATAACGGCGGGAAGCTGGATGAAAAGCTTCGCCAGAAGTTGGCCGACGATAAAGATGTCAAGAACATCAACATCGCGGATTCTGAGACTGTCGTCGCAGCCAATGAGAACTCGGAGGCCTATCAGACTCAGGGCGGTACGGCCAGCGTTGTCCCGTTTTATCCAGAGGATAAGGTCGTTGGCGGTGCCGATAAGCTGAAGGAGGGCGAGGAGCCGAGCGGTAAGGACGAGGTCCTCATCAACTCTTCCGCGGCCGACAAGTACGACATTTCCGTGGGGCAGAAGCTGACTGTGGTTCACCCCGATGAGCAGGATATGGTTACCGTTTCTGGTATCTCGGAGCCTGCGGTCGACCAGGGCGATAGCATCGTGCTGAGCATGGCTGAAAAGGATTACCTGGAGCGCTACGGTGAGCCGAGCCAGCTCAAGGTCTCGGCAGCCGATGGAGTGGATGCGAATGCCTTGGTGGATCACCTGAATGAGAAGTATGAAGTCGAAGCGGAGTCGGGTGAGCGCCTGGCTGAGGAGACCTCGGAGATGATGTCCTCTGCCTTGAAGTTCATCAATTACTTCCTCATCGCCTTCGGCCTGATTGCGCTGTTGGTGGGCACCTTCATCATTGCTAATACTTTCTCGATGATTGTCGCGCAGCGCACCAAGGAGTTCGCTCTCTTACGTGCGCTGGGTGCTTCCCGTCGCCAGATCACAAACTCGGTGGTGGTGGAGTCCGCCATTGTTGGTGTTCTGGGGTCCATTGTCGGCGTTGTTGCCGGCATGGGCTTGGTGGCCATCATTAAGGCAGTAATGAGCGCGCAGGGAATGCCGCTCGATGGCGGCTTGGGCCTGAGCGTTTCGGCCATCGTAGTTCCAATCATTTTGGGCACTATCGTGACGGTTGTATCCGCGTGGGCTCCGGCACGGCGCGCGGGCCGGGTGCAGCCGGTGGAGGCAATGCGCACTACCGAATCTGCTTCCGGAAACTCCCTGAAGGTACGCACGATTTTCGGTGCCATTATCTTGCTGGTGGGCATTGTTGCGGCGTTGGCAGGCGTGCTTTCCGACGCCGAGACGAACGTTCGCGCCATCCTCGTCGGCTTCGGCGCATTCGGCGTCATCGTGGGATTCTTCCTGGCCGGCCCTGCTTTGTCGCTGCCTTTGGTGCCGACGGTGGGCAAGGCAATCGGGGCACCGTTTGGCGCTATTGGTTCACTGGCGGCGACCAACTCGCGTCGCAATCCGCGCCGTACGGCAGCCACCGCATTTGCGCTGACCTTGGGCGTGGCCCTAGTGACCGCCATTGGCATGCTTGGCGCAACTATGAAGTCTTCTGTGGCCGATACCGTGGAGCAGAACATCACTTCTGATTACCTGCTTTCCGGTCCTAGCTCCGGTGAATTCCCGACGCCGAAGGATACGGGTAAGCGCGCGGCGGAGGCCGAGGGCGTCGATAAGGTGATTACCGTCGGTATGGCTCCGGTAGCCGTCGATGGTCAGGCATCGATGGATTATGGTCCAGAATTCCAACAAACGATGACTGCGGATGGAGATCCGTCGTCGATGATTGCGCTCGACATGGTCGAGGGCGATGCCAACTTGGAGAAGGGCTTCATTGCTACCGAGGACTTTGCCAAGGAACACGGCTGGAAGGTAGGAGAGACCTACAAGGTTACTTCTGCGGAAAAGGACAAGAAGGCCGAGGCCAAGTTGGTCGGTACCTTTAAGCCCACCGATGTGGTCCAGAATATGGTGCTTTCGCAGGATGTGGCGGAAAAGGTCGCACCGAAGAAGTCCTTTACCGTCCAAATGGTGGGCGTCTTGGGCAAGGAAGGCTATGACAAGGAAGAGCTGCGCCACAACCTAGAGGACTCGGTCAAGGATTTGGTCGTGGTTCAGGTTAATTCTGGCGAGGAGTATGCGGGCCAGGCGGCTGGCTTTATCGACCAGATGCTTTCCATTCTGTATGGCCTGCTTGCCCTAGCAGTGATTATCGCCGTGCTGGGAATTGTCAATACCTTGACCCTGGGTGTTATTGAGCGACGCCAGGAGATTGGCATGTTGCGTGCCGTGGGTACGCATCGCCGCCAGATCCGCACGATGATCACTCTTGAATCGGTGCAGATTGCGCTCTTCGGCGCGGTGATGGGCATCCTTATCGGCCTCGGCTTGGGCTGGTCCTTCATCGAGATCCTCGGTGATGAGGGATTGGATTCCGCGCAGATTCCGTGGGCGATGGTGCTCATTATGCTCGTAGGCTCGGCCATCGTCGGCATTATCGCGGCCGTCTGGCCGTCGAACCGTGCGGCAAAGACGCCGCCATTGGAGGCAATCGCGGACTAGCCTAATAAGCCTAAGGGCTCCCTTCTTGGTACAAAGAAGGGAGACCTTATTGTATTTACGCGGCCATCCAAGCCCTGACCGCCGATACCGCATCCTTGGTTTTCATATCCGGCAGGTAGGCATGCATGGTGGCCAATGCGATGGAAGGAAGTTTCAGTTCATCGTGGTAACAGAGGTACCACGGGTGCTCCTCGGGTTGGAATTTGCGCTTGCTGGCCGCTAGGGTGCGGAATCCATAGAGCGGTTCGACTTCCTCACCGATGCGGTTGAGGGCGATGTCGAGCCAGCTAGGCTCGTCTGGTTGTCCGGCAAGTGGGGCGCCGGAAAGGGAGATCCAGCCGAGGTCTTCGTCATGAGCGATGAGCATCGCTTCTGAGATGAGGAGCTCGATGACGCCTTTGAAGCCGTGCTCATTGCGGCGCATGACGTCGAGAACGTAGCCGACAATGGCACCATTTTCGTATACCGGCATCCAGCTGGTGACACCGTGTAGAGTGCCGTCGGCGGACTCAGCCAGCAGGAGCCGAGTGCCGTCCACCATCATTTCCTCAAGACCGCCGAGGGTAAAGCCCATTTCAGGGAGGGCTTTGTCAGAGACCCAGTCCTCGCTCAGCGCGGTGATGCGGGCGATGGAGGCGATATCCAGCTCCTTCCAGGTGGTCCACCGTGTCGTGATGCCTTCCTTTTCTGCTTTGTTTCGTGCGGTGCGCACGTTTTGGAATTTCTTCCCCTTGAACTCTACGGATTCGCAGTTGAGTACGGCTTCTTCTGCGACCTGGAGGCGTTTTAGCTCCGGGTGCGCGTCAGCGAATTGTGCATTGACGGAATACCACGCGACGGCCCAGCCTTGCTCGGCGGCGAATTGTTCAAATTCGGAGCTGATATCGAGGCCGACGGGGGCGCCCAGCGTGAGGGCAATGCCATTGGAAACCCGGTACGCCACGTAGGAATCACCGTGGAAGAAATACCGGTTGGATTTCCACAGGGTCATAAAAGATAGGTGATCGCCGGTACCGGCTTCGAGTAAGCGGCGCGCGGTGTCGCGGTCGGACTCTTGGGCTGGGTCAACAGGACGGGAAAATCCGAGGTAGAGCCGTATAGCTACGAGGAGCCAGAAAGCATTTCCTACCCACTCGTAGATGAACCAAGAAATCATGGTTGCTGGTGCGACGTGGTGGGGGAGGATGAGCGCGACGACGGCCGGTACGAAGCGCAGTGGGGTTTCTGCAAGGATCGCCGCGAGGTTCGCCGGGGGTACGGTGTTGTGCAACGAGGCGGTGAGGATCCACAGGCCCGCGCCGATGGCGGCGGCAAGTATGGCGAGGGTGACCGTCCGAGTGAAGAATGCGCGGTTTTCGTGGGTGTGAAACAGTGAGCGGTTAATTAGCAGCATGAACAGTGTCAGTAGCCAAGGCAAGAGGACGAGCACGAGGTTGGGCAGGAGATAACTCAGGCGGGCGTCATCCCAAAGCTGGTAGGTCAACAGGGTGATGGCAAGTACCTGGGTAATGACCGCCATCCACCACGCGAGCACGCGGCCGCGGGTAAGACCAAAGCACACCACTAGCTGGATGATGAACGGCATGATATTGGCTACCACGGCGCCGATGCCTTGGGCGCGGGCGAGATCGACTGCCGCGGTGCAACTGGCAGAAGTGACCGAATCCGCGCAGGACTGGGTGGCCTCCAAAGCGGATAGATGTGGGGTCCAAAGGAGCTGCGTGATTTGGGAGAACGGGCCTTCTGCCATTGGATCGAGGGCTACGAACGCAGGCCCGATGGCCACGCAGGCGACGCCAACGGCGAGGAGCACTCGGCGCTCCCTGATGGAAGGCGGTGCGGGTTCGGGCTTAAAGAGAAGTTGGCCCGCCGTAATGGAAAGTGCGGCGGCAACGATGCCGAGGACATCGGACATGGTGCCGGAATAGAGCACAAAGGTAGCGGTAAGCACGATAAGCGAGATGCGTAGCCGGCGGCGCCACAGGCGGGGTAGTAGGGCGGAAGCAAAGCCGGCGGCACCGGCGATGAAACCGATTGGGGTGAGGAAGGTATCGCTAAGGAGATCATTGCCCCACCGGTTCAGGCCTACGGTCTCGATTCCGCGGGCAAGGACGATGGATAGAGGCACAGTAATGAGCTGAGAGATAATTCCAATCGCCAACGTGCGCAGGGAGCCCAAGCGCCATTCTGCGGGAACGAGCCACAACAGGATAAGGACCGACAAGATGATAGCGCCGCCAGGGTGCGCGGTAGTCAGCGCCAACCAGTGAGAGGTGGGGAAGTCCACTAGGTGGAGCGCCCACATGATGACTAAGACGGCCAGGGAAACAGGAAACCTGGTCAGGATGGTTTTAAGAACGGACATCGTTGGCTCCAATTCCGTCGAAGGGATCCTTAATCGCGGTCATACCACCGCGACGGGCGGCCCAAGCGAAAGATTCGCGCAGGGCTGGGCGCCACACCTGGAAGGAGTGGCCGCCGGGGCGGGTGCTGAAGTAGGTTTTCATGCCGGCGTTGCGGGCGGCGTCGGAAAGCGAGTGCAGGGCGTTGACGGAAGCAGCGTCCTTATCGCCAGCGATGAAGATGGCCTGGGCGGAGTAGCGTTTGTGGGCGAGCAAGTGTGCGGGGTCCTGGTCATTGAAGGCGGACTCGTCGCCAGCGAAGAATTTCTTCACCGTGGCCGTGTGGTTGCCAATGGTGGGCTCGGCCTCGCCGGAGATGTCGATGATAGAGCCATAGGCTTCGGGGCGGTTGGTAGCGATCTGCAGAGAACAGGTACCGCCGTAGCTTAGTCCGCCGACGGTCCAAGTGCGCTGATCCGGGTTGACCTTGAACTTCTGCTTGATCGCCTGCGGAACGTCTTGGCTGAGGTAGGTCATGACCTTGGCCTTGGTGCTATCGGCGCAGATGGGATTGGCTGTTTCAGAGCCGGTGGCGTCCACGGAAACGACAATAGGGCTGCGGCCTCCATTCGCCGCCTGGAATTGGTCTGCGGTTTCGGCCGCTTCTCCCGAACCGAACCATTGCTCTGGGCCACCTGGGTTGCCGTGCAGGAGGACGATGACAGGCAGGGTGTGGTCCGTCCAGTATGCAGGCGGGATATACGCCGTAGCTTGGCGAGCGGAGAAATGGGAGGTGGTGCCCGGAAGATCGACGTGGACGATCGCTGCACCGGAATTGGTGTGGGAAAACTCCTCATAGCTCATCTCTTTTGCCACGGGGCGTGGGTCCAGGGAGGAAATATCTGGGTAGGTTTGGTACTCCATGTTGATGATGCCAACGGTGGCGAGGAGGGAGAAGACTCCGGCCGCAATCGTGACAGTTTTGGGCTTGCGGAGAAACGCCGCCACGGGGACGAAAGCTGCGAGGAAGATATACCACGGCACTTGCCAGTGCTGGAGAAAGTACCAAGCGATGACGCACAGCAGGGCCGCGATGACCAGCGGCCACACCTTGCGTTGAAGGAGAATGATGATTCCTGCAATCGCGAGGATGGCGTAAAAGATCACGCCATTGATGGGATCCGCCAAAGGCAGATTCAAAAGGAAACTCACGCGAAAAATATTAGGCTCGAGCGGACCAAAAGTAACTGCTAGTTGGCTGGGAGTTTGCCGCTTAAATCCCGTGATAAATGCGGGCCGCCCAGATGGTGCCGCGCCAAGCTAATACGATGCCGAGCCCGATGGTCCAGAAGAGATACTTGCTAAGCCGCCACCATTGCCTGCGTTTGATCATTTCTCCTAGTTCCTTGGCTAGCGTGGACCAGGTGGACAGGCCACCTGCAAGGCCGAGGGCGAGGAAGGGGTGGATGAGGGGGGCGTCGGCAAGCTGGGCGAAACCATAAGCCAGGCCGAGGGTGAGGGAACCCAAAATATTCGCCACGAAGGTGCAGTAGGGGGCGGGTAAAAGCCGGGTAAAACCATAGCGGAGGCTGCCGCCTATGAAGCCGCCGAGAAGGACGCAAAGAAGATTCATCGCAGCTTGTCACCCGCCAGGTAGCCGCCCACGCAGCCGACGATGGTGGCTAGGACATAAGCCAGAGCGATGGTCCAGTGCGCCTCGGAGGTGAGGAAAGCGAAGGTAGCGAAGCTAGTAAAACCGCCCAGCACGCCCGTGCCCCAGAATGGGCCGGGGCGGAAGTAACCCATCAGCGCGCTGCCAAGGATATTGATGACGAGCAGCGGGAGCATGCCGCCGCCGAGCGCGGCGGAGAGGAGGTACCTGGCTACCGCGCCGAGCGCAGCGCCAGCACCCACGACGAGGAACTGAGGCATGCGGCCTATGTTACTTCCAGTCCATCCCCTGGGACTTTACGAACGCGCGCACCTCATCCACTGGCTTATTGAGCTTGGGGTCAAAGGCTAGGTAGGCCTTGGTTTCGCGGGCCACGAGGCCGGAGAGCAGGAGCAGGCCAATGAGGTTCGGGATGGCGATGAGGCCATTAGCTAGGTCGGAGAAGGTCCAAGCGAGCTCGAGCTCCGAGACGGAGCCGACAAAGAGCAGGCACGCGAAAAACATGCGGTAGGGGATAGAAGCCTTGCGGCCGCAAAGGGACTCCAAGGAACGCTCGCCGTAATACGCCCAGGCCATGATGGTGGAAAAGGCGAAGAAGATAATGGAGAGCGAAACGATGGTGCCACCCCAGTCACCTGGGAGTACGCGAGAAAAGGCCTCGGCCGTCATGATTCCAGCCTCGTCGCGGCCCATATCCCAGGTACCGCCCACCACAATGACCAAGCCGGTGATGGTGACCACGATGATGGTGTCAATGAAGGTCTGGGTCATCGATACCAACCCCTGGCGCGCCGGGTGCGGGGTCTTGGCAGCCGCGGCGGCGATGGCGGCGGAACCCATGCCGGATTCATTGGAGAAGATGCCGCGGGCAACACCGTATTGGATGGCCATCATGATGGTGGAGCCCACGAACCCGCCACCCGCGGCGGTGCCGGTGAAGGCATCGCTGAAAATCATCGCAAAGGCGGCGGGGATCTCCGCGGCATGCGAGAAGATTACATAGAGCCCGCCCAGGACGTAGACGATGATCATCAACGGGACGAAGGCGGCGGTAATGCGCCCGATGGCCTGGATTCCGCCGAGGAGCACGGATCCCACCAAGACGAAGAGGAGCGCTCCAGTGGCCGCCGGGGCGATACCGAAGGTTGATTCCATATTGGTGGCCACAGCATTGGCTTGGGCGAGGTTGCCGATGCCAAAGGATGCGCAAATTGCAAAGATGGCAAAGAATACTGCGAGTACCGATCCGAGTGGTCCGGGGATGCCACGCTTTAGGTATTGCTGTGGCCCGCCGGACATTTCGCCCTTGGAATCCGTGGTGCGAAAACGCACGCCCAGGTAGGCCTCGGTGTACTTGGACGCCATGCCCACGAGGCCGGTAATCCAGATCCATACCAGTGCGCCAGGGCCGCCGATGGACAGTGCGGTGGCCACGCCCACGATATTTCCCACGCCTACGGTAGCGGCAAGGGCGGTGGTCAGCGCCTGATAATTGGAAATATCACCCTCGGTGGACTGTTCGTCAGGGTCTGTGGCAAAAACGTGACGCGTCGCGCGGCCCAGCGCTCGGAATTGGAGTCCTCCCAAACGAATGGTCAGCCATAAGCCGGTGCCCAGTAGGAGGGGAATGAGGATGAATGGTCCCCACACCACGGTGCTGATGGCGGAGAGGATGGAATTAAGCGAGTCCATTCTGCAAATCTAGCGAACTATAGAAATGGAGTAAATTTGCCTATACCCCCAGCCGGGGGAATATTCGTCCTGCGCAACCACGGGAGAGCGGGCAAGCTGGAATTGCATACCACCCCAACCCTTCAAGGAGCACGCCATGGCCCACGAGCGCGCCGGTACGCTGGCACAGCCCACGGATCTTATTGATATCGCAGAATTGGTCACCGCCTACTACACCCGCACCCCAGATGCGGAGGACCCGGATCAGCAGGTGTCCTTCGGTACTTCCGGCCACCGCGGCTCAGCGCTCGATTGCGCCTTTAATGAGGCTCATATCCTAGCGATTACCCAGGCCATTGTGGATTACCGCGCGGAACAAGGCGTTGCTGGGGCGATTTTCATCGGCCGAGATACCCACGCGCTGTCCGAGCCTGCCATGGTCTCCGCCCTTGAGGTGCTGCTGGCCAATAGGGTGGAGGTTCGCGTCGATGATCGCGGCCGCTACACGCCGACCCCAGCGGTCTCCCACGCTATCCTGACTCACCCCGGCACCGATGGCATCGTGATTACTCCGTCCCATAATCCTCCCCGCGATGGCGGCTTCAAATACAACCCGCCTACCGGTGGCCCGGCCGACGCTCAGGCCACGGATTGGATTGCGGGCCGCGCGAACGAGTACCTGCGCGCTGGGCTGGAAGGCGTGAAGCGGACGTCTGTCGCGGGCGTGCTGGACGAGCGCTGCGTGAAGCATGACTACGTGCACAACTACGTGGCTGACCTGAAGAACGTGGTGGATATGCAGGCCATTAAAGATTCCGGCCTGCGCATCGGTGCCGATCCCATGGGTGGCGCTTCCGTGGACTATTGGCAGGCCATCGCTGACCACTACGAGCTCAACATGACCGTGGTGAATCCGGAGGTGGATTCCACTTTCCGCTTTATGACCTTGGATACGGACGGCAAGATCCGCATGGATTGTTCCTCGCCGGATGCTATGGCCTCGCTTATCGACGCCCGCTCTAACTTCGACCTTGCCACCGGCAACGACGCCGACGCGGACCGCCATGGCATTGTCACTCCCGATGCCGGCCTGATGAACCCCAATCACTACCTTGCCGTGGCTATCGAGTACCTCTTTAGTCACCGCCCGCAGTGGGGGAGCGCTGGTGTGGGAAAGACCCTGGTGTCTTCCTCCATGATTGATCGCGTGGTAAAAAGCCTAGACCGCGAACTGGTGGAGGTTCCCGTCGGCTTTAAGTGGTTTGTACCGGGGTTGGTCGAAGGTGCCATTGGTTTCGGTGGCGAGGAATCCGCCGGTGCGTCTTTCCTGCGCTTCGATGGCTCCGTGTGGTCCACCGACAAGGACGGCATCATTATGGACTTGCTCGCCGCGGAGATCACCGCCGTCACCGGCAAGACTCCGTCGAAGCGCTACGCAGAACTCGCGGAGAAATTTGGCGCCCCAGCCTATGCCCGCACCGACGCCCCCGCGAACCGCGAGCAGAAGGCCATCCTCAAGAAGCTGTCTCCGGACAAGGTCACCGCAACGGAACTGGCGGGCGAGGACATCGTGGCCAAGCTGACGGAGGCGCCCGGCAACGGTGCGGCCATTGGCGGCCTGAAGGTAGCGACGGAAAATGCCTGGTTCGCCGCTCGTCCTTCCGGCACGGAAGATAAGTACAAAATCTATGCCGAGTCTTTCTTGGGTGAGGAACATCTCAAGCAAGTGCAAGCAGAAGCACAGGCAGTTGTTTCCCATGTATTAGGGGTTTAACGCTACACTCAACCTCGTGAGTAGCAAGATTAATGGGAAGCTGGTGCTCGACGTCATCAGCTTCATCGCCCGCTTTTTTATGGCTTGGGTGTGGATTGACGCCGGTGTGCATAAGCTCGGCAAGACTCTAGACATGACCCAGGCCATCAAGGGCTATGACATCTTTACTCCCGATTGGGCTGGCTACCTCGCCATTGTCATTGGTCCGCTCGAAATCATTGGCGGCGTACTGCTGCTGCTCGGGCTATTCCTGCGCCAGTCCTCCATCGTGGCTACCTGCGTGTTGCTGCTCTTTATGGTGGGCATCGCACAGGCGTGGGCACGTGGATTGGATATTGACTGTGGCTGCTTTGGCTTTGACGCCCAAAATCCTGACCGAGGAATGGATTATGCGAAGACGCTGCTGCGTGACGCCGGATATCTATTCCTGACCCTATGGACCATCAAGCGCCCCTTCACCAAGTTTGCCCTTCACTCTTAAACGGTGGGCAAGGTAGGCTGAATTGGTCCGAAGATTTTTAAAGGCAAGGTTCAAATGAGCAAAGTAACTGACCCTAACGCCAAGGGTGGCAACGGTTTTATTTGGGGAGTCGGCGTACTCCTCGTCATCATTGCCGTTGTTATTGGCTACATCGTGTGGAATGGCAAGCAGTCATCCACGGATTCTGTCGATGCCCTTGAAGCCAAGGACGTGAATATGTCCATGGAGTACAACGACGGTGCTATCACCCTCAAGTCTGAGAGTGCTAAGAAGGGCACCCCTGAGGTGGATCTCTACGAAGACTTCGCCTGCCCGCACTGTGCTGAACTGGCTGAGGCTACCGACGGTGACATGCAGAAGGCTATCGAAGACGGCAAGCTGATCGTCCACGTGCGTACCCTCAACTTCTTGGATGGCAAGGATATTGAGAACCAGGAGGGCTACTCCACTAAGGCGGCAGCCGCTATGTCCGAGCTGGCCAAGTCTGGTGATATCAAGACCTACTGGAACCTGCGCGACTACATGCTGCAGAACCAGCAGAAGGTAGCTACTTCGTGGGACATCAAGGACATTGCTGACGCCGCCAAGGAGTTTGGCGCGGACGACGATGTTGTTGATTCCATCAAGGATGTGGACATCAAGCAGGGCAATAAGGTGGCGAAGACCAACTACGACAAGCTGGATAAGGAAACCGGCACCGTATCTTCGCCGCGCATCATCAAGGATGGCAAGGATGTTCCATCCGAGGCGGACGAGAAGGCCGGCAAGAACCTGGGTGACTGGGTAGAGATCGTCACCAAGTAGCAGGCGATTTGGAGAGTTAAATACCCTCCATGTATATTTAAGCGAGTTGCAGCCCACAGGGTTGCACCTCGTTTGAGGGGCTATGGCGCAGCTGGTAGCGCACCACACTGGCAGTGTGGGGGTCACGGGTTCGAATCCCGTTAGCTCCACAATATAAAGGAGAGGAACATTCGTTCCTCTCCTTTTTCTTGTTGCGAGGCTAGAGTTCCGCTAGATCCTCATCGAGCATGCGCTGATCGATGGCGATGCCCACGGCCGCACCGCTGCCCATCGCTTGCGAGACTTGGTCCGGCGAGCTGACCACATTGCCCGCCGCCCACAGGCGCGATACCGAGGTCTGGCCACGCTCTACGCTGACCCACCCGTTGGCTGATTCGCAGCCGGCATCCCGCAGCAGTGCGTCATTGGGCAAAAAATCGGGCCCGGTAAAGCATGCTTCATAGGTGTCTTCTCCAGCAGAACTGTGCACCTTTACACCGGTTGGAGTCGCTTCATCTGCTTGAACCTGTGTCACCTCTGCATCGACTACTTTTACGCCCAATCCGGCGAGTTGGGTGCGATCGAGATCGGTGAGCTCAAGGCCGTTGGGGTAGAAGGTCAGTGTGCTCGTCCACTTGGACAGCAGTTTGCTGATGCGGATGGTAAAAGGCGGATTCGCGCCGCCGATGAGCGCAACCTTCTTTCCGGTAACTTCGTAGCCATGGCAGTACGGGCAGTGAAAGACCCTGGTGCCCCACAAATCGCTGAGGCCGGGGACGGCAGGGAGCTTGTCCGTGAGCCCCGTCGCGACGAGAACGTGGCGGGACTCGAGGACCTCGCCGCTGGCAAGTTTTGCCCGCCAAGGCCCGTGCTCGGAAGCGCGGGTGAGTTTCTCCACCGAGCTCTGGGTAATGGTTCCGCCGAATTTCAGGACCTCCGCGTGACCGCGCCGAAGCAGTTCGGCGGGAGCCGCGCCATCGAGGCCAAGGATGCCGTGGGCATGTTCACTGAAGCGATTGCGGGGAGCCCCGGAATCGATTAATTGAATATTGCGGTTAGCGCGGGCCAAGGTGATGGCGGCTGCGGTGCCGGCAAAGCCGCCGCCGATGATGATGACGTCCGAGTACATTGCTCCTCCTTTATGGGAAGTGGGTAGCATGGTGCGCAGCCGAGTATATGCAGTCAACATCGAAGGGGCTCGCGCGCAGAATGGCTGATGATTCCACAGGGTTCTTTACACGCGAAGCGATCTATGGGGCCTCACCTGTACAGGCGGTAGGCAGGTTCTTTGTAAAGTACTTCAACTTCCGTGGCCGAGCGTCCATGAGTGAGTTTTGGTGGGTCTTTGGTTTCCTCGTGCTGATTTCTGTGGCAATCGGCATTATCGATCGGCACTTCGGCGTGGATATTGAGACTATTGCAGAGGCGGTACTTGTGATTCCAGTCGTTTCCTTGATATGCCGGCGGCTGCACGATTCCGGGCGGACAGGGCTGCTATGCCTGATAGGGTTCATTCCCGTGTTCGGTGGAATCGCGTTGCTCTTTATGATGGCCCTGCCCACGCGAGAGCACGCGGCGCTTTAAAAATTTCCTTGCCCGATTAGGCTGGGCGGCATGCAGACTTTTTCAAAGCGAGTACGCGACACGGATCAAGCAGGTGCCGAGGCTGCCGGACTGCGGTGGCTCGGGGAGGCCACCGACGCGGTGGTCAACGTCGTGAGCGCCGACGGGCTAGAAATCGTTACCGCGCGCGTGGACGAGGTCATGCCTACGCCGGAGGCGGCCCGCAAGTTTGGTGCAGAGCTGGCGCGCATGCACCGTGCGGGAGCCGAAGCCTTTGGCACGCCTCCTACCGAGTGGAAAGGCAAGAACTTCATCGGCAGTATCGAGCAAGACTGCATCCCGACGGATAATTGGGGCGAGTTCTATGTTGAACAGCGAGTGCTGCCCTTCGCGGAACTGGCAGGGATTAGTGCGGCGCAGTTGGACTTGGTAAGGCGTGCCTGCGATGCCATCGCCGCGCGCAGTTGGGATGTGGCACCGGCGCGCATCCACGGCGATCTATGGGCGGGCAACCTGCTTTTTGGAGCGGATGGCGGCATCATGATTGACCCCGCCGCCCATGGTGGGCACCCGCATACGGATTTGGGGATGTTGGCGCTTTTCGGAGCACCATACCTTGAGGAGATTTTCCGGGGCTATGGTGCGCCGAAGGACATCGAGAAGTGGATTCCCATGCACCAGCTGCACCCGCTGGCGGTGCATGCGCTGACGCACGGCGCCAGCTATAACCGGCCGCTGGAGCGCGCGGCGGCCGCGACCTTGGAGGCGCTGGCCTAAAGGTTCGGTCCCTGCGGCATGATGCGCTTGTGGGCGCCGCGGTGCCATAAAGTTTCGATGCGTTCGCGGGCGGCGTCGGGAACCGCCTTGCCCTCCAAGTAGTCATCGATGTGGGCATAGGTGACGCCGAGGGCCTCTTCGTCCGGCAGCTGAGGCTTATCGTCCTCCAAGTCCGCGGTGGGGACCTTCTCCCAGGTAGAGCGCGGGGCACCGAGGTGCTCTAGGAGGGCGGCGCCTTGGCGCTTATTGAGGCCAGCCAGGGGGAGGAGATCCGCCGCGCCATCGCCCCACTTGGTAAAGAATGCGGTGACGTTTTCCGCCGCATGGTCGGTGCCGATGACTAGCGCGCCGACCTCACCGGCGATGGCGTACTGGGCGGTCATGCGCAGGCGGGCTTTGGTATTGCCGCGGTTGAAATCGGTGACGTCGGCAAGCTGCACTGCATTCGCCACCTGCTCGTCCAGGGCCAGGGTGGCCGGCTTGATATTGACGGTGGGGCGGTGATCGGGCTGGATGAAATCCAGGGCAATTTGGGCATCGTCCTCATCGGCCTGGACGCCGTGAGGCAGGCGCACGGCCCAAAACTCCGCGCCGTCGACGCGGTCCACCGCCAATTGCGCGAGCTTTCCCGCCAAGGTGGAATCCTGGCCGCCAGAGATACCCAGCACGTAGCCTTTAGCGCCGGTGGTGCGCAGGTAATCAACCAGGAAATCCACGCGGCGCTGCACTTCGGCTTCTGGATCGATAAAGGGGCGCACACCCAGGGCTTTTATGATGGTTTGCTGCAGGTTTTCGGCATCATTCGACATGACGTTCATGGTAGCCGCCTGACACAATATTGTGCTGTGAATAAGGAAGTTTATGTCAAGGTAGTAGCTGGCATAGCGGCCCTGGGTGGGCTGCTATTTGGATACGACACCGGCGTGATGTCCGGTGCCTTGCTTTTTATTAGCCCCGCATTCGACATGAGCGCCCACCAAGTGGGTTGGGTGACCTCGATGCTGCTCGTGGGTGCTGCAGTAGGGGCGCTGACGGCCGGGCGCATCGCCGATAGGTATGGGCGCCGCTTCACGCTGATTGCAGGCGGCATCATTTTCGTGCTGGGTTCCATCTGGTGTGCGCTCTCCGGCTCGGTGGGAATGCTGGCAACGGCGCGCACCTTTTTGGGCTTTGCCGTGGGTGCAGTCTCGATCGTGTCCCCCATGTACATCGCGGAGATCGTGCCCGCCAAGGTGCGCGGGCGCATGGTCTCGCTCAATACCCTAGCGATTGTGGTGGGCCAGTTGATGGCCTACCTGGTCAACTCCGCGCTGGCCTCTACCGGTAGCTGGGAGTGGATGCTGGGCCTAGCCGCCGTGCCGGGCCTGGCGCTGGCGCTCGGAATGGTTTTCCTGCCAGAGACGCCGGTATGGCTGGCAACCAACGGGCGCATGCCCCGCGCCCAAGAAATTGCCGGGCGCGCCGGGATGGATATCTTCGAGCTGACCTCGCAGGAGACCGCGCGAAAGTCCAGCGGATCCGAATGGAAGGCACTGAAGGTCAATCGGTGGATGCAGATTACGGTGCTGCTTGCCATGCTGATGGGGCTGACGCAGCAGATTACCGGCGTCAACGCCATCGTGTACTTCGCGCCGACCATGATGAACCAGGTGGGGATTTCCACGGCCAACTCGGTTTATACCTCCATCGTTATCGGCACGGTATCCGTGCTGGCTTGCTGGGTGGGGCTCAAGGTCGTGGACCGCATTGGGCGAAAGCGGCTATTGCTTATCGGCCTGACCGGCAACGTGGTCTCGCTGTTTATCCTCTCCTTTGCCTATTCCCATGCGCAGGACTCCACCGCCATGGCGATGGTTTCGTTGGTCTTTATGGCGCTGTTTATCGCCTTCCAGCAGGCTGCAGTATCGCCCACTACCTGGCTACTCATCTCCGAGCTGGTGCCGCTGCAGGTGCGCGGCTTAGGCATGGGCATTGCGGGGCTCTCGCTATGGGCCACCAACTGGGCTGTGGCGCAGTACTTCCTGCCGCTAGTGGAGTGGCTGACCGGCCCGGTGGCGTTTATCGTCTTCGGAGTCTTTGGTCTCATCGCCATCGGCTACACGAAGGTTTTGGTTCCAGAGACTATGGGACGTAGCCTGGATGAGGTAGGCGAGGAGATGAAGTCGCGCTACGAGCGCGAGTCCGCGCCCGTGATGCCTTAGTGTTTTGGTATTGACGGCCGTGTGAGGTAACATTTTTCCTCGTGTCATGGCTGGGGATTCCCAGTCCGTGCTTTACTTATTCAACCGCATGTAGATTGCGCATAACGAAAGGAGCGCCCGATGAAGGTCCGTAAGTCCCTTCGGTCGCTGAAGAAGAAGCCGGGCGCCCAGGTTATTCGCCGCCACGGTAAGGTCTTCGTGATCAACAAGAAGGATCCCCGTTTCAAGGCTCGTCAGGGCTAATTGAGACGCGATTCCATCCGCTCCCTCCGGACTCCCGGAGTGGGGCGGATTTTTTCATGCGTGAGCTCCGGCACAAAAGGATACATTCTCTTCAGCCCCGGTGAGCATAAAGGCAAATATATGAATATAATTATTTTGTCTATTCACGCCGTAAGAAAGAAGAATAATGTCCCAGCGAATCGTTGCCGCGCTCACTGCCGCCGCACTCGGATTGTCTGCCCCAGTGGCTCATGCCGCAGAACCACAGTGGGAATCCTCTGCGCCGGAGTCCTTTGGCATCAATGACCCGTCCTGTGTGCCTTCAGGGGACATCACTGAGCCCGTTGTGTTGCTGCATGGAACCTCGAATAATGCTTCCGTGTGGGGAAACTTGGTCCACCTCTTGCAAGATCAGGGGGCATGCGTGTGGGCCTTTGACTATGGCGCCGATGATGTCACCTTGCAGAATATGATTCCAAGCGTCAAAGCCATCGCAGACCTGGATGATTCGGCCGCGGAAATTGCGGATCAGGTGGACTATGTCCGCGAGATCACTGGCTCGGACAAGGTGAACTTGGTGGGCCATTCCCAAGGCGGTATGCACATCAAGACCTATACCCAGATGCACGATGGGGCGGATCACGTCTCCCATGCGGTGGCGCTGGGTGGCAACTTCCACGGCACCACGCTCAACGGGCAGGGGGAGGCGCTCTCTAAAATCATTGCCTTTGCGCCGCGCCTCGCTGCTTTCCTGGCAAGTACGGCCGGCATTCAGCAAGTAGTGGGGTCGGAGTTTATTAAACGGCTCAATGCGCTGCCAGATACCGCGCCAGGCGTGCTTTATACCTCCATTTACTCGCCGGGGGATACGACGGTGACTCCGAATAGCTCCTCGCAGCTGGCGCTTGGCGACGGCGCCGATGTGGTCAACCTCGACCTAAGCGAAGTCTGCGGTGTGGCTCCTCGGCACGACAAGCTGCCGACCGACCCGACGGTGTTGAGTCAGGTCATTTTTGGGCTAAAGCGCGCCCCTGGGGAGGGGCCGGCCCCGGCGACCTGCGTCTCTGAGGGGGCGTCGGCAAGCGGGGCCTAGGGCGGACCGCGGGTCCCCTAAATGTGAACTTTGGCACACAAAATGGTGAACTCCAGGTAAACCCGCAGGAATCCCATTGGTGTAGTTTCATGGCTGTCTGTAGGTGTGGACAACATGTGGGGCCTGGGGGTGTGCCATCCTGGGAATACCACGGCTGTAACTACTACATATTGTGTTAGTTGCGGGCATTTCCCCCAAAGTATAGTGTCGTTGATGTTGCTCAGAGCGGCGCAGGAAGCGCCCGCATAGGCGGGAAAACGCGCCCCGCTCTGACGAATTTTTCAATGCAGGAGCTTTAAGGATCTATATGTCTATCACCGTTTACACCAAGCCAGCATGCGTCCAGTGCAATGCCACCAAGAAGGCCCTCGACCGCGCCGGTCTCGATTACAACTTGGTCGATATTTCTGTTGATGATGAAGCCCGTGACTACGTCATGGCACTGGGCTACGTTCAGGCCCCGGTAGTTGAGGCTAATGGCGAGCACTGGTCCGGTTTCCGCCCTGACCGTATCAAGGGCTTGGCTTCCCTGACCGCATCCGCTTAGGGGAGTAGGGGAGGCCAGTAGCGATGTTGGTCGTGTATTTTTCCTCCGCGACGGAAAATACGCACCGGTTCGTGCAGAAACTGGGCTTTCCTAGCGCGCGCATCCCGTTGCGCCGCACGGGCGAGCCCCTCAAAGTCAACGAGCCTTATGTTTTGGTGTGCCCCACCTACGGCGGGGGTGCGTCCATTAGCCACCAGAACTCTCGGCCGGTGCCCACACAGGTAATTAAGTTCCTGAACGATGAGCACAACCGTAGTTTCATTCGCGCGGTGATCGCGGGTGGCAATAGCAATTTTGGTGCCGACTTTGGCAAGGCTGGTGACGTCATCAGCGCCAAATGTAAAGTGCCCTATGTATATCGTTTCGAGTTGCTGGGAAACGATGACGATATCAAAATTTGTCGTGAAGGTTTATTGGCTAACGCCGCCGAGCTTGGGCTCGAGGCTGCGGCCTAGCGCCCACCACGACTTAAATAAAGATTCTGATTTTTAGAAAGGCCTTGTCAGCTGTGAGTACGCAATTGGGGAAGACCGTCGCCGAGCCAGTAAAGCCAGAGGAGCAGTTGGATTACCACGCTCTGAACGCGATGCTGAATCTCTACGATGCTAACGGCAAGATTCAGTTTGAAAAGGACCGCGAGGCCGCTAACCAATTCTTCCTGCAGCACGTTAATCAAAACACGGTCTACTTCCATGATCTGGAAGAAAAGATCGATTACCTGATTAATAAGAAGTACTACGACCCGCAAGTCATTGAGCAGTATGATTTCTCCTTTATTAAGGAGCTGTTCAAGCGCGCTTATTCCTATAAGTTCCGCTTCAAGTCCTTCCTGGGCGCGTATAAGTACTACACCAGCTACACGCTGAAGACCTTTGATGGCCGCCGCTACCTCGAACGCTTTGAGGACCGCGTGTCTATGACTGCCCTGTTCTTGGCAGACGGCGACGCAGGCTTGGCCGAGCACCTCGTAGACGAGATCATGACCGGCCGCTTCCAGCCGGCTACCCCGACCTTCCTCAACGCCGGCAAGGCCCAGCGCGGCGAGCTCGTCTCCTGCTTCCTGCTGCGCATCGAGGACAATATGGAGTCCATCGGCCGCTCCATCAACTCCGCGCTGCAGCTTTCCAAGCGCGGCGGCGGCGTGGCCCTCCTGCTGTCTAATATCCGCGAGTCCGGTGCACCAATTAAGCACATTGAGAACCAGTCTTCCGGCGTCATCCCCGTGATGAAGCTGCTGGAGGATTCCTTCTCCTACGCCAACCAGCTCGGTGCCCGCCAGGGTGCCGGTGCGGTCTACCTCAACGCGCACCACCCGGACATCATGAACTTCCTGGATACTAAGCGCGAGAATGCGGATGAGAAGATCCGCATTAAGACCCTCTCGCTGGGCATCGTCGTGCCGGATATCACCTTTGAGCTGGCTAAGCGCAATGATGATATGTACCTCTTCTCGCCGTATGACGTCGAGCGCGTCTATGGCAAGGCCTTCGGTGATATCTCCGTCACCGAGCACTATGAGGAGATGGTGGAAGACCCACGCATCCGCAAGAAGAAGATCAACGCCCGCCACTTCTTCCAGACCGTGGCAGAGCTGCAGTTCGAGTCCGGTTACCCGTACATCATGTTCGAGGACACCGTAAACCGCGCGAACCCGGTGAAGACCTCGTGGATCAACATGTCTAACCTGTGCTCGGAGATCCTGCAGGTCAACTCCGCATCCGAATTCAACGCGGACCTGACCTATGACGAGCTGGGCAGCGATATTTCCTGCAACTTGGGTTCCCTGAATATCGCGATGACCATGGATTCGCCGGACTTTGCCAATACGGTGGAAACCGCCATCCGCGGCCTGACCGCCGTGGCGGATAAGACCTCCATTGACTCCGTGCCGTCCGTGCGCCGTGGTAATGATGAGTCCCACGCCATCGGCTTGGGCCAGATGAACCTGCACGGTTATTTGGGCCGCGAGCACATCGAGTATGGCTCGGAAGAGGGCTTGGACTTTACCAATGCCTACTTCGCATCCGTGCTGTATGCGGCGCTGCGCGCCTCCAATAAGATTGCCCGCGAGCGCGACGAACACTTCACAGAGTTCCCGCAGTCCGAGTATGCCTCCGGTGAATTCTTCGACCGCTACGATCCGGAAGAGTTCAAGCCGAAGACGAAGAAGGTGCAGGAGCTTTTCGACGCCTCTTCGATCCACACCCCGTCCGCCCAGGACTGGGAGGACTTGAAGCAGGACGTGGCTAAGTATGGCCTGTATAACCGCAACCTGCAGGCGGTGCCGCCGACGGGCTCGATTTCCTATATCAATAACTCCACCTCGTCCATCCACCCGATTGCCTCCAAGATTGAGATCCGCAAGGAAGGCAAGATCGGCCGCGTCTACTACCCGGCGCCGCACATGGATAATGACAACCTGGAGTATTTCAAGGATTCTTATGAGATCGGCTACGAGAAGATCGTCGATACTTATGCCGTAGCCACCAAGTATGTGGACCAGGGCCTATCGCTCACGCTCTTCTTCAAGGACACCGCGACCACTCGTGACGTCAACCGCGCGCAGATTTATGCGTGGCGTAAGGGCATTAAGACCTTGTACTACATCCGCCTGCGCCAGATGGCGCTGGAGGGCACCGAGGTCGAGGGCTGCGTATCCTGCATGCTCTAACCCGGTGGTAGGGTGCCTCGCTGCACGTCGCGGGGAAGGACGTGCATCGAGGCATTTAGCCGTTTTCGGCCCTAGTGCGGTCGAGAATGGTGCGGGAGGTTTCTTCGGCGGCGTCGGCAAGCCCGGCATCAATGGCGCGGGCCAGTTCCATGTGTAGCTGTGTGGTGCCGCTGATGGGGTCGCGTTTGCGGGAGCCGAAGACGGACTTGCCCTTGAGCATCGCCACCAGGGAAGGGGCGAGCGCGGCCAGCATTTCATTGCCGGAGGCCCGCAGGATGAGGGTGTGGAAGCGCAGATCGGTTTCCAATTCTTCGCCCACGCGCGGAGACGGGGTGGATTCCAGCTCGGCCAATCGCGCGGCGAGGCGCAGCAATTCCGCCCGCTGCTGGGCGGTGGCATTGCCGGCAGCCAGACGCGCGGCCACCGGTTCGATGCCAAGCCGTAGCTCGTTGAGCCGGGCCACTTGCTGCCCGCGCGTTTTATCGTTGTCTAAGCGCCAGCCAATGATCGCTGGGTCATATACCGCCCACTTCTCCATCGGTAGCACCGTGAGGCCTACGCGGCGCCCAGAGCTCACCATGCCGAGATGCTCCAAGGCGCGCATGGCCTCGCGGGCTACGGTGCGGGAGATGCCAAAGCGCTTTTCGACGTCCCCCAGCCGGAATCGCTCGCCCTCCGCGAGGTCTCCGCTTACTATATCCGCGCCGAGTTGGTCCACCACGGAGCCGAGTAGGGGAGGGGTGGCGCTCATGGTGGGTGAATCCTCTCTGTGCGGGCACTCGGTATAGCTGGGATCAGTATAGGCATGAGGCATCCACCACAATGATTTAGAGGGCGGGCGAATTGGGTATGCTGGGGAGCTAAAAGTGTCCGTATTATGTATTGGAGTGACGCCGCGTGTCGCACGAGTACGATGACTACGTTTCTAGTCATGAAAAGCCAGTTAAGGCCATTAACTGGAATAGCATCCCGGATGAAAAGGACCTCGAGGTTTGGGATCGCCTCACCGGTAATTTCTGGCTGCCAGAAAAGGTCCCCGTCTCCAATGACCTGCCCAGCTGGAAGACGCTGACGGAGAAGGAAAAGGAAACCACCATGCGGGTCTTTACCGGCCTGACGCTGCTGGATACCATCCAGGGCACGGTGGGTGCGATTTCCCTCCTTCCGGATTCCCAGACTCTGCATGAGGAAGCGGTCTACACCAATATCGCCTTCATGGAGTCCGTGCACGCCAAGTCCTATTCCAATATCTTTATGACCCTGGCCTCCACGCCGATGATCAACGATGCCTTCCGCTGGTCCGAAGAAAACGAGAACCTGCAGAAGAAGGCCAAGATCATCTTGTCCTACTACAAGGGCGATGATCCGCTGAAGAAGAAGGTGGCCTCCACGCTGCTGGAGTCCTTCCTGTTCTACTCCGGCTTCTACCTGCCGATGTACTTCTCCTCCCGCGCGAAGCTCACCAACACCGCCGATATCATCCGCCTGATTATCCGCGATGAGGCTGTGCATGGCTACTACATTGGTTATAAGTTCCAGCAGGCGTATAAGCAGCTGGATGAAGAGCACCAGGCGGAGCTGAAGGAATACACCTTCGACTTGGTCTATGACCTCTATGACAATGAGATCGACTACACCGAGGATCTCTACGATGACCTGGGCTGGACCGAGGACGTTAAGCGCTTCCTGCGGTACAACGCCAATAAGGCACTGAATAACTTGGGCTTTGAGGGGCTCTTCCCAGCCGATGAGACCCGCGTTTCCCCGGCTATCTTGTCCTCCCTGTCGCCGAACGCCGACGAGAACCATGACTTCTTCTCTGGTTCGGGTTCGTCCTATGTCATCGGCAAGGCTGAGGACACCACGGATGATGACTGGGACTTCTAAGCATTCCCGCTGATCAGCGTGGTCTAGCGGCACACCTTCTGCTCGAACTCAACCGAAAGGTTGATAACGAGCGGGGGTGTGTTTTTACGTTTTGGGCCTGCACAATTGGGCGCGGCTGTGACATATAGCACGCTGGATCTTTGGCGAAAACCGTCGGTGGAAATAGTGGCCGCGCCACGTGCAGGGGCAATGTGGCAGATGTGGTCAGTGGTGAGGCTTGGCCTTGTGGCGAAGTATTGGGGGAAGCTGGAAAGAACAGGGGAAAATGGCCTAATATAAGGCGAGTAAACCTAGGTGTAGGTGGAGTCTGTCCACAGACACTTTGTTATTCAGGAGGATTTTATGACCGCTGTGGCGCCACGGGTCGACGATTACGTCGCCCCCACACGTCCAGAGCCAACCGGTAACGCGAAGACCGGTTCAAAGGCTTGGGTATTTCTAACCACCACCGACCACAAGCAGCTGGGCATCATGTACTTGATCATGTCCTTCAGCTTCTTCTTCCTCGGTGGCTTTATGGCACTGTTGATCCGCGCGGAGCTGTTCACCCCGGGTCTCCAGTTCTTGTCCAATGAGCAGTTCAATCAGCTGTTCACCATGCACGGCACCGTGATGCTGCTGCTGTTTGCGACCCCAGTTGTGTGGGGCTTTGGTAACTACATCCTGCCGCTGCAGATTGGCGCGCCGGATGTGGCCTTCCCTCGTCTAAACGCCTTCGGCTTCTGGGTTACCCTGCTGGGCGGCACCGTGATGCTGCTGGGCTTCGTTACCCCAGGTGGTGCGGCTGACTTCGGCTGGACCATGTACATGCCGCTAGCTGATGGTGTCCACACCCCGGGCATCGGCGCCGATATGTGGATCGTCGGCGTGGGCGCTACCGGTGTCGGTACCATTGCCTCCGCTGTCAACATGATTACGACCATCCTGACCCTGCGCGCACCGGGCATGACCATGTTCCGTCTGCCGGTCTTCAGCTGGGCTGTGTTTACCGCGTCCGCCATCGTGCTGATGATCTTCCCGCTGCTGACCGCTGCGGCACTGGGCGTTCTGTATGACCGCAAGCTGGGCGGCCACATCTACGATTCCGCTAATGGTGGCGGCATCCTGTGGCAGCACCTGTTCTGGTTCTTCGGCCACCCTGAGGTTTACGTCCTCGCGCTGCCGTTCTTCGGCGTTGTGTCTGAGGTCGTTCCGGTCTTCTCCCGCAAACCGGTCTTCGGCTACATCGGCCTGGTCTTCGCACTGCTGGCCATCGGCTCCCTGTCCATGGCTGTGTGGGCACACCACATGTTCGTCACCGGCGCTATCCTGCTGCCGTTCTTCTCCTTCATGACGTTCCTGATTGCGGTTCCAACCGGCGTTAAGTTCTTCAACTGGGTCGGCACCATGTGGAAGGGCCACATCACCTGGGATACCCCGATGATCTTCGCCATGGGCTTCATGGCAACCTTCCTCTTCGGCGGCATGACCGGCGTTATGCTGGCATCCCCGGCACTGGACTTCCACCTGGCTGAGTCCTACTTCTTGATTGCACACTTCCACTACACCCTGTTCGGTACGGTTGTGTTCTCCGCCTTCGCCGGCCTGTACTTCTGGTTCCCGAAGATGACCGGCCGCATGCTGGACGAGCGTCTGGGCAAGATTCACTTCTGGCTGACCTTCATCGGCTTCCACGGCACCTTCCTGGTTCAGCACTGGGTCGGCAACATGGGTATGCCGCGTCGTTACGCTGACTACCTGGAGTCCGATGGCTTCACGGTCTTCAACCAGATTTCCACCATCTTCTCCTTCGTCCTCGGCGCTTCCGTTATCCCGCTGGTCTGGAACGTATTCAAGTCCTGGCGCTACGGCGAGATCGTCACCGTGGATGACCCATGGGGCTACGGCAACTCCCTCGAGTGGGCAACCTCCTGCCCGCCGCCGCGCCACAACTTCGTGTCGCTGCCGCGTATCCGCTCCGAGCGCCCGGCCTTCGAGCTGCACTACCCGCACATGGTTCAGCGCATGCGCGAAGAAGCACACGTGGGTAGCCACTAAAGCGATATAACTCGCTAAAGCACTCCTGACTTAAGCCGCCTCCCAACCCGCAACGGGCCGTGGGAGGCGGCTTTGGCGTATCTTGTTTGCCCTACGTGCGATAATGGGCGGCGTGAGTACCCAAGCTGATACCTATGCCGTTATTACCACCACCGGGCCGGACAAGCCTGGGGTCTCGGCGGCCTTCTTCCGCGTGTTAGCGTCTTATAACGCCGCGCTTGTCGACGTCGAACAGGCCATCTTTTCCGGCCGTATCACCCTCGCCGCCCATACCCGCATTCCCGGTACGCGCGCCGAGCAGATTGCACAGGGATTGCGCAATACCTTGAGCATCTACGGGCAGCAGGTATCCGTGGACGTACGGGAGGAGGAATCTAGCGCGCGAGCTCGCTCCACGCATGCGGTGGTCCTCATGGGAACGGAAGTAACCGCCCACCACGTCGAGGAGGTCGCCCGCGTATTGGCCAACTTCGATGCCAATATCGATCGCATCCGCGGGCTTTCGACCTCTCCGCTGACCGGGCTGGAGCTTTTCTTGTCCCTCGATGGTTCCGCGGCACCCGTACGCCAGGCGCTGGCAGAGCTCGCCCAGCAGATTGGCATCGACATTGCCATCGAGCCGGCGGGTCTGGGCCGGCGCTCCAAGCGCCTCGTCTGCTTCGACTGCGATAGCACCCTTATTCAAGGCGAGGTCATCGAGATGTTGGCCGCACATGCCGGCAAAGAAGAAGAGGTAGCCGCAGTTACGGCTCGAGCTATGCGCGGCGAATTGGATTTTGAGGAGTCCCTGCGCGAGCGCGTGGCCGTTTTGGCCGGCCTGGATGCTTCCATCATTGATGAGGTAGCCCGCGAGATTCAGCTGACCCCCGGTGCCCGCGAGACCATCGCCACGCTCAACCACATCGGTTATCGCACCGCTGTGGTCTCCGGTGGGTTCATCCAAGTTCTGGAGGACCTAGCCGCAGAAATGCACTTAGATTACGTCCGCGCCAATACCTTGGAGATCGCCGATGGCAAGCTCACCGGCCGCGTCACCGGCAAGGTGGTTGACCGCAAGACCAAGGAGGAATTCCTGCGGGAGTTCGCCGCGGATTCCGGCGTGAGCATGCGCCAGACGGTCGCCGTGGGCGACGGCGCCAATGACATCGATATGATTACCGCTGCGGGGCTGGGCATCGCCTTTAACGCTAAGCCGGCGCTGCAAGAAGTGGCGGATACCTCGGTAAATCACCGGCGGCTGGATGAGGTACTACAGATCTTGGGAATCCCGGCAGAGGAGGTTGTTCGTGGATAAGTTTGTAATCGCCCACCAGCGTCTGGTGAAGGCATGTGATTCGCGCTCGTGGCGCGATGACCCAGAAAACCCCGACGAGCCCGCCACCATCCAAGCGATGCAGATTGCGCTTAACCTGCCAAAGCAGGAGCCGCCGGCGCGCACGGAGGTGCTGGAGGCGGCCGCTCGCGCCGTTGTGGCCGTGTGCCTGGACGAGCGCGCGGGGGAGGACGGGGCCTTCGCCCACGCCCTGGGCCAGTGGTACGGCCACCGCATCCGCAAGATCGCCCGCCGGGCGCGCAATAAGGCCTGGCGCGATGTGCAGAGCCTGCCCGGCGTGACCGTGGCGGACCGTGCCCGGGCCTTCGCGCCTTCGGCCGTGGGGGAGGTGGACCCGCTCATCAGCAAGCTGCAAATCGGTCACACTGACCTTGCCTATGATGAGCCAGGAGCCCCGCTTGGCGACGTCCCCGTCATCTACGTCGACCGCAGCCTCGACATGTCTGCCGGCAAGGCCGCAGCGCAGGTGGGCCACGGTTCGATGATGCTCGCCGCGGCGATGTCGGTGGGGGAGGCCCGTGCCTGGGCCGGCACCGGTTTTAAGCTTTCGGTTCGCGAGGTGTCCGGAGAAGATTTTCGCACCGCCTGTGCACAGGACGGCGCCGTGGTCATCGTGGACGCCGGCTTTACGGAGATTGCGCCGGACTCGGCTACCGTGTGCGCTTTGCGGCGACCAATCGCTTAAGCGCGCCGCGCACCGTATCCGGGTCGGTGGTTTGCCAAAAGCGCGGCATGGAGGCCTTGAGGAAGCTGCCGTAGCGCTTATACTCCAAGCGGTTATCGAGCACGGCCACCACTCCGCGGTCGGTCACGTGGCGCAGCAGGCGGCCTGCGCCCTGTGCCATGAGCAAGGCGGCGTGGTTGGCGGAAACCTCCATGAATCCGGAGCGGCCCGCTGCATCGGCTGCTTGGGCGCGCGCCTGCATGAGGGGATCGTCCGGCCGGGGGAACGGAATGCGGTCGATGATGACCAGCGAACAGGCCGGTCCCGGCACGTCCACGCCTTGCCACAGGGTAAGCGTGCCGAAGAGGCAGGAGTTTTCCTTCTGGGAGAATTTCTCTACCAGTGCGCCGATGGAATCCTCGCCTTGCACGAAGAGGTCAAAGGGGATGCGAGGTTTGAGGGCGGTGGCCGCCTCTTCCGCGGCGCGGCGGGAGGAAAACAGACCAAGCGTGCGCCCGCCGGCGGCCATAATGAGCTCGTAGATCTCATCGATGGTTTCTTTGGGCAGGCCATCGCGACCCGGCGCGGGTAGGTGCTTGGCGGTGTACAGGATGCCGGATTTGGCTGGGTCGAAAGGCGTGCCCGCGTCCAAGGTGTCGTAGGTGCCGCTCGGCATGCCCCACTGTGCAGCCATGGCATCGAAGCGGCCGCCGAGGGCGAGGGTGGCCGAGGTCAGCACCACCGTCTGCTCCCCAAAGAGGTTCTCGCGCAGCATGTGGGCGATGGAAAGGGGCGCCACGGCGAGGGTCTCGGCGTCGCTGCGCGGATCGCGCTCGAGCCAGACGACGTCATCTTGCTTGGCCGGGTCATCGGTGGCGAAGACCTCCAGCATGCGCGCTACGGCTTGCGCGAGGTCGGAGAGGTGGTTGCTCAAATTTTGGCGCTCGGCGTTTTTCTCTGGATCGTCGGTGGCCTCGCTTTCTGGTGCGCGAGAAATGAGGGACTTAACGCGCAGGAATTCGTCGGCAAGCGCGCGCAGGTGGCCCTGTGAGGTTTCATCTAAGTCCGTCCAACGGCCTGGCTCTTGGATTTTCATCAGGTCATCAAACTCCTCGGCCAAGTCCGAGAGGCTGCCGGAATTTCCCAGCGACTTCGCGCGGTTGGCGGCCATCTTGATGGCGCGGGTAGTAATCTCCGCGGTAGATACAGAGGTGATGCGGCCGTCGAGCTCGTGGGCCTCATCGATAATGGCGACGTCGTGCTCCGGCAAAATACTTGCCTCAGAAACCGCGTCGATGGCGAGCATGGCGTGGTTGGTGACCACGATATCGACGTCGGCAGCCGCCCTGCGAGCCTCTTCTGCAAAGCAATCTGGCCCGTGCGGGCAGCGCGAAGCGCCCAAGCACTCGTTGGAGGTTACCGATACCGCCCGCCACACCAAGTCCGGCACGCCCGGCTCTAGATCATCGCGGTCACCGGTATCGGTTTCCTGCGCCCACTCGTGGATACGGCGCACGGCCTTGCCGCGGTGGGAGATCTCGGATTCGTCGATAAGAGCTTCCGGGTCATCCGGGGTAGCCGCAATCTTATTCATGCACAGGTAATTATTGCGGCCCTTCATGATGGCGAAGGTGGGCGTACGTTCCATGACAGGGGCGAGGGCCTTAGTAAGCCGCGGCAGATCGCGCTCCACCAGCTGGCGCTGCAAGGCTAGCGTCGCGGTGGAGACGATGACGGTGGACCCCGAGTTCATCGCATGCCGGATAGCCGGGACCAAGTAGGCCAGGGATTTACCGGTACCGGTACCGGCCTGCACAGCTAGGTGGCGCTCCTTTTCGAGCGCGGCCGAGACGGCGGTGGCCATGCGCACCTGGCCTTCGCGCCGGCTGCCGCCCAGCGCGTCAACGGCCTTGCCCAGCAGCGTTTCCGTGTCGAGGTTTAGGGGCTCATCTGCGTGCTCACTCACCCCACACAGTCTAGCGGCCTACTTTTTAAAGCCCACCATCCGCGTGGGCACGGCCGCTTCATCGCGGGAGAGTGCCAGGCCTTCCCATGGCAGGGTCTTGCGGGCCTGAGCCAGATACTCGCGGGAGGCATGCAGATCCGGCAGTCCGTCAACGATGTGGCCATCGCGCATGAGCGGAATGGTCATGTCGCGGGTATCGAGCTGGCCGGTATCCGGCGCCGGTGCCTCAAAGGGGTAGACGATTTCCTCCACGGCGACGCCGGAGGAACGGTAGGTGCGCAGCGCACGCTTGGCGCCGCCGACGGATTGCTTGGAGGAAGAGCGCTTTGCCACCGGGATGCCGTCTACCTCTACGACCTTGTAGACCATGCCGGCGGTGGGCGCACCGGAGCCGGTTACTACGGACGTGCCGACGCCGTAGGCGTCTACCGGATCGCCGCGCAGGCCAGCGATGGCGAACTCGTCGAGGTCGGAGGAGACCACGATATTGGTGTTGTGATTGCCCAAATCATCCAGCTGCTTGCGCACGCGGCGGGTGAGCGCACCAAGGTCACCGGAATCGATGCGAACGCCGCCGAGCTTCGGTCCGCCTACCTTCACTGCGGTCTCGACGCCCTTGGTGATGTCATAGGTATCGACCAACAGCGTGGTGTCCACACCGAGGGTGTCGATCTGGGAGCGGAAGGCGGCCTCTTCGTTCGGGGTGCCATCCGGGTTGGTATGCGCCAAGGTCCAAGAGTGGGCGGCAGTGCCGGAGACCGGGATGCCGTAGCGGTAGCCTGCCTCCAGGTTGGAGGTGGCATTGAAGCCGGCCAGGTAGGCCGCGCGGGCGGAGGTTACCGCCGCATACTCGTGGGTGCGGCGCGAGCCCATCTCGATAATCGGGCGGCCGTCGGCCGCCGTGACCATGCGGGAAGCAGCCGAAGCCACCGCGGAATCGGCGTTCATGATGGACAAGATGACGGTCTCAAGAATCAGGCATTCCCCAAAGGTGCCGCGCACCGTCAGAATGGGGGAGTTGGGGAAATAAAGCTCGCCCTCGCGGTAGCCGTCAATCTGCCCGGAAAAGCGATAGTGGCGCAGATACTCCTTGGTCTGCTCATCCAGGAAGAACATCTCCGCTAACTGATTGGCCGAAAAGCGGAAATCCTCCACTGCGCGCAGGACGCGTTCGGTGCCGGCAACGACGCCATAGCGGCGCTCATTGGGCAGGCGGCGGCCGAATACCTCGCAGGTGACCTGGCGGTTTGCCGAGCCATCGCGCAGCGCGGCCTGGAGCATCGTTAGCTCATATTTATCCGTGAGCAGTGCAGTAGAGCGATCATTAGGGATAGCTTTGTCATTCACGGGAGTGATAATACCCACTGACTAGGTGCTTTTCAGGGGTTTAGGTTCTTTGGCGCCGGAATGTCTGAAGCCAGATTGCGCGGGCCCACAATAAATTCCCAAATATGGTTAGGCTAGAGGGCATGAAGGCGCAATTTCCTGTAGTCCGGATGAGCTCTCCGATGGCTACGCCCGAATTGGATGAAGAACTCGACGTAGACGTAGCCACGAGCGAGAACCTGCCGTGGATGTGCATCGTCTGGGATGACCCCGTCAACCTGATGAGCTATGTGTCCTATGTGTTCCAAACCGTATTGGGCTATGACAAGAAGCGGGCCAATGAACTCATGATGCAGGTCCACACCGAGGGCAAGGCCGCCGTATCCAGCGGCGAGCGCGACAAGATTGAAGCGGACGTGAAGAAGCTCCAGATCGCGGGTCTGTGGGCAACGATGCAGCAGGCAGGTTAAATAGATGCAACCGTGGAAGAAAAAGAAGTCCCTCATGCGCGCGCCGAAGATCACGGCCGTATTCGAGCCAATGGAGCGCGAAGTACTAGGCGATCTCACCGCCACTGTCTCCGAGGCGATTATTAAGCGCGCCCAGTCCGCGCCTAAGGACGAGTTGGCAGAGATGCTGGACATGCCCACCGGCCACACCGAGGCCCCGGACGATCCCTCGCTGGCCCGTCTCTTCCCGGACTTTGAAATGCCCGGCGATGAGGAATATGAAGGCGATGCATCGCTGCTGCGTTCCCTGCATGAAAACGACATTGCGCGCGCCAAGCTGGAAAACCTGCAAGTGATTGGCTCTGCCCTCGGACCTACCGGCGGGGTAGAGGTCACTATCAACGAGCAAGAAGCCCAGGCCTTCGTCGCCGGCCTCAACGACCTCCGCCTCTTTGTCGCGGCGGGCGATGTGGCCGATGACAACCTGATGTCTGACCGCGATAGCCTCGTGGAGTGGCTGGCTTTTTGCCAGGATTCGCTGCTGCAGGTGTTGATGGACTAATGCTGGATGGCATGAGCATCGGGCACTATAGCGGCACCGATACCGGAGTCACGGTGCTCTACTGCGGGCCGGGCGGAGCGCTCGGCAGCGTCGATGTGCGCGGCGGCGGCCCAGGCACCCGCGAAACGGACCTTTTACAGCCGCACAATACGGTCGAGCGCGTCCACGCCGTGGTGTTAGCAGGCGGCTCCGCCTTTGGCCTGGCCGCTGCCGACGGCGTGATGAATGAGCTGGCAGAGCAAGGGATCGGCTTTCCCGTCTTCGGCGAGGATAAGCCTGGGCCGCGCGTGCCCATCGTTCCCGGCGCCGTCATTTTTGACTTGCTGGTCGGGCCTTCCCGCCCTGGGCCGGAAGAAGGCGCGGCCGCGCTGCGAGCCGCGCTTATAGGCAGCGACGAATCCATGGGGTCGGTGGGAGCCGGAGTAGGCGCTACCGCGGGCAAACTGCGGGGCGGCTTCGGGCTGGCCACGCGCCGGGTTCGTGACTACGAGGTCAGTGCCGCGATGGTTGCCAACCCCGTGGGCGAGGTCATCGAGCCGCAGTCCGGCCGGCTGTACGGCGCGCCGGGGCGCACCCCGGTCAATGCTGCCGCCTACCGCGCCTTGCCGCACCCAGCGGAGTCCAAGCTCAATACCACCATCGGCGCCGTGCTTACCGACGCCCCCGTTACCACCGCCCAAGCCCAGCGCCTGGCCATGACTGCCCACGATGGCATCGCCCGTGCGGTACGTCCTGCGCATTCGCCACTGGATGGGGACACGATCTTTGCCCTGTCCACCGCCAAGCGCCCAGCCGAACTGAGCACGCAGGTGGTGACCCAGCTGTGCGCCGCGGCCGCCGACGCCGTGGAAGAAGCCATCGTCAACGCGGTCACCGCCGCCAACCCCGGCCTGGGCTTGAGCGCGTACCGCGATCTGCTGGACTAAGATAAGGCGCATTATGACTTCAGGTGGAACATCTAACTACCGGCCGGCGCCCACGGGACAGGTCAATCGCGGCGATTCCAAGAACTACACCCGCAGTGGCCGCATCACCACCGGCTTTTCTATAGCCTTTGGTTTCCTCGTGGTGGAGTGGGCGGTCCACATCATCAACGCCTTTCTGTTCGGCGGCCAGCTTTCTAACTACGGCATTCGCCCGCTGGATTTCAATGGCATCTGGGGCATTGTCACCGCCCCGTTGCTCCACGCGAACTTTGAGCACTTGATGTCCAACTCGGTGCCCGGCGCCATCTTCTGCTTCCTCATCGGTCTTTCCGGCCGCAAGGCCTGGTGGGAGGTCACGCTAATCACCACACTGGTTGCGGGCCTCGGAACCTGGTTTATCGGCGGCCCCGGTACCTCGCATATCGGTGCTTCCAGCTTGGTCTATGGCTGGCTGGCATATCTGATTGTGCGCGGAATTTTTAACCGCTCGCTCATTCAGACCATCTTGGGCATCGTGCTCGGCTTCGCCTACTCCGGCTTGGTATGGGGCGTGTTGCCCGTCTACGAGGGCGTGAGCTGGCAGGGCCACCTCTTCGGCGCCATCGGCGGAATCCTCGCCGGCATGACCATTACCTCGGACGACCCGGTTAAGGCAGTGAAGCGCTAATGCCAACTGCGACCTCTCCCATCGGCATCTTTGATTCCGGCGTGGGCGGGCTCACCGTAGCACGCGCGGTGATGGAACAGCTGCCGCACGAATCCGTCATCTATACCGGCGATACCGCCCACAGCCCTTATGGCCCGCGGCCCATCTCGGAAGTCCGCGCCTTTTCCCAAGACGTGGCCGATCGGCTGGTCGAGCGCGGCTGCAAAATGCTTGTCATCGCGTGCAATACCGCCACCGCCGCCTTCTTGCACGATGCGCGCGAGCGCTACGATATCCCCATCGTGGAGGTCATCCGCCCCGCGGTGCGCCGCGCCATGTCCACCACACGCAACGGAAAAATCGGCGTCATCGGCACTGAAGGTACCATCAAATCCGGCGCCTACCAAGACTTATTCGCGCTCAACCCCAAGGTGCAAGCCTTTGCCACCGCTTGCCCGGACTTTGTTCCCTTTGTCGAGCGGGGCATTACCGCCGGCCGCCAGATTCTCGGCGTCGCCGAGGGCTACCTGGCCCCGCTGCAGGCACAAGGGGTAGACACGCTGGTCCTGGGCTGCACGCACTATCCGCTGCTGACCGGCATTATCCAGCTGGCGATGGGCGAAAATGTCTCGCTGGTGACCTCCTCGGAGGAGACCACTAAGGACGTGATGCGGATTCTCACGGAAACGGATATGTTGGCCCCCGCAGAGAATCAGCCGGTCCACACTTTTGAATCTACCGGCGATCCGGAGGCTTTTGCCCGCCTTGCCACGCGCTTTCTCGGCCCCCAGATTGCATAAGAAAGTGCAATTTCTCCCCCGTTTGCACGTTGAGTACGCATGCGGGGCGAATTCATGGAACTATTGAGCCCATGAAGCTGACCATCCTAGGCTGCTCCGGTAGCGTCCCCACCGCCCAAAATCCCGCCTCCGGCTACTTGCTGTCTTTCGATAATGCGCCGTCCATTGTCCTCGACATGGGCCCTGGTACCTTGGCGCAGTTGGAACAGCAGCAGGATCCTTGTGATGCGCACGTGGCCTTTAGCCATCTGCATGCCGATCACTGCCTGGATTTTCCTTCCCTGATGGTGTGGCGCCGCTTTCATCCCACCGCGCCGGCGGCCTCGCGCAATATGTGCTTCGGGCCGAAAGCTACGCCTACGCATCTGGGCCGCCTGTCCTCCGATGAGGTCGATGGCATCGATGACATGTCCGATACCTTCGCCTTTAGCGCCTGGGAGCCGGGCGAGCGCCAGCTCGTGGATGACGTCTATATCACTCCCTTCCCGGTAACCCACCCGGTAGAGGCCTATGCCTTGCGCGTGGAACACACGAAGACCGGGCACACCATTACCTATTCCGGTGACTCTTCGTATACGCCCGCGCTTGTCGAAGCCGCCCGTGGCGCCGATATCTTCCTCTGCGAGGCGGCCTGGGGCGAGACCTCTGAGGGCAAGGCGCCGGACATGCACATGTCGGGCGCGGAAGCCGGTAGGGCGGCACGCGAGGCGGGTGTGGGCAAGCTGGTGCTCATCCACATTCAGCCGTGGGGCGATGCGCAAGCAACTTTGGAGGCGGCCCGCTCCGAATTCGATGGCGAGATTGTCCTCGGCGCCGCGGGGATGGAGTTCTAAGATACGCTGGACGGCATGACTGAATTTACTCGTGCCGATGGGCGCGCGCTGGACCAGATGCGCAGCGTCCGCATTACCCGCAATTTCACCACCAACCCGGCCGGCTCGGTGCTGGTGGAGTTTGGCAATACCCGCGTCATGTGCACCGCATCCGTGGAATATGGCGTGCCGCGCTTCAAGCGTGATTCGGGCGAAGGTTGGCTTACCGCCGAGTACGCCATGTTGCCTTCCGCCACCCATGACCGCATGCCGCGCGAATCCATGAAGGGCAAGGTCAAGGGCCGCACCCATGAGATTTCCCGCCTCGTCGGCCGTTCCCTGCGCGCTGCGGTGGACTTGGAGGAGCTGGGTGAGAACACCATCCAGCTCGACTGCGACGTCCTTCAGGCCGATGGTGGCACCCGCACTGCGTCTATCACGGGCGCCTATGTTGCGCTTGCCGACGCCATCGCACACCTCAAGGCCGAGGGCGTCGTCCCCGGCGAGCCACTGCTCGATCCCATCGCTGCGGTCTCGGTCGGCATCATTGATGGCGAAATCTGCCTCGACCTGCCTTATGAGGAAGACTCCCGCGCCGAGGTTGACCTCAACGTGGTGATGCAGGAATCCGGTGACTTCGTGGAAATCCAGGGCACCGGCGAGCATGGACTCTTTGGCCGCGAGGAGCTCAACGAGATGTTGGACGTAGCCCAGAAGGGCTGCCGCGAGCTCATCGCCGCACAGAAGGCGGCGCTGGGGTGGTAATTCTCGTCGCGTCCAATAACCCGAAGAAGCTCGCGGAGCTGGAGCGCATCCTGGCCGACGCCGGCATCGAGGGCGTCGAGCTGCGCCCGCTTTCCGCTGTGGAGCCCTACCCAGAGCCGGTGGAAGATGGCCGCACCTTTGCCGATAACGCGCTCATCAAGGCCCGCGCTGGCGTGGCCGCGACCGGCTTTGCTACCGTCGCGGATGATTCCGGCCTGGCCATCGAAGAGCTCAACGGCATGCCCGGTGTGCTTTCCGCCCGCTGGTCCGGTCAGCATGGCAATGACCAGGCCAATAATGACCTGGTCTTGGCGCAGATGGCCGATGTCCCCGATGAGCGCCGCGCCGCCGCCTTTGTCTCTGTCTGCGCGCTCGTGACTCCCGATGGCACCGAGCACGTGGCCGAGGGCCGCTGGGAAGGCCGCTTCCTGCGCGAGCCGCGCGGGGACAACGGCTTTGGCTATGACCCGCTCTTTCAGCCAGAAGGCGAGTCCCGGTCGGCCGCGGAGATGTCCCCAGAAGAAAAGAACGCGGTCTCGCATCGCGGCCGCGCTCTAAGCCAACTAGTCCCCGCCATTGCGGAGCTGGTTCGCAGTTCCTAAAGCTGGAACTCCTCCTTAATCTCCTTGCGGCGCTTGTGCTCCATCCAGAAGGACAGGAAGGGCACCACGCCGGCAAGGGCGGTGGTAAAGAGCTTGCCCACCGGCCACAGCGCGCGCGGGCCGAGGATAAGGATGGACAGCAGGTAGGTCATGTACGCGATGCCGTGCACGATCGCGATATAGGTGGCCCACTCTGGGATCTCCATGCCGATGAGGTACTGGCAGACCATGCGGATGACCAGGATAATCAGGAAGATACCGGTCACGGTGGCCGCGATGGAGAAAAACTTCAAAGGTCCGCGGATGCGGGCCTGGCGGGCGGGGTGAACTTTGTTGGTCATAATCAGCTTTCTTCATTCTCGCCGCGCCGGCGGCGCGGGGTATTCATGGCGTTGAACGTGTCCACATCTATTTGAGGCCGCTGGGGCAGGAAATCCTCATCGATTTTGGTGTTCGCCTGCGGCTGTGCGGGAGACTCAGCCGGGGCCTCAGTGGTGGTGCTATCCATGTCGCGGGCTTCTTCCTCGGCCGCGAGGCGCTCGTTTTCATAGCGCAGCGTGGTGCGATAGGCATAGACCACGAACACGGCGAACAGTGGCCACTGGAAGGCATAGCCCAAGTTTTGGAAGGTGCCCGAGCCGGAGCGGAAGCGCGTCCATTGCCAATAGGCCAGGAATAGGAAGAGCACGACGAAAAACGCGATGAGGAGGATGTGCCACCACCGCACCTGCACGCGCTTGTTCTTCTTTTCCTCTTGAGTGCTCACGCGATCCACCCTACCCACCAGCGGCCGGAAAACAGAACACCCCTGGTTTCTGGATTGCCGGCGTGCCGTGTACACTATGGCAAGTCCCCCGCGCCCGTGGCGGAATTGGCAGACGCGCTAGATTTAGGTTCTAGTGTCTTATGACGTGTGAGTTCAAGTCTCACCGGGCGCACAATCGGCGCCGCTGGCTCTCGAAGCCGGCGGCGCTTTCGCATATCACCGCCCGCATAGTCGCCCTAAGATGGTCATCATGAAAAAGCTGCTTTCCACCCTTATCGCCGTCATTCTCATTGCCGCCGTGGCTGCCGCCGCGGTGTTCATTTGGCAGGTGCGGGAACCGGTGGAGGTGGAGACCGAATCGAGTAATACCAAGGTCATCAAGGCCGTGGAGCGCGAAGAGCAGGTGGTGCTCGTCTCGCTGGGCATCGAGGGCCTATCGGAGGAATCCGCCACCAGTAAGCTGTGGAATTGGCAGGTCCCGGGCAGCGAGCGCACCCAGTACATCAAGTACTCCTACCGTGCCAAGCTCGGCATCGAAGGTTCGCAGGTTCAGGTGGAAGAAGAATCCCCGCACCACTTCCGCGTGGAGATCCCCGAGTTCATTTTCATCGGGCACTCGGATGAGAATTTCGAAACCGCGGTGGAGGACAACGGGGCGCTGAGTTGGATTACCCCGGATATCGATAAGGCGGAAACCATCACCAAGATCCTCAACGAGGACAAAAAGAAAGAGGACATCGCGGATAATCGCGATGTCCTCCAATCCCAGGCCAAGCAGTTCTACACCGGCATTATTTCCGGCGTGGACCCAGAGGCCGAAGTGGACTTTTCCTTTCGCTAACTAGTCCACCTCGGTGAACTTGCGGTCCCACGAGGAGCGGACCGGGTTGGCATCGGCCAGCAGGATATCGAAGCGGTCGTTGGCAATTTCTACGATTTCGCCCAGCGCGGTGCGGTTTTCCTGCTCCGGGGAGTTGGCCAGGCGGCGCACGCCGGCATCAATGACGCGCTCGACGGTGTCATTGGTATCCAAATAGGCCACAAACGGCATGTCAAAGCGCTCGCGGTAGGCGGCGGAAAGCTCGGTGATGCGCTCGGTCTGCACATCATCCAGGTCGGTCAGACCGAGGGAGCCGCGGTCAGCGGAGATGGTGGCGGCTTCGTCGGCGTCGGCAAGCAGCAGCTCATCCATGGCCGGGTAATCGTGGATGAGGGCGGCGCGGCGGGAATCATCCGCGGTCAGCACGGCCACCTGAATGGCCGCGCGCAGCTCATTAACATCGCCGAAGGGCCGCGACTCCCACGCCAGCTCCAGCGGCCAGGTCTCGTTATTAAACAGCGGGCGCAGCGCGGAGACGAATTCTTCGCGGGAGGCGCCGTTGAGCTGCTGGAGGCTCACGCTCTTGCCGACGGCCCGAGACACTTGCGTTCCCTGCTTGCCTCCTGTGTGGAAGAACAAAAGGTTGAGCACAATGGCGGTAATGGCGCCGATGGACATGCCAGAAGAGACGAAGGTTTGCGCCCACTCCGGGAAGGCGGTGGCGATATCCGGCTTGAAGGTCACCAGCATGGCCAGCCCCAGCGCGGAGGTGACGATGACGGAGTTGCGGCCATCGGAAAGATCGGCCTTGGCGATGGTCTGTAGGCCCACCCACGCCACGTTGGCAAAAAGCGCCAGGGAGGCGCCGCCGAGAACGGGGGAGGGGATGGAGGCTACGACCGCGCCGGCCTTGGGCAAAATGCCCAGCACCATCATGAACCCGGCGGCGGCAACGGCCACCCAGCGTGACTTCACGCTGGTCAGGCGTACCAGGCCAACGTTTTGGGCAAAGCAGGTATAGGGGAAGGAGTTCATCACGCCGCCCACCAGGGTGGACAGGCCATCGGCGCGAATGGCACGCACGACGTCATCGCGGCGGATGCGCTTTTTTACAATCTCGCCGGTGGCAAAGACGTCACCGGTGGTCTCCACCATGGTGATGATCATGACGATGATGAGCGAGAAGATGGCTACCAGGTCAAACTTCGGCATGCCGAAGTAGAACGGGGTAGTAATGCCGAGGGCGGGGGCGGAGGAGACCTCGTCAAAGGAGGCGTCGCCAAGCACGAGCGCCACGCCCGTGCCTAAGACTAGGCCGATGAGCACGGCCAGGGTGCCCAGGAAGCCGGAGGAAAAACGCTGCACCAAGATGATGACCGCGAGAGTGCCAAAGCCATAGAGTAAGTCGCGTGTGGCCGGCACTCCCTCGGCGTAATTGACAAAGTCATTGGCCGATACCCCCAACAGCGACGTACCCATGACCAGCAGGACCGAACCGGTGACCACCGGCGGAAAGAAGCGCAGCACCTTGCCAAAGACCGGCGCCGCGAAGAAGGTAAAAAGGCCGGCGACAATAATGGCGCCATAAATGGTTGGCAGCGAGGCCACCCCACCCGCGCCGTCGGTCGCGCCCAGGCCGATGGCAATAATCGGGGAGACGGCCGTAGTAGTCACGCCCTGCACGATGGGCAGGCGCACGCCAATGCGCTTGCCGACGCCCATGGACTGAATGATCGTCGCAATGCCACAGGTCAACAGGTCCGCATTAATGAGGTGGATGGTGGTTTCCGCATCCAGATTGAGCGAGCCGGCAATGAGCAGCGGGACGATGACTGCGCCGGCATAAAACGCCAGCACATGCTGTAAACCCAAGGCGGCTAGTTTGGGGGCGGGTGGGACGATATCTACTGGATGCTTGGGCTGGGAAGCCACGAAGTCCTCCTTTGTGCGGAAGCGAAGCTGAACGGGATTAACAGTAGAGGTTCGCGCAGGTAGCGGCCAAAATTTAGTGGTGATGAGGAACACGTTCGGGGCTATTTCACCCCCGATGGAAGACGTACGTGCGTACTGCATAAAATCACTCACCTGCGAAACAACACGACCGGTTTATTACTTAGCTTTCAAACGTTTGCGAGACTTGTTATTACCAGGGAATTGGTCAACAATTGAGGCCAGAGGGGCTTGGTGCTGTGGCTCGAAGAAAGCGGCATTTATCCCCTGCTAGAAATTCGCCCGAAAGAAGGGAATTATGACTACCGCAACGCAGCCTCAACAGTTTGAAGCTTGGAAGGGATTTGAGTCCGGTCCATGGACCGAGGGCATTAACGTCCGCGACTTCATCCAGCGCAACTACACGCCGTACGACGGTGACTCCAGCTTCCTGGCAGGCCCGACCGAGAAGACCGAGCGCGTCTGGGACACCCTGGAAAAGAAGTATCTGTCCGTCGAGCGCAAGCAGCGCGTCTACGACGTCGACACCCACACCCCGACCGATATCGACGCCTTCCCGGCCGGTTACATCTCAGAGGACGACGACGTTATCGTCGGTCTGCAGACTGATACCCCGCTGAAGCGCGCCATGATGCCGTTTGGCGGCTGGCGCATGGTCAAGCAGGCCATCGGCGAAGCGGGCAAGGAAGTAGACCCTGAGGTGGAGAAGATCTTCACCCGTTACCGCAAGACCCACAACGATGCGGTCTTCGATATCTACACCCCGCGCATCCGCGCTGCTCGTTCATCACACATCATCACCGGCCTGCCGGATGCTTACGGCCGTGGCCGCATCATCGGCGACTACCGCCGTGTCGCACTTTATGGTGTGGATTACCTGATCGAGGAAAAGCAGGCTTCCCGCGATTCCGTCGCCGATGCTGGCTTCTCTGAGCACTGGGCACGCTACCGCGAGGAGCACTCCGAGCAGATTAAGGCCCTGAAGAAGCTCAAGAAGATGGCCGAGTCCTACGGCTTCGACATCTCCCAGCCGGCCAAGACCGCTCACGAGGCAGTGCAGTGGACCTACTTCGGCTACCTGGCTTCCATTAAGTCCCAGGATGGCGCCGCAATGTCCATCGGCCGCCTGTCCGCCTTCTTCGATTGCTACTTCGAGCGCGACCTCGCCGCTGGCATCATCACCGAGGAAGACGCCCAGGAGATCATTGACTCCCTGGTTCTCAAGCTGCGTATCGTTCGCTTCCTGCGCACCATCGACTACGACCAGATCTTCTCCGGCGACCCATACTGGGCAACCTGGTCTGACGCTGGCTTTGGCAACGACGGCCGCCACATGGTCACCAAGACCTCCTTCCGTCTGCTGCAGACCTTGGTCAACCTTGGCCCATCACCTGAGCCAAACATCACCATCTTCTGGGATCCGAAGCTGCCAGAGGGCTACAAGGAATTCTGTGCCCACATCTCCATTGAGACCTCCTCCATCCAGTACGAGTCTGACCGCCAGATTCGTGAGCAGTGGGGCGACGACGCCGCAATTGCTTGCTGTGTCTCCCCGATGGAAGTTGGCAAGCAGATGCAGTTCTTCGGCGCTCGTGTGAACGCCGCAAAGGCTCTGCTCTACGCCATCAACGGTGGCCGCGATGAGGTATCCGGCAAGCAGGTTGTCGAAGGCTACGAGCCCATCAAGGGCGACGGCCCGCTGGACTTCGACGAGGTATGGCAGAAGTACGAGGAGATGCTGGACTGGGTTGTTGGCACCTACGTAGAAGCCCTCAACATCATCCACTACTCCCACGACAAGTACGCCTACGAGGCAGTCGAGATGGCGCTGCACGATTCCAATATCGTCCGCTCCATGGGCTGCGGCATCGCCGGCCTGTCCATCGTCGCCGACTCCCTGGCTGCTATCAAGTACGCTAAGGTCACCCCGGTACGCGACGAGACCGGCCTGATTACGGACTACGTCACCGAAGGTGACTTCCCGTTCTACGGCAACGATGATGACCGCGCCGATGATATCGCCGCTACCATTGTCCACACCGTGATGGAAAAGATTAAGGCCATCCCGATGTACCGTAATGCCATCCCAACCCAGTCCGTGCTGACCATTACCTCGAACGTGGTCTACGGCAAGGCAACAGGCGCCTTCCCGTCGGGCCACAAGGCCGGCACGCCGTTCTCCCCAGGCGCTAACCCTGAAAACGGTGCTGACAGCCACGGCATGGTTGCTTCCATGCTGTCCGTCGGCAAGCTGGATTACAAGGACGCCTTGGACGGCATCTCGCTGACCAACACCATTACTCCTTCCGGATTGGGCCGCACCCCAGAAGAGCGCATCAATAACTTGGTGGGCGTTCTGGATGCCGGCTTCATCATGGAGAAGTAAAAACCACTAACCCCCCTCAACCATCTCGAAAAGGAGAAAATCATGGCAACCCCAACTTTCGAAGACCGCATGTCTGCAATGAAGGCAAACCGCGATGCACACCAGATGAACTCTGGTCTGTACCACGCAAACATCAACGTGCTGGACAAGTCCACCCTCGAGGACGCCGTTGAGCACCCAGAGAAGTACCCGAACCTCACCGTTCGCGTCTCTGGCTACGCTGTCAACTTTGTCAAGCTGACCAAGGAGCAGCAGCTCGACGTTATCTCCCGCACCTTCCACCAGGGTTCCTAATCATGGCAGATGGCGTTACTGGTGTCGTTACCCTCTCTCCTGAAGAGGGAGAGCGAGTCCGCGGCGCGGCCGCGGGCCTGGGAAACGATGCTCAATTCGATGACATTACCCGCCCCGAACTCATGGAGGCGCGCCGTACCGGCGATATTGCCCTCGTGCACTCTTGGGAGCTCGTGACCGCCGTCGATGGCCCGGGTACCCGCATGACGATGTTCATGTCCGGCTGCCCACTGCGCTGCCAGTACTGCCATAACCCAGACACCTGGGAGATGAAGACCGGCACGCTGGAGCGGGTCGAGGATGTGGTCAAGCGCATTAAGCGTTATAAGCCAATCTTCAACGCTTCCGGTGGCGGTCTCACCATCTCCGGTGGTGAACCCCTCTTCCAACTTTCTTTCACGCGCCGCGTGCTGAAGGAAGTTCACGATGCGGGCATCCACACCACCATCGATACTGCCGGTTATCTCGGTGCGCGTCTGCGTGACGAGGACCTGGACAATATCGACCTCGTGCTTCTCGACGTCAAGTCGGGCGACGAGGAAACCTATCGCAAGGTCACTCAGCGCGAACTCCAGCCCACGCTGGACTTCGGCGACAGGCTAAACAAGATGGGCAAGGCGGTGTGGATCCGCTTCGTGGTGGTGCCAGACCTCACGGACTCGCCAGAGAACGTGGAAAATGTGGCCAACATCGTGGCGCGTTGGAAATCCAACGTTGAGCGCGTTGAGGTCCTGCCTTTCCACAATATGGGCAAGGACAAGTGGGATAACTTGGGTATGAACTACCAGCTAGCTGACACGAAGCCACCGAAGCCGGAGGATGTGGAGAAAATCCGCGACGTCTTCCGCTCGAAGGGTCTGGAAGTCCACTAGCCTGGGAGGACATGACCTCCTATCGCCGCTTCGGCCACACAATTAAAGAGCACCACCTAGAAGTCCCGTGGGATTATTCCAATCCCCACGGGACTTTTGGGCTTTACGCCCGCGAAATAATCCCTCCCGGCGGCGAGGACCTGCCCGCATTGCTATACCTGCAGGGCGGTCCCGGTTTCCCAGCGCCCCGGCCGCTGGCGCCTACGGGGCTGATTGGCAAGGCGCTCGAGCGCTACCGCGTTATCTTCATGGATCAGCGCGGCACCGGCCGCTCGCACCGCATTGATGCGCTTAGCCCGGCCGCAGAGCGCACCGCTACGCACCTGGCGTTGCTGCGCCAGGACAATATCGTCCGTGATGCCGAGCGCCTGCGCGAGCACCTCGGACTCGAGAAATGGTCGCTGTTCGGCCAATCCTTCGGCGGCTTTTGCATTACCGCCTACCTATCCCAGGCACCCGAGCGCGTCGAGCATGCCTTCTTCACCGGCGGTATCCCCACGCTGAAGGGCGCGGATGAGCTCTACCGCGCTACTTTCAGCAAGCTCAAGGTCCGCCAACAGCGCTTCTACCGCGAATTCCCGTGGGCACAGGGTCGTATCGAGGAGATCATTTCCCACCTCGACAATTCGGATGAGCGGCTTCCTACCGGTGAGCGCCTGTCCGCGCTGCGCTTTCGCACTATCGGCATTGAGCTCGGCCGGGGCACCGGCTTTGATTCGCTGGCCTATCTGCTGGAAGAGCCCTTCCGCACCGTGGCGGGGGAGAAGCGGTTGCGGGGTGATTTCCTGGCGGACGTCGGCCAGCGCGTGAGCTTTGCGGATGCTCCGTTGTACGCCGCAATCCATGAGTCGATTTACGGCGGCGCCGGTGGCCAGGCCGCTACGCACTGGGCGGCGCACCGCGTGCGCGAGGAATTTCCGGAGTTTGCTGAGGTCGGCACCTGGCTGACCGGCGAGCACATTTTCCCCTGGCAGTTCGACGAGGACCCGGCCTTGCACGCGTTTGCCGACGCCGCCCATGGCCTCGCCCGCCACGAATTCTCCCCGCCCTATGCGTTGGGCGAGGTGCCCACCACGGCCGCGGCCATCTACGTCGATGATATTTTCGTCCCTCTCGAGGAGTCCTTGGCTACGGCCGCGCACCTGGGAGACCTGCGGCCGTGGATTAACAATGAGTTCCAGCACAACGGCATTCGCGAGGATGGTGCGACCATCTTGGGGAGGCTCTTTTCGCTTATCGACGATCACTAGCATTTCGCTATTTCCTATGCGAAAATATTAGTGATCATTACGACATTTAGGGAGACTCAATGATTGCCACCATAGTATTAGTCATTATCCTGCTGATTATCTTGGGAACGCTCTTCGATGGTTATTTCATCGTTCGCACTCGCGAAGCTGCCATTCTGGAGCGATTGGGTAAATTCCAAAAGGTGGCGCATGCTGGCCTGCACTTTAAAATGCCGTGGATAGACCGCGTCCGCGATAAGATTTCGCTCCAGGTGCGGCAGCTGGACGTGATGGTGGAGACCAAGACGAAGGACAATGTCTTCGTCCAAATCCCTGTTGCCGTGCAGTACGAGGTAGTCCAGGGCCGTGAGCGCGAGGCGTACTACATGCTCTCCAACCACGAGCAGCAGATTGTGGCCTACGTGCAGGACAATGTTCGCTCTTCCGTGGCGAATATGAACCTAGATGATTCCTTCTCCTCCAAGGACACCATCGCCCGCAATGTTGCGGCCTCCCTGCGCGACAACATGGCCGAGTACGGCTGGAACTTTGTCAATACTCTGGTCACCGATATTCGCCCCGATTCCCGCGTGCGCGAGTCCATGAACTCCATTAACGCGGCGCAGCGCGAGCGCGAAGCGGCCGTCGCCCAGGCAGAGGCTGAGAAGATCCGCGTGGTCAAGGAGGCCGAGGGCGCGGCCGAGGCGAAGAAGCTGCAGGGCCGCGGCGTCGCCGACCAGCGTAAGGAAATCGTCGAGGGCATTGCCCAGCAGTACGAGATGCTTCGCGACGCCGGCGTGGAAGAATCCCCCGAAGCCCTCATGCTGGTTTCCCAGTACCTCGACGCAATGGTCGACGTCTCCCATAACGGCCAGGCGTCCGTTCTTTACATGCCTTCCAACCCGCAGGGGATGGGCGATCTTTTCAGCGGCATGCGCGACGTGCTCATGGCCAACCGTGCCCTCGACTCCGCCGAGGAGCCGTCGCAGCGCCGTCGCCCGCAGCCTAAGAAGCCTTCCCGCGCCGAAGAAATCGAGCGCGAATCTAAGCGTCAGGCCGAACGCGCTAAGCGCGAAGCCATCGCCGCTTCCCAGCGTGCTGAGCAGCAACGCTCCGAGAACCAGCAGGAAGTGCCGCAGCCGCAGCAGGGCCAACACTCCACCGCGCAGCCCCAGGCTGCTCGCGAGTACTTCCAGCAGCTGCGCGAGCAACTGAAAAGCGAGGACTAGCCCTGAGCATCGATAACCTCTTTGATGCCTATACCGCGCAGCGTGGCATAACCTGCCGCGCGGAAGTTGTGCCGGATCACGAGTGTCAGATTTTCTCCACTGACACCCAAGCTACCTCAGGAGCCGATACCTTAGACGCCGCCCGAAACCTCGTCCACGACGTCCTTTCGGCCGACCAAGAGCATGAGCCCCAGTGCGACGGGGACGATTCCGACAATAAGTAGGTAGTTCCGCTCCGCATCTGCCGAGGAAGGGTCATAGAGCGTCGATAGTGTTCCCGCCAGCGAGGTGCCGATGGCCATGGTGAGAAAGTACAGTGCTGAAAAGCGCGTCGCGTAGGCCCGTGGTGCGTGCGCGGCCGATGCCGCCATGCCCACTGGTCCGATGAATAGCTCGCCGAGCGACATCAAGAAGATGGTCAAGGCCAAAACCGCGAACGGCGTTGAGTTTTCTCCGCCCCCGACGAACGGCAACAGCACAAACATTCCGGAACCAGCCACCATGATGCCTACGGCCATTAATAGACGTCGCGAGCGAGCCCATCGGGCCATGCCAGCAGCCAATGGAAGGGACAACACCAAGATGAACAGGGGGTTGAGCGATTGCGTCCACGCCGCTGGAATCTCAAATCCGCCTACCATGCGGTTTACACGCTGATCCGAGTACACGGCTAGCACGCCGTAAATCTGCGGTTGGAGGGTCCAATAGGCCGTAGAGCAGAAAAACAGCGGAATATATGCCACGACCTTCCGCCGCTCCGGCGCGCTGACCCGCGGCGACCGCAGCATGCTGGCGAAGAGAGCGAGGGCGGCCGTGATCGTGGTAAGGAGCAAAAGCACGGCCAGCTTATCTGGCGAGACAGTCACCGCAACGACGACGCCGCCCACGACGGTCGCCAACGCTATCGCCGCGGCCCTGCCCGGTGTGGTGGTGGGGTTGGGCGGCCGCGAATCGAATTCCGCAACTACCCGCCGGCGCAGCGTGCCGTAGAGGGCGCACCCGCAACACATGAGGATCGCGGCCGCGAGGAAGCCAGCGTGGTAACCGTATTCTTGTGCCAGCCAGCCAGTAAGCATTGGCCCGAGTAGGGCGCCGATATTAATCCCTAGATAAAAGATCTGGAAGGCGCCATCTCGTGCGCCGGCCGCGGGAGGAAAAGCCGCACCCAGAATGGTGATTGCTGCTGTCTTGAGCAGGCCTGAGCCCAGTGCAAGCGGCAAAAGCCCGGCTACGAGACCTGCCGCGCCAGGCACCAAGGACAACGAAAAGTGCCCGCAAATGAGCAGAACCGCGCCGGCAAGGAGCGTGCGTTCGGCGCCCAAGAGCCGGTCGCTGACCCACCCGCCTACGAACGTGCACAGATAGAGCAGGCTACCGTATGTGCCGACAAGCGCGGTGGCCTGTGCTTGGTCCATGCCGAGCCCGCCGGAGGTGGAATAGAGGTAGTAGGCGAGGATGGCTTGCATGCCGTAGAAGCTAAAGCGCTCCCACATTTCAATTCCGGCGACTGCTGGTAAAGCCGCCGGTAGACGCCGGATTGAACGCTGTTTAATAATTGTCATAAAAGCACTATAACGGCCGAAAGTCTGTGATAGACCTAAAATCATGGATATTTCAGCGGAGGATATTGCCGCTCTCGATGCGCGACACATTTGGCACCCCTACGCCGAGCCAGGCGAGCCAACGCTTGTGGTGGACTCGGCCGCCGGCGTCCATCTAACGCTTGCGGATGGCACCACGCTTATCGACGCCATGTCTTCCTGGTGGGCCGCCGCCCACGGCCACGGACACCCGCGACTCAAAGCAGCAGCGGCCGCACAAATCGAGCGAATGAGCCACGTCATGTTCGGCGGGCTCACCCACGAACCTGCCGCGCGGCTTACCCGCAACCTCATGGAACTGACCCGGGGTGATTTCGAACAGGTCTTTTATTCGGACTCCGGATCTGTATCGGTAGAAGTAGCCATCAAAATGGCGCTACAGTACGCCCGTGGCCTAGGGCACCCCGAGCGCACCAAGATGCTGACGTGGCGATCGGGGTATCACGGCGATACCTTCGCGGCGATGAGCGTGTGCGATCCTGAAGGCGGCATGCACTCGATGTGGACTGGCAACTTAGCGCGCCAGATTTTCGCCCCAGCGCCGCCTACCCGCGGAGCTAGCCCGGCCGAGCGCGCAACCTATCTGCACGAGCTGGAAGCGTGCATCACTGAGGAGGTCGCGGCCCTAGTCATTGAACCTGTAGTCCAAGGTGCGGGAGGCATGCGCTTTCATGACCACGAGCTGGTGCGCGGGGCCCGGGATATCTGTGACCGCCACGGTATCGTGCTCATCGCCGACGAAATCGCCACCGGATTCGGCCGAACTGGCGACCTTTTTGCTACCCAAGCAGCCGGCGTCGTGCCGGATATTATGTGCGTTGGCAAGGCGATGACCGGTGGGTTTATGACCATGGCCGCCACGCTCGCTACCGCGAAGGTGTCCGAGAGAATGCGCCCGCGCGCGTTGATGCATGGGCCGACGTTTATGGCTAATCCGCTCGCTTGCGCCGTGTCGGCCGAGGCGACTGCGCTCATTGTGGAAGGGCACTGGCGCGAGCAGGTAGCGGGCATCGAAAAGCAGCTGCAGCGCGGGCTTGCAGACCTAGCCGAGGAGCCGGGGGTAGCGGATGTGCGCGTGCTTGGTGCCATCGGCGTGGTGGAAATGGAACGCGAAGTAAATATGGCCGCTGCGACGGCCGCGGCCGTGGAACAGGGCGTGTGGTTGCGCCCGTTCGGCCGACTGATTTATATCATGCCGCCGTTTATCAGCACCGCCGACGAAGTAACCCAGATGTGCCGCGGCGTGCGCGCCGCGGTAGCAGGAGGACGACAGTGATTATTTACGTGACGGGGACGAACACGGACGTCGGCAAGACGGTGGCCACGGCCGCGCTCGCCAGTGCCTTCAAGCAGCGCGGCCGTGAGGTTGTCTACGCTAAGCCACTGCAGACGGGGGAGCCGGAGGGGAAGGGGGATGCGGTGACCGTCGGCAAGCTGGCAGGCGTGGAGGTCACCGAGATGGTGCGCTTCCCGGAGCCGCTGGCGCCAAACCTTTCTGCGCGCCGGGCCGGCATGGACCAACCCGGCCTGCAGGAACTCAAGGAGTGGATTGCCGCCCTTGACGCGCCCGGCCGCGTGGTGCTTGTTGAAGGCGCCGGCGGGCTGCTCGTGCGTCTGACGGACGCCTATACGCTTGCCGACGTCGCCGATAGGCTCCTCATCGTCACCTCCCTCAGCCTAGGAAGCCTCAACGCGGCCGAGCTGACTGTGCGCGAGGCGCAACGCCACGGAATCGAGGTGCTCGGGCTGATTGGTGGCTCGCTGCCGGCCGATCCGGATTTAGCTACCCGACTGAACCTCGAGGAGATGCCGCAGGTGACCGGCTGCCCGCTGTGGGGCAGCCTGCCGGAGGGCATGGCCCGCATGACGCCCGCCGAATTCGCGCGGGTAGCCGCCGAAGTCTACGCGGACTTTTTAGAGCACGCCGAGTAGCGCTACCTCGCAGAGGCAGCGCTAACGAACCCAGCGGACCTTGCCATTGACCCGGGCAAGGCGCCCGCGCAGCGGCGGGGCATTCGGATCATCCTGGTTGACCCCGTTGTGGTAGGGGCAGCACACGGTCAGGTTCTCCATATTGGTCAACCCGCCGTGCTTCCACGCCTTGAGGTGATGGATCTGGGCCTTGTCCGCCGGATGGTTGCACGGCGGCCACGGGCAGGTGGGATTTTCGGCCGCGGCCATCTGCCGCTGTTTCTCGGTGGCGTAACGCGATGTGCGATACAGGTTGACGGGGCCCTTGACGGGGTGGATTAGCGTCGCAAGGCCGTGCTCGGTGAAGGTGCGCTCGACGAGCTCGGCGCCGGAAATGGTGGCGCCATTGGTAAGGCGCAGCGTGACTTCCTCGCCGTCGCCGTCCAGGATTTGGTCTAGGGCGTTGAGCGGGATGATGACGTTAGTGGTGGTGCGCGCGGAGGGCGCGCCGGTGCCGCGAAGTAGGTCGCGGAGGGAATCGAGTGGGCGGTCGGGGTCGAGCGCGGCGTCGAATTCAGCAAGGAAGGCCGAGGGTGCGGTAATCCGCATAGTCCACGGTCCGTTCGGGCGGCGAAGGAGTTGGACGCCTTCGCGGGGTGGCATGCGGCGCGGGCGAAGTTCGCGCAGGCGTTGCTTAGCGCGGCGGGCGATTTCAGAAGCCGGACCACGCAGGCGGCACAGCTCCACGCGTAGGTTCCACGCCTCACGCTTAGTGCGCACCCGGGAGACGTACTTTTCAATCAGCTTGAGCGTTACGAGGTCGTGGTGCCGGGCGGCTGCGGCTGCGTGGCGTTGCTTGCGGCTGAAGCCGGTCGGGCCGAAGTAGACCGCGGCCAGCGCGCGGAGGTCGCGGGCCTCGACATCCGGCAAGCCCAGCTCGAGAAGGGCGCGTTCAGACATGCCGTGGGCCTCGGCGAGGATGTCCATCGCCGAGGCTATGTGGGTGGCATAGGCCTTCAGTGCGCTCATGGCTGCAACTTTAAGCAGAGCCGGCGGGTAAGCCGAGGCGAAGACGTCCGCAGCTGTGGATAACTTGTTTAAGCGTCAACTGCCCCAGTGGGCCGCAGTGGAAAATAGATACGAAACGAGCATGCGCTTAATCTCTACGACCACAGCATCAAAGCCACTGGGGTCGCCCGCAGTTGCGTAATTGAGCTGCGAGACCACGCTGTGGATAAGGAAGCCGGCCAGGTCAATGCGTTCGTCATCGCTCATGGACGGCGCGAGTGGGGAGAGGATTTCTGACAAGGGGCAAAGCAGCTGACGCTCGGTATCTGCGGCTGTCGCGCGGGTGGCGGGGGTGGATTGCACGGCATGCCACACGGCGCGCCGGGAAGGATCCTCGCGCCACATGCGCGCCAGGTGATCGATGGTTTCATCCAGCACATCGGGCCACTGCACGTCCGGGTCGCGGCGGGAGAAGCGCTCGATTTCGGCCCGGCTGGCGGCCGTGTCTTGGCGGTCGAGCTCGCAGACGAGCACGTATTTATTGGCAAAGAACTGATACAGCGTGCCGATGGGCACTCCGGCGCGGTGGGCGACTTCGTCGACGGTGAAGGATTCAAAGCCGACGTCGACAAGCAAAGTGCGCGCGGCCTGCAGAATGCGCTCGAAGCGCTCGCGACTGCGCGCCTGCGCTGGCCGACGCCGCGGTAGCAGAATCTCTCCCACGCGCTAGCTAAGTCCCTTCATCACGCGGGCGACGTGGCCGGTGGCCTTGACGTTGTAGTGCGTCTGACCGATGGTGCCATCCGGCTCGACCAAGAAGGTGGAGCGGATAACGCCTTGGACCACCTTGCCGTAGTTCTTTTTCTCACCAAACGCGCCGTAGGCGGTCATGACGGACTTATCTGGGTCCGAGAGCAGCGGGAAGTTCAGCTCGTGGTCCACGCGGAACTTTGCAAGCGCCTCCGGCTTATCGGGCGAGATACCCACGACGGAGATATTGAGATCATTGAGCTGTTCCAGGGAATCGCGGAAATCGCAGGCTTCCTTGGTGCAGCCCGGGGTATTGGCGCGGGGGTAGAAGTAGACCAGTACGCGCTGGCCTGCGTAATCGGCGAGGGAAACGGTGTTTCCGGCGTCGTCGGCAAGCGCAAAAGCAGGGGCGGTATCTCCAACGTTCAAACGGTTTTCAGTCATGGTTTCCACCTTACTTACCGCCCGGGCTGCACGCTTTTGGGGCGGCGGGGTAGAATGACCCCGTTAAGAGCGAACCTAAGTTAAGAGGAGAACTTCGTGGCACGCAATATTGAAGACATTCAGCGCGATATCGAGCGCACCCGCCGCCAGCTGGCCGGCACCCTGGACGAGTTGGCACAGCGCAGCAAGCCGCAGAACTTTGCCAACGAGGCTAAGACCGCGGCCACCGATAAGCTGCAGGACCGCAACGTGCAGATGGCCCTGGGTGGCGTCGGCGCCGCTGTGGTTGGCCTGATTGCTTTCTCGGTCTTCCGCTCTCGCCGCCGCAAGAGCGACCTGAAGGAGCTGCAGCGCCTGCTGTCCGAGCGCCACTAATTGTGAAGTCCCCGCACACTGAACTGCTCCCCATTAGTTGGACTGAGAAATCAGTTACCTACTAGTGGGGAGCA
>CALLKG010000050.1:0-49723 GCA_938008395.1 Corynebacterium tuberculostearicum
ATGGCTGCTTGGCGACGCCCAAGCGGCCCTCTCCCGCCAGCCCGACAACGCCAGCCTCCGCGAGATGACCCAGCGAGTCAGTAAACTATCTCAGGACCTTTCGCGGGATGACTTTGACTTCGCCTTCGCTCGCCTCTTAGAGGACTACCATCCCCTGGTCGGCGCGCTGCCAGAACGGCTATATCCGCAGCGCGACCGCAAAACTCCCCCACTGTTGGGCACGCCGGAATGGCGCCCCGGTATGGGCACGCACTACATGCCCTATAGGTTTGCGGGCTTCTGGGTGGCTAATAATAACGTCTCCTCCCAGCTGCCCGACCCCTATCGCTTCTAGGCGTTGACCGGCTCGGTTACCGGATCGATGCCCAGCTTATTGAGCATGTAGAGCACGCGGGCTTCGAGGTCATCAGCCAATTCGCGCGCCTCCTCCACGGTATCCGCAGCAGGAATATCCCAAATCTTGATGTCCTTGCCCGCCTCATCGCGCTCTACCTCGCGGCCCAAGAACACGATGTAATCCGGCATCGCTACCGTGCGCACCTCGTCGAGGTACTTATTCGGGGCCTCACCCATGCCGCGCTCGTTCATGACGTGGGCAAGGTGGCCTTCCGCTTCGTTTTCTGGGTGAGCAACGGCGGTATCTACAAAGAGGGCTTCGCCGGCGTGCTTGCGGGTAAGTTCCGCTGCGGCTTGGGCCAGCGCATTATTGGTACCGGCGGCAAAGCGAACGTGCAGGCGGTGAGCACCGAAGTAGTTGCGCACCTCACGCTCCACCAAAAGCGGCACGAATTCCTCGAGCTCCGCCTTCTTGGTGTGCTTGGCAATAACCTCATCGAGCTTGGCATCGATTTCCGCGGCCGTGTACTCGTGGCCGTAGTTCTCGTGCAGATCCTGGCACAGGGTTTCAAACTGGTTCATTGTTATCCCCTTTCTCGGATTATTGTCCCGTTTGCTAATTGTTAACCTGTCGTTAACTTTAATGGTTAACGTTGGGTTAAGTCAAACGGTTGGGAATGACCCAATAGTTTTCTGCACCAAAAAGCGGAAAGGCCCGCCGGGAGTTCCGGCAGGCCTTCTTGGACTGTTCCTTCTTTTTATCGGGAATGCGCGATGCGCGGCTACGTAATTTCAGATGCTCTTGCAGCCGCTCCGGCGACATTTTCCACATGCGGCGGTCAGCCATGCCGTCACCTCCTTTCCTCAGAGGTGATTAAGTATAGCGCTTAGTGGCCACGCTCCTGCTCAATGGCCTTGCCCTCGTTCCAGAACGGAGCCAGCTTGATGTCGAACATGCTCAGCGCGGAAACGATAGCCATGCACATGTCGACATCGACAGACAGCCCGAGCCAACACGTTTACAAGCAGGAAATCGGCCACAAAGTGCACATCAATCCCCCGCTTTAGCACCGGATCTGACCGAACACGTCAGCAAGTCATGCGCTTTTGAAGCCCGATCCCCACGAAACCCAAACCACTCTCGGGCAACACTTTTTAGTATTAATTAACCAGCCTTAAGCCCCCTTCAGGACGATTAACAGACTAAAAGCTGGGCACTCCACTCGAGTTCGTTTAACGTATTGGGCAGAGCAATCAGCAATGACCGCTCACCCTTATTCCCCATCACTACCCTATGAAAGGAGGCCTCAAGTGACCGCAACACTGACACTCGCCGATGTCGCCCGGCTGACCGGCGTTACGCGCCCCGCGGTCAACGAGTGGATTCAGCGCTTTAACTCAGAATCCAACGTGCCCTTCCCCTCCCCTTACGGAGAACATGATGGCCACCCCTACTACGCCATCACCGAAATTCAAGACTGGCTGCGAGCAACCAAGCTCGGCCGCCGCGACACAGCCGTTAAAGATGCCCTCTTCTATTCTTCGCTCTACCGAATGCTGCTCCGCAATCCGGCACGCGCGGCCTTGGGCCTTTTGAACTGCAACACGGCTCTCTCCCCTCAGGATTTTTCGCCCTCTGCTGCAGTAATCGACTCTCTTACCGCGGCGTACCAGCGCGCAGCAGACAACATTCCTTCTGATGCCCCTGAAGCTGATATCGCAAAAGCAGCAGAGCAGGTAGCCGAGGCAGCTTTCGGGCCCGCGGCCGCGCTCGCCCGTCTTGCAGATGACCTCAGTGCTCAGCGCCAGGTCACACTCTCTTCCCGATTTACTTCCCGCGCTATGCAAGCAGTATCGGAAGCCCTCACGCTAGAGAACCCAACTCCACCTATCATCCCTACTGATGAATACAGCCTAGGTTTCGTCACTGGACTCACCCGGGAACTCGAAGAGACACTGGTGCTCAGCATCGGATATCGAAAAGACTGCGCACCAGACTCTCTCTATTGGGCCGAACTAGCGTGCCGAAACGTGGAATTCATCGACGCTAGCGAGGAGATCCCAGCGAATTCTCTCCTCGTCCACGCTGTTCCTTCCCCTCCAAAGACTGCGCCCGAATACTTCGAGCACCTCCAGGACTTGCTCGACAACTTAGACGAGCGCGGTGCAATGTTCTGCATTTCCACCGCAGACATGCTTATCGAGGACTCTTTAGCGCAGGTCGTCCGACGGCGGTTCCTCGCACCGACCGAAACCGGTGCAATTGCACCGCTGCGTTACAGCGCACGGCTGCCCCGAGGTATTTTTCCGGACCGCGGACAGCAGCAGGGCGCACTATGGATTCTCAAGCGCCCTAATCGCGAGGCCATAGGCAACCCTGCCGATGCTGCTGTGGTTATCGCTGACGTGCCGGACCTTAAGAGACCCGGTCTCGTCTCAGACTGGGCAACCATGCTCACCACACCGGATGAAGCACGCAAGCACGCCTTTGTCCGCGGTCGTATTCTTCGCGCCGCTGATGCCTGGCGCAGTCGTACTCATTCTCTCGATGACTCGGTCTCTTCTTCTACGTCGACGTCCTCCGCCGCCGATCTCATGCACACCGCACATCAAGCAGGATTAGACATCAGTTCAGCAGGGCTGGAGGACGCGCAGCCAAAGATTGGTATGCGCGCTGAATCGGGGGCAACGCGCCTTGAGTACCTACCGTGGAAGGCCGCGACCAACGCTCGCACTGGGGTACTGCAGAAACTCAGCGGATCCCGCATTGCCGAACATGATCTCGCCCCTGAAGCAGTAGCAAAACTGGAACTCATCGGTGAACCCGAAATTCTAGGGAGCATTCCACAGGACGCACGTTGCATCGATCGTCTCCGGCTGGAAGACATTGCACCGCGCGGCACCCTCACAGAACCAGGGGACGTGGTCTTCATCAAGAACCCAAGACCACGCGCGCTCATCGATGAGGAAGGCGGCAAGCTAGTCACTGCACCGGCTCAAGCACTACGATGCCGCACCTTCCGTGGACGCAGCCACACTCCCTTGGAACAGGTCTGCATTCCCTACCTCGTAGAGAAGGCTATTAACGAAGCTGTCTCCTCCGAGTTGGCATCGGTGTACTTCCCCGTATTGCCTCGCAAGAATGCGGAAGACCTCAGCACAGTCGAGCAACAGCTCGGCGCACGGCGTCGCCAGTTGGTTGAGCAGCTAAGGAGCATCGATGTTCTACGGCACAACCTCACTATTTCGATAGGTACCGGTGCTGTCACCATCGCTGAATCTCGTGCACAATCCCCGCCAGGTTAATAACAGAGTTCAACATTCAAACGCACAAACACCGTTATATCTAAGGAGAAAAATGACTAACTCAGTCAAGGATGAGCAGAACGTAGAGTCTGCCTCCGCCACCACCCTCAAAGAGCTCAAGGACACTTTATGGAAGGCAGCAGACAAGCTGCGCGGTTCCATGGACGCATCCCAGTACAAGGACATCGTCCTAGGACTGGTGTTCCTCAAATACGTCACTGATGCTTTCGATGCCCGGCGCGCGGAGCTGCGTGCCGAAGGCGAGGAGCACGGCGATAGCGAAGAGTACATCCAGGAAGACCTGGAGGATATCGACGCTTACCGTGAGAAAAACGTTTTCTGGGTCGACCCCATCGCTCGCTGGACCTTCCTGCGCGACAACTCGAAGGGTAAGTCGGCCGACGCTGGCCAGGAGTACCAGTCCATTGGCAAGCTCATCGATAACGCGATGAAGCAGCTCATGCAGGACAATGAGTCGCTATTAGGTACCCTGCCCACGAACTTCGCCTCGGATAGCGTTGACCAGCGTCGTTTGGGCGAACTCATCGACTTGTTCAGCACCACACGCTTTACCGCGGAGGGTCCTGAGCGCGCCCGCGATTTGCTGGGTGAGGTCTATGAATACTTCCTGGAGAAGTTCGCCCGTGCTGAGGGCAAGCGTGGCGGCGAGTTCTACACTCCCCGCCCCGTCGTCCGCACTCTCGTGGAAATCCTGGAGCCGACCCAGGGCCGCGTCTATGACCCGTGCTGCGGCTCAGGCGGCATGTTCGTGCAGGCTGAGAAGTTCCTCGAAACCACGGAAAAGGACCGCACTGCTTTGGCCATCTACGGTCAGGAGCTCAACGAGCGCACCTGGCGCATGGCCAAGATGAACCTGGCCATCCACGCTATTAGCTCCGCTGGCCTCGGCGAGCGCTGGGCCGACACCTTTGCCCGCGACATTCATCCGGGCAAGCAGATGGACTACGTCATGGCCAACCCACCGTTCAACATCAAGGACTGGTCCCGCAACGAGGAAGACTCCCGCTGGAAGTACGGCGTTCCGCCCAAGCGCAATGCAAACTTCGCGTGGATGCAGCACATTATCTCCAAGCTCACTTCTCAGGGTGAGGCCGGCGTCGTCATGGCCAATGGCACGATGACGTCGAACTCCTCCGGTGAAGGCGATATCCGCAAGGCCATGGTCGAAGACGACATCGTTTCCTGCGTCATCGCTCTTCCTGCGCAGCTCTTCCGCGGCACGCAGATTCCGGTCTGCGTCTGGTTCTTCGCCAAAGACAAGAAGGCTGGCTCCAAGGGCACCATCGACCGCACCAACCAAGTGCTCTTCATCGATGCCCGCGAGCTCGGCCACATGATTGACCGCACTGAGCGCACCTTCAGCGACGACGACATCCAGCAGATCGCCGACACCTTCCGCCTCTGGCGCGGCCGCACCTCTGCACCGAAGGACGAGGCCTACGAGGACATTGCTGGTTTCTGCAAGTCCGCCTCCCTCGACGACATCCGCGACGCCGACTTCGCGATGACTCCTGGCCGCTACGTCGGCTTCGCCGAGGCCGAAGAAGACGACGAGCCCATCGACGAGAAGATCGCTCGGCTTACCGGCGAGCTCACCGCCGCGCTTGACGACGCCGCCCGCCTGGACAAGGTTGTGCGCGAACAGCTGGGGAGGTTGAAGTAATGCCAAGAAATTGGATGCCTACCCCTCTAGGCAAAGTGGTTTCTCTTCAACGCGGTTTTGACCTCGCAAAAGAAGCACGAATTCCAGGTCCCTTCCGCATCCTTTCAGCTGGCAAAAGCGGCGAAACCCATAATGAGGCCAAAGTAAAGGGGCCCGGGTTTGCAATCGGACGTGCTACAAATCTCGGTAAACCTCAGTGGTCCGACGAAGATTTCTGGCCGCTAAACACGACGTTATTCGCCACAGATTTTCACGGAAACGACCCACGGTGGCTTTTTTACTGGTTTGAGAATGCCGACTTAACTGGGTTTGATTCCGGCTCAGTTCAACCAATGCTGAACCGAAATTATATCGCCGGCATCAGCATAAACCTGCCTCCAATTGAAGAGCAGACCGCGATAGCAACCATGCTCCGATCTCTCGACGATAAAATCACAGCGAATGTTCGCGTACTCGCAACGGCTAACGAGCTCGTCAAAAATCTATACACAGCAATTCCGAAATCTAGCAATCACGCAATTGAGAGCATCGGCGAACTGGTTAAGAAGAATGTCAAACCAGAAGAAATGGATGAATCAAAGGCTCTTATCAATCTCGAGCACTTCGACTCAAAACAAATTTGGATCTCACGCCATGCGCAGGTACCCGAAGCTACCTCTGCGAAGTCATCATTCCTGGTAGGCGATGTACTCTTCGGCAAGTTGCGCCCCTACTTCCATAAGGTAGGTGTTGCTCCAATCGGCGGCTATTGTTCCACCGACGTTCTCGTTGTCCGTCCTCGCGAAGACTCTTATCGAGGCTTATTACTGGCAGCAATGAGTGCCGAGGAAACCGTCGCTATTGCGACGCAGAATTCAAACGGTACTCGAATGCCCCGAGCAAAATGGGCTGATATCGCAAGCTGCGCTATCCCTGATCCCGATGACCCGAAGTCGATTGAGCTTGGCAAACTAATGGATGTACTCATTCCAAAGTGCAATGCCCTTATACATGAAAACCACGTCCTCGCCCGAACCCGCGACGAACTCCTTCCCCTCCTCATGAGCGGCCGGATCACGGTCGGTGAAGCGGAAAAGGCTGCGAACGTTGCGGACACGGCGGCGTCGGAAAGCTAAGCAACCCTACCCCTACAACTCCTAAGGAGAAGCTCATGTTGAGCGAAGAATCCCTCGAACTCATTGTTCAGGACCACCTGGCGGAACTGGAATGGCAGGCCGGCCACGGCCCGGACTTTGCGCCGGGCTCCGGCGAGCGCGACGCCTGGAATGACATCGTGCTGCGCGGGCGTCTGCGCAATGCCGTGCGCAACCTCAACCCAGGCGTACCGGAGGAGTACCTCGACCAGGCGATTGGTGAGGTCATCACGCCGAAGTCACAGTCCGCGATTGCGGAGAACCGGCGCATTCACCAGATTCTGGTGGAAGGCTATCGCGGTATCGAGTACATCGACCACGAGGGCAATATCCAGAACCCGACCATCTATTTTTTGTCCTCGCAGCCCCACAAGAATGACTACTTGTCACTCAACCAGGTCACCATTGCGAACCTGGACGGCGAGCGTCGCTTCGATGTGGTCTGTTACGTCAACGGCATGCCGCTGGCGTTTATTGAGCTGAAGAAGACGGGCGCGAATACCTCCGTCGAGGGCGCGTACAACCAGCTGCAGACGTACGTCAAGGAATTCGGCATGGCATTCCGTTTTGCCAATATTGTGATTCCTTCGGATGACCTCAGCGCGAAGTACGGTACGCCGTTTACTCCGTGGAACCACTTTGCGCCATGGAACGTGGATGAGGACGGCAGCCCGGTAGACCCCAACAACATGGTTGTGGCCGGCGAGCCGGTCACGCAGCTGGACCTGTTGCTTGATGGTCTGTTTAATGTGGAGCGTTTTGGGCAGCTCTACAGTGACTTCACGGCGTTCGATGACACGGCCGAGGGCCTGGTCATGCGCATAGCGAAGCCGCACCAGTACTTCGCGGTGACCAAGGCTGTGGGTTCCACGATCACGGCGGCGCGCGGCGACAAGCGCGCTGGCGTCATCTGGCACACGACGGGTGCGGGCAAGTCCATGGAGATGGAGCTCTACACCGCCAAGATTATGCGTCGGCGGGAGATGCTCAGCCCGACCGTCATTGTGCTCAATGACCGCACGGAACTGGATGAGCAGCTCTTTGAGACCTTCAACCGGTCCACCATCCTGCCGGAGGCACCGCGCAATATCGAGTCGCGTGCTGAGTTGCGTGAGCTGCTGTCACAGAAGACCTCTGGTGGTATTTACTTCTCTACCCTCCAGAAGTTTGGCTTGAACGGCCAGGGTGAGTTGCGTGAGACCGAGCACCCGTTGCTCTCTGACCGGAGCAACATCGTGGTCATCGTCGACGAGGCACACCGTTCCCACTATGGCTTTGGCGATACCGCCGCCGATGGTTACGCACAGCACCTGCGTAGTGCACTACCGAATGCCACCATGCTGGCGTTTACCGGTACCCCGCTTAAGGAATGGGACCGCGATACGCGAAAGGTCTTCGGTGACGACGTGGATGTCTACGACATGAACCGCGCCGTCGAGGACGGTGCCGTCGTTCCCGTCTACTTCGAGCCGCGCCTCATCCCGCTCAAGCGCATTGCTGGAATCACGGATGACGATATTGATGACTCTGCCGAGGAAGTACTTACGGGTCTCGACGAGGTGGAGCGCGAGCGGATTCAGCGCTCCGTCGCCGCGTTGGAGGTCGTCTACGGCTCCGACGACCGCCTCGATGCCCTAGCAGAAGACTTTGTCCGTCACTGGGAAGACCGCCGCGAGAACATGTGGGAATTCATCGGTGCTCCGGGCAAAGCGATGATTGTCACCGCGACGCGCTCCATTGCAGCGCGTCTCTACTCCAAGATCGTGGCGCTGCGCCCTGAGTGGCATTCGGATGCCGATGACAAGGGCAAGATCAAGGTGATCTACTCTGCAGCGCCTTCAGATCCTGAAGAGCTCAAGGTCCATATGCGCCGCCCGAGCGCGCTCAAGGCCGTGAAGAACCGCATCAAGGACGTCGACGACGAGCTGGAAATCGCCATCGTTCAGTCCATGATGCTCACCGGTTTCGATGCGCCGCCGCTACACACGCTCTACATTGACCGCTCGCTCAAGAGCGCGCTGCTGATGCAGACCCTCGCTCGCGTCAACCGCACGTTCCGCGACAAGCAGGATGGCCTCCTTGTCGCCTATGCTCCGTTGGTCGAGAACCTGGAGAAGGCGCTGGCTGAGTTCACGCTCAACCCCTCCGACGACGGCACGAAGGTCACGGGACAGGACGTCGAAGAAGCGCTCAATCTGGCGAAGGGATTCCTGGCTCGTCTCGACGACATTGTGGGAATCGAATGGAAGAACACCGCTTTCATCGATGACGCCAACCTCCGCCGCGCCTTGCTCGATGTCACTGGTTTCCTGCGCAATCCAAGAACCGAAGGCAACTACGACCCCGAGAAGCCAAACGCGCGTCCCGTCGCTGATGAGTTCAAACGTCAGGCTGGAAGACTCGCGCGTGCCTGGGCACTAGCTTCGGGCAGCCCCGACGCCGAGGAGTACCGCGACAGCGTGCGGTTCTACTCCGAGGTCAAGAACTGGCTCATCAAGCTCGATGCGGGCGACCGCGTGGCCAATGGCGAGCCGATTAGTGACTCCATCCGTAACACCCTAGGCAAGCTGGTCGTTGATTCGGCTGAGGCCACCGGTGTCATCGACATCTACCGCCAGGCCGGGATTGAGATTCCGAACTTGCAGGATCTCACCGTCGACCTGTTCAAGGACAAACAATCCCCCTCTGAGGTCTCGTTGCTCATCGATGCGTTGCGCCGCCAGCTCCAGCAGGAAGCCCGCACCGCCACAGGAAACAACGAGCTGCGCTCCAAGCAGTTCTCCGAGCGGATCACCGAGCTGATGAATCGGTACACCAATCAGCAGCTCACGGCCGCTGAAATCATCGCCGAACTCATCCGCCTGTCCAAGGAGATTGTCAAGGAAAGCAAGCGCGGTGAACAATTCACCCCGCCACTAGGCAATGACGAGCTCACCTTCTTCGACGCGGTGTCGACAAACGAATCCGCAACCGAGCTCATGGACGACGAAGTTCTTGCTGAAATCGCACGCCAGCTCGTTTCCATGCTGCGTCGCGATGCAAAGACCGACTGGACAGTACGCGATGACGTACGCGCGAAACTACGCCGCTCGGTCCGCAGGTTGCTACGCGACTACAAATATCCACCGGACAAGGCGCCGGAGGCCATCAAGCTCGTGCTTGAACAGATGGAGAAATTCGCGCCAAGGTATTCAGCGGCGGCGCGCGAACAAGGTGACGTTGAACACCGTGGTTAGCCCTGCAGCCGATAGCGCTGCTTCGGGCTCTTCAGCGGCTCAGTGCGCACGATGACGCCTTCCTCAACAAGTTCGTTGATGATCCTGCGCACTCCGTTGAGGGACAGCCCTGCAGCCCCTGCCAATTCGCGGCTGGACGCTGTCCTGTGTTCGCGAAGATAGTCGAGCACGCGCCCACGGGTTCCGCCGCCCGACGCCGCGGTGCGCTCCGGGGTAGTCGGATTTCGCCGCGCAAAGGTGAGTTCAAATTCGGTCAATGAATCCCGTGGTACCGGCGGCGGCAGCAGCTGCTGTTCCAGTTGGTCGAGAATCTCGATATATCCGGTACCACGATTTTCCGCAACGTACCCATCTCCGTCACCGGCAGGAGTCACCTCCAGCAGCGCAGACAAATGCTGATTGCGCGCGCTAGACATACCCGCAGTGCCCAATCGATCAACGGTGACCGTTCCATAAAGACCACCGGGGTTGAGGATCTCCAGCCGGTCGACATACAGGTTCACTTGTACCTGCGTGCCCCGCGCCTGCGGCGAATAGTCACGGTGCATAAGCGCATTAGCGACTGCCTCACGCACGGCCTCCGGAGGATAGTCCGGCAAGTCCTTACGGAAGACTCCCGCGATTACGCCTCCGACGCGCATATTGCGTCGGACTGCCCGCACGGCATCCGCGACCAGCACCGGAATGGGCCCCACCAGACTTTCGTTGTCGAGGAAGCGCTGCTTGCCCAACCCGGCCGCTTTATCGGTGCCGGGATATGCTGCAAAGGTCACGTTGAGCCGCGGGAAAAACTGTTGCGGGTAAGTGCCCGCTGCCATGAGCCCGCCCAGAGTTGGCACTAGTTTTCCGTTGTCGTTCCGGGTAATCAGGTGGAGCGCTAACATCGCCTCTTCATCGCTCAACCGTCCAAAAATGCGTTCATGGATGGAGCGCTCGCGGGCCAAGATCTCGGCCACAATGTCAGGATCCAGATCGTCGATGTCAGCAGCCGGAACCGGCTCCAGATCCCATTCCGGCTGGGTCTTGTTTTCCTCCAGTCGGTCGATCTCGTATGGCTTTAGTACGCGGTCCCCATCATGGACCCGGATATAGCTGCCGTGATACTTCGACTGAGAAACGACCCAGCAAGGCTTTTCAAAAGGAGCACATTCGGGAATGGTGCCAACGACAATGCTCGCGCCCTCCCACTCAACAATGTCGATCTGGGCGCGAACCGACGGGGTCACGTGGTCTGCGCATGCGCCAGCCAGGGCATCCGCCATGGCAGTAGCATCAAAGCCTGGTACCGTAACGAACCCGTTGTCTTCATCCAGCCCCAAGATGATGATTCCACCGGTCCCGTTAGCAAATGCAGAGATAGAGCGAACGAGCTTCTTGGGAAAACCTCCCACAGCTGCCTTGACCTCAACGGCGCGCGTATCGGTGTCCTGAGATCGCAGGCTTCCAATGATCTCGGCGATTTCCGCCTGGTCATCGTCCCAGACCACAATCACTCACCCCCTATCAGCGCTCAACGCTCCTGAACACCCTCAAACACTACACACAACACTACACACACTGTGGGGTGTTGTGTAGTGTTCATGCGCGTTCCTTGTCCGAAATTCTCACAGTACGGGATGATTTCGCAGGTCAATCATATTTTCCCGGTCTGCGCGACACTACACAACACTACATACAACACACCACCCAACACTCCATAGTGTGGTGTGTTGGGTGGTGTGTTGAGTGTTAAGTGTTCTGTTGACGGAGTTCGGCTTAGTGGCCGCGCTCCTGCTCAAGCGCCTTACCCTCGTTCCAGAACGGAGCCAGCTTGTTGTCGAACATGCTCAGCGCGGAGGCAATGGCCATGTGCATGTCGAGGTACTGGTAGGTGCCCAGGCGGCCGCCGAAGAGAACCTTATTATCCTTCGACTCCTGGGCGGCGAGCTTACGGTAGGCCTCCAGCTTGGTGCGGTCCTCAGGGGTATTGATTGGGTAGTACGGCTCATCGCCCTTATCGGCAAAGCGCGAATACTCCTTCATGATGACCGTCTTATCCTTCGGGTACTTATCCTTGCGCTCCGGGTGGAAGTGGCGGAACTCATGAATGCGGGTGTAGTCCACGTCCGCATCGTTGTAGTTCATCACCGGGGTGCCCTGGAAGTCGCCGGTATCCAGCACCTCCAAGTCAAAGTCGAGGGTGCGCCAACCCAGCTCGCCCTCGGCAAAATCAAAGTAGCGATCCAGTGGGCCGGTGTAGACCACGGGCGCATCTGGGGACTCGGCGCGCAGCTCTTCGCGCACCTCGAACCAATCGGTATCCAGGCGGACCTCAATATTGTCGTGGTCGGCCATATTCTCTAGCCAGGCGGCGTAGCCGTCGACAGGCAGGCCCTCATACGTATCGTTGAAGTAGCGGTTATTGAAGGTATAGCGCACCGGCAGGCGGGTGATATTCGCGGCCGGCAGCTCCTTCGGATCGGTCTGCCACTGCTTTGCGGTGTAATCGCGGATGAAGGCCTCATACAGCGGGCGACCGATGAGCGAGATGGCCTTCTCCTCCAGGTTTTGCGCCTCTTCCGGGGAGAATTCGCCGGCCTGATCCTTAATGAGCTGGCGAGCCTCATCCGGGGAGTAGTAACGGCCGAAGAACTGGTTGATAAGACCCAGGCCCATCGGGAATTGGTAGGCGGTGCCATCGTGCATGGCAAAGACGCGGTGCTGGTAGTCGGTGAAATCGGTGAACTTATTGCAGTAATCCCACACGCGCTTATTAGAGGTGTGGAAGAGGTGCGCGCCGTACTTGTGCACCTCGATTCCGGTGGTGGGTTCGGCCTCGGAGTAGGCATTGCCGCCGAGGTGATTGCGGCGCTCCACAATGAGCACCTTCTTATCCAGCTGGCTAGCGGCGCGCTCGGCAACCGTTAGACCAAAAAATCCAGAGCCAACAACGATGAGGTCATAAGAAGTCATGGCCTCCACTTTATTGCACTACGGCAGCTGACACGGCGCATCGGCGTGTCGCAACAGATTTCACAGAAGTCACAAACTTACCATCACTATCAACTCTTAACTTTTGGCAACCATTTTTACAGCTGCACAACCCTAGGGAGATAACAGTGCAACAACGACGTCGACTAGTACCCACCAGGTCAAAATGGTCCACCCCCGTCATCGCGGCGGTCACCTCCATCGCGCTCGCCGTGACGGCCGCATTCGGCGGACAGCAAGTTCTCAAGACCCAAGACTCCGGCAACGGCAGTCCCATTGAGGTCAAAAATTCCTCCTCTAGCTTCAGTGACGGCGAATCCATTGTCGTCGATGACCCAGCCGTAGCCGCTCAGGGCGACGGCGAAAGCCGCCGCGCGGTCAAGCAGTTCCACCGCGACGACACCTTCAACATGTTCGCCGTCACCTGGGAGGGCAAGCGAGATATCAACTCCTTCGTCCGCTCCAAGCAGCAGGACGGTTCCTGGAGCGAGTGGCTGCCCATGGATGCAATGAATTACACCGAGGGCAAGAACGGCACCGAACTCATCTTCGTGGGCGATACCAACGATGTGCAGGTTTCCATGGCCAACGTTGACCTCGTGACCGGTTCCAACCTCGACAAGAAGGAAGACTCCCTCCTAGACAAGGCCGCCAAGGGCGCTGATGCCAACCGCCCCGCGCCACTTGCGTACAACGTCGGCGATATCTCCCCCGTGGCCGATGAGCGCACCCAGGTTGCGGATCTCGACGCCGTGTTTATCGACGGCAACGCTCAAGAAGGCGAAGCCATCGAGCCCACCGCGGAGACCGCGGGCATGCCTAAGGTAGTCACCCGCGCCGGCTGGGGAGCAGACGAATCTAAGCGCTGCCAGGAGCCAACCTACGACGATGGCCTCAAGGCCATGACCCTGCACCACACCGCGGGTACCAATAACTACACCCGCGCACAGGCAGCGGCACAGGTACGCGGTGCCTACGACTACCATGCGCAGACCCTGGGTTGGTGCGATATCGGCTATAACGTGCTGGTGGATAAATTCGGCACCATCTACGAAGGCCGCTACGGCGGCTTGGACAAGGCCGTACAGGGTGCCCACGTGGGTGGCTTCAACTCTAATAACTGGGGCATTTCCATGATTGGCAACTACGAGGAAACCGAGCCTTCCCGCGAGATGCTCAACTCCGTGGCGGAGATTGCCGGCTGGAAGGCCGCTATTTCTGGCATCGATCCAATGGGCAAGGCCAGCTTGTACTCCGGCGGATTCAACGGCTCCAAGTTCCCTGCAGGAACCACGGCCACCGTGCCGGCCTTCGCGGGCCACAACGATTTCCACTACACGGCTTGCCCGGGCCAGTACACCACGCGCCACTGGGACGAGATTCGAAAGAATACCAAGCGCAAGGCGGATGCCATCAAGTCCGGCAAGAACAGCACGGACCTGAACTGGCAAGAGTCTCCACAGCCAAATACCCCCAAGACCCCGCAACCAAATACCCCCAAGACCCCGCAACAGGTGGGCGGAGAAATCATGTCCTCGCTTGGCGAGGTCGAGGTACCGGTCTCCACTATCTCCGCCCTTGCCGGCATCGCTGCCGCCGTCTTCGGCGTGCTCATCGCCAATGACCGCCTGCAGAAGCCTGATACCGATCAGAAGGTGGCGGGCAACTTGACCACCGGGGATATTCCAGAGATTGTCAACAAGGTTGTCCAGGTCTCCAGCAACGAGGGCCTGAAGGAATCTTGGACCTCCGTCCTCAACGCTTTCGGACCGGTCCTAGGCCTGGCAGTCGGCGGCCCGGATACCACCGACGGCGGCAAGATCCTCTACCAGCTCTTCCAAAATGGCGTAGTGCTCTCCTCCAAGGAGTCCGGCACCAAGGCGCTTACGGGCGAGATTGCCAAGAAGTGGTCCGAGGGCGATAATGCCTCCAAGCTCGGCCTGCCTACCTCCAACGAGGAAAAGAATGGCAAGGAAATCCGCGTGAAGTTCCAGGGTGGCGAGATTGTCTACAACACCGAAACGGAAAAGGTAGACATCTTCACCGACTAGAACCAGCGCTCTAGCACCTTAGCGACGCCCGCCTGGTGGTTAGCCACGGTGACCGCATCCGCGGCCGCCTTAACCTCCGGGTGGGCGTTTTCCATAGCCACACCACAGCCTGCCCACTGCAGCATTTCTATATCGTTGGGCATGTCCCCAAAGGCGATGACCTCGCCCTGATCCACGCCTGCATGATCTGCGAGCCATTCCACGCCGCGACGCTTGGTGACCTTCGGTGCGGCAACTTCCAACATGCCCTCATTAATCGAGTAGGTCACATGGGCCAATTCTGGATCAATGTGCGGAGAAATAAGGTCGTAGAGTTCCGGCGCGGAATAATCGGTATTGCGGATGAGGAACTTTACCGCCGGCTGCCCCACTAGCTCGCCCATGCTGACCACGCCGAAGCCCTCAAACAGGGCGTTTTCGGAGTAGTGGCGCTCGACTACGAAGAGGTCCTCGACGGCGTCGGCAAGCGAGCCCCCTGCCCGCTCCGCGCCAAAGCCTACGGTGCCCAGTACGGTCTGGGCCACGTCCACCACTTCCGCCAACGCGGCGGGCGAAAGCTCATGGGCAGACATCACCCGATCCTCCGCGGAGTCATACAACACAGCACCGTTCGAGGTTACGCATACCGGCCGCACGGGCAGCTGCTCCAGCACCGGGGCAATCCAGCGGAACGGACGACCGGTAGAAAGCGCAAAATAGGCACCCTGTTGGACTGCCCGCGCCACGGCGTCACGATTGCGACGCGGGACGCGATGGTTGCGGTCCAGCAGGGTGCCGTCAATATCGCTCGCGATGAGGCGAGGCGCGCGGGCTGGGAAATTCTCCATACCCGCGAGTTTACGTCAGGACTTAGATGTTCAGGTCCTCGTCCTCGTTATCCTCCCACTCCAGGGAGCGCTTAATAGCGCGCTTCCAGTCGCGGTAGAGCCCCTCTACCTCTTCCTTGTCGCGCTTCGGCTTGAATACCTTCATGTCTCCGGTCTGGCTGCCCAAGACGCTGAGGTCATCCCAGAAACCATGGTCCAGGCCTGCCGCGAAGGCAGCACCGGTGGCGGTGGTCTCGATATTCTTCGGGCGGTGTACTTCCACGCCGAGGATATCGGACTGGAACTGCATCAGCAGTTCATTCATGGTCATGCCACCATCCACGCGCAGCTCGGTAATCTCCACGCCGGAGTCCGCCACCATGGCGTCGGCGACATCGCGCGTCTGGTACGCGGTGGATTCGAGCACGGCGCGAGCCAAGTGCTTGCGGTTGGCAAAGCGGGTCAGGCCCACGATGACGCCGCGGGCATCCGGGCGCCAGTACGGAGCGAAGAGTCCGGAGAAGGCCGGCACGATATAAACGCCGCCGTTGTCCTTAACTTCGCGTGCGAGGTTTTCGATGGACGCAGCGTTGGGGATGAGCTGCAGGTTATCGCGCAGCCACTGCACCAGGGAACCGCCCATAGATACAGAACCCTCGAGGGCATACACGGGGCGCTCGCCTTCGCGCTGGAAGCAGACGGTGGTCAGCAGGCCGTTCTCGGAGAACTTCGGGGTGGTACCCGTATTCAGCAGGAGGAACAGGCCGGTGCCGTAAGTATTCTTTGCGGAACCTGCGCGGAAGCAACCCTGGCCGAACATCGCGGACTGCTGGTCACCCAGGATGGCGCGGATAGGCACGCCGGAAAGCGAGCCGCGCTCACGCACGGTACGGAAATCGCCCAGGGACGGGCGAATCTCCGGCAGCATGGACATCGGGATGCCCATTTCCTTACACAGTTCCTCATCCCACTCCAGCTTTTCGATGTCCATCAGCAAGGTGCGGGAGGCGTTGGTGACGTCGGTGGCGTGCAACGCTTCGTGGCCGGCATCGCCCTCGGCGCCGCCGGTGAGGTTCCACAGCAGCCAGCTATCAATGGTGCCGAAGAGCAGGTCTCCTGCCTCGGCACGCTCGCGAGCACCTTCGACGTTATCGAGGATCCACTTCACCTTTGGACCAGCCGGGTAGGAGTTGATAATCAGGCCGGTGCGGCGGCGCCACTTTTCCGGTCCTTCCTCACCCGAGAGTTCCTTACAGATGGCGGTGGTACGGGTATCTTGCCAGACAATGGCGTTGTAGACCGGCTTACCGGTGTGCTTATCCCACACCACGGTCGTCTCACGCTGGTTGGTGATACCCACCGAGTCAATGTCTTCCACGGTGATGTCGCCATTGGCAAGCGCTTCACCGACGGCGCGACGGGTATTGCTCCAGATTTCTTCTGGGTCGTGTTCTACCCAGCCCTTTTCCGGGAAGATCTGCTCGTGCTCGAGCTGGCCAACGGCAGCCTGCTCGCCGTTGTGGTCAAAGATGATGCAGCGCGTCGACGTGGTTCCCTGGTCGATAGCGGCGACGTATTTCTTGTTAGTCATGTGTCTAGTCTCCTATACGAAGATGAAATTAGAGCGCAACGGACAACAGTCCAACGGCTACGGCTGCGACCAATGGGGCCACGATGGGGACCCAAGCATAGCCCCAGTTCGCGCTGCCTTTGTCCTGGATGGGCAAGATGAATGCATAAGCAATTCGCGGGCCCAGGTCGCGGACCGGATTGATGGCATAACCCGTAGGGGTACCAAGGGACAGGCCGACCGCCACCACAACGAAAGCAACAGCGAAGTAGCTCATTGGGCCAAGCTCGCCGCCGGTGGGGCCGAAGGCGATGAACATCAACAGCACGCAGGTGGCGATGAACTCCGTCACCGCATTCCAGCCGTTCTTAGGATGTGCCGGCTTGGTAAAGAAGATACCGTTGGTGTCCTTATTGGCGCCGGTGACGTTTCCGGCGTCGTCGTAATTATTGGCGTCGAAAAGCTGCTTGAAGGCAGCCCATGCCAGGATGGCACCGAGGATAGCGCCGAGGATCTGGCCCAGGAAGTAGTACGGGACCAGGGACCACTCAAGCGAGCCATTGACGGCCAACATTACGGTGACGGCGGGGTTGAGGTGCCCGCCCGTGGGATCGGCCACGCTCGCGCCGACAAAGACCGCCATGCCCCAGCCCAGGGCGATAACGATCCAATCGGAGCCGCGTGCGCCAGAGGTGCGCAGGTTAACCAGCGCACATACGCCGTTACCTAGAAGGAGCAGCAACGCAGTGCCGATAAACTCCCACAGGAATGCATCAAATCCGGTCATAACTTATACCTCGTTTTGGGTGGGTCGGGCGGATCCTGCGCGTACCAAAATGTCATTGGCCTCACGGTCAGTTACCGCAGCTTCTGCTTCAAGTTCGGCCTGCGTGTGGGCCTTGAATTGGGATACCTCGCGCTCCTTGTCGGCGTCGCTCCAGCCCAGCAGCGGTGCTACAAAATCAGCAACGGCCGGGGCGGCATTCACACCGCGGTCGCCGTACTCGATGGCGATGCGCAGGCGGCGGGACAAGATGTCTTCCAAGTGCAATGCACCCTCGTGGGTGACGGCGTAGCGGACCTCGGCCCACAGGTAGGACTCGGCACCTGGCACTGGCTCGAGCAGGGAGGCGTCCTCAGTAGCTGGCGCTAGAACCTCGCCCAGCAAAGAGCCATAGCGGCCGAGCAGGTGCTCAATGAACTTCTCGCTCAGGTTATAGCGACGAGCCAAGGACGAGACCTGGTTGGCCAAGGCGTGATAGCCGGCGGCGCCCAGGATCGGGGTTTGCTCGGTGATGGACTCTGGAACCTTGGTACCCAGTTCCTTCACCGCTAGGTCCACGGCGTCCTTACCGATGACGCGGTACGTGGTGTACTTACCGCCGGCGACAGAGACCATGCCTGGGGCCACGCGTGCGACGGCGTGGTTGCGGGAGAGGTTGGTGGTGGAATCGGACTTGCCGGACAGCAGCGGGCGCAGGCCGGAGTAGACACCCACGATGTCATCGCGGGTGATCTGGCGGCGTACGCGCTGATTTACCTGATCCAGAATGTAGTCAATATCGGACTTGGTCGGCGCCGGATCCGGCAAGGAGAGACCCTTTTCCCAATCGGTATCGGTGGTACCGATGATCCAGTACTCGCCCCATGGGATAACGAAGAGGACGGACTTTTCGGTGACGAAGCACAGGGCTGCCTCTGCATCAAGCGCATCCTTGGGTACAACGATGTGCACACCCTTGGAGGCGTGAACGGTGAACTTGCCCTCCACGCCGGCCATCTCTTGAATCTTGTCATTCCACACGCCGGTGGCGTTGATAAAGACCTTGCCGCGCACGGTGGTCTCGCGGCCGGTGGCGGTATCGCGAACCTTCGCGCCTACGATGCGGCCGCCGCGGTCCTTGTCAAAGCCAATGACCTCGGTATTGGTACGTACATCGGCACCATACTCGGCGGCGGTACGCAGCACGGTCATGGTGTGGCGGGCGTCATCAACCAAAGTGTCGTAGTAGCGCACGCCGCCCACAATGGCATCGTCCTTCAGGCCTGGGGTCACCTTCAGCACTCCCTTGCGGGTGAGGTGCTTCTGCATTGGCACACTCTTCGAGCCGCCCATGAGGTCATAAAGAGTAAAGCCACCGAACATCATCACGCGCTCCCATACGTGGTGGGTCAGCGGGAAGATGAACTTCAGTGGCTTCACCAGGTGGGGTGCCAGGGTAGACATATTGAGCTCGCGCTCCTTGAGGGACTCCGCCACTAGGCGGAAGTCAAACATGGCTAGGTAGCGCAGGCCACCGTGGAACATCTTGGAGGAGCGAGAAGAGGTACCTGCGGCGAAGTCGCGCGCCTCAATGACGGCGGTCTTGAGGCCACGGGTAGCGGCGTCCGCTGCCGCACCAGCGCCTACGGAACCACCACCGATGATGACTACGTCATAGTCCTCATCCGCGTATCCATTCCATAGATTTTCAAAGTATTCGGGGTTAAAGGATTGGTTGCTTTGCTGGGTCATTGCTGACCGCATCTCCTTCCTTGGTGCTTGCATGTGCCTGCGCCATAAATCCATGAATGAGATGGCAAAAGCACAGCTAAGAGCAGTTAAATTGTGGTTTCGGCGGAAAGATTCACACCGCGGCTGCAGAGATTTTATCTCCTTAAACCTATGATAGGAGTCACCGACGTCAGTTACACAGATGGTTACTCACACGTAGGTTTCAGGCCCGTAAGCAGTAACTTTTCCTGAAATACTTAGCCACCCGAAAAGAAAAAGCACCCCCTCGCGGGGGTGCAAAGCAGACGCAAAGCCCGCGCTATTTCTGCGCTAACCGCGCCATCACTTCAAGCACTTCGGACATTCCGGCTTTCTCCGCAGAATATGTGACCGCTTGGGCGCCCTTGACCACCTCAATAGGGGCAGTTTCCAAAGCCACCACCGGCATCCAGTCAAGGAAATCCTCATCTCCTGGCGCGTTAGCAAAAACCAGGGCCTCCTCCGGCTTAGCTTGCAGATCCTCGAGGATGCGCTCCACGCCTTGTGCCGCGGTCGCGGCAGTGACGGAGAGTGCATTGGTATCGAGACGCGGCTGCACAGCATCCTCATCAAGGACAACGCTCCACACGGCCTGCGGAACATCCACCTCACCGGCGGGTGATATCACGATCAGGACTTCGGCCGCCGGGTAGATCTCCGCCAAAGCCTTGTGCAATCGCGGAGTCAGCGCGCCATCTTCCCAATTCAGCGCGCTGCTGTGCGCCACTACCACGCGGGGGATGGAAGAGAATTGCGCCTTCATGCGGTGCGGCAAGCGCGAGACGATAAGCCGGGATTGGGTAGCTGCCGCCAACAGGCCCTGCTCTGCTACGGAACCGGCCCATATCTCCTTACTGCTGGCCGTGATGGACGCTTGGGTTTGCGCCACATCCGACTTCAGCTGCGCCATGATATCCGCGACCTTATCGCGACCTTCATCCAAGCCGCGGGTTGCCTCTTCTACCACGGCGTTGAGGTTGTTCTTGATCCACTCCAGGGTCTCCGGGGCGGTCCGCGCCTTATTCTTTGGCTCCTCCCCGTCCGCTCCCTTGGCGGCGGCCATGTGGTTGCGCACCAAGTCAACCGTAGTAACCGAGACGCGTTCTTTGAGGCCCACTAGATCGTCGCGCAGTCGGCGCACGCGGTGGCGTTCGGTTTCGACTTCAGCATCGCGGGCTTCTGCCTCTTCAAGGGTAGGAGCCCCTCCACCCTTACGGGCGGGCACCCAGTATTCACCGGCGGGCATGGGCCCGAATTCGGCTTCGTACTGCTCCCATAGCCCTTCCAGGGCCTCTTGCATGCGGCGTCGAATCTCCGCGGTATCAGCCTCCGCATCGCCGGTGGGATAGTACGGTTCGAGGGCGGTAATAAAGACGGGGGTCTTGGTCCGTCCCAGGTTCTTTTTGTGCCCCTTGGTCCACAGGCGTTGCGAACCAAAAATGACCTGTGGGATTACCGGCACCCCCGCCTCATAGGCAATGCGGGAGGCACCAGTTTTCATGCTGCGGACTTCAAAGCTGCGGGAAATCGTGCCTTCAGAAAACACGCCCACGAGTTCGCCGTCCTTGGCCAGCTGTACCGCTTGGCGGAAGGAGGCGCTGCCATCTATACGGTCAACTGGCACGTGATGCATGGCCTTCAACAACGGACCCGCCACCGGTGCTTTGAAGATTCCAGCTTTAGCCAGGAAGCGTACGAGACGCTTCTTGCGATAGGCCAAAAAGGCGCCGAAAAGGAAATCCATGTAGCCGGTGTGGTTACAAACCAACACCGCGCCGCCCTTATCGGGGATATTTTCTTCCCCCGAAAGGCGCATTTTTAATCCCTGTGCCAGAGTCACCCCCCTGCCAATATGGGTGATCTGGCGGTACAGGAAATTCGTCGCAGCGTTCATAACTCTCCAGGACGACGGCGGACTTACTGCGGGGTCAGGACATCCTTGCCCACGAACGGGCGCAGAGCCTCAGGGACAACGACGGAGCCGTCGGCCTGCTGGTGGTTTTCCAGAATGGCAACGAGCCAGCGGGTAGTCGCCAGCGTGCCGTTCAGGGTAGCTGCGGTCTGGGTCTTGCCGTTCTCGTCGCGGTAGCGGGTGGACAGGCGGCGAGCCTGGAAGGTGGTGCAGTTCGAGGTGGAGGTCAGCTCACGGTAGGTGCCTTGGGTAGGAACCCAAGCCTCATTGTCGAACTTGCGGGCCGCCGAAGAACCGAGGTCGCCACCGGCAATATCGATGGTGCGGTAGGGCAGTTCCATGGCTGCAAGCATGTCCTTTTCCATGGACAGAAGGCGCTGGTGCATTTCTTCCGCGTCCTCTGGCTTGCAGTAGACAAACATCTCCAGCTTGTCGAATTGGTGGACGCGCAGGATGCCGCGAGTGTCCTTACCGTGGGAGCCAGCCTCACGGCGGAAGCAAGAGGACCAGCCGGCGTACTGCAGCGGGCCATTGGAGAGGTCGATGATCTCATCCTTGTGGTAACCGGCAAGGGCCACCTCAGAGGTGCCTACCAAGTACATATCATCGGCCGGTAGGTAATAAACCTCATCGGAGTGCTGGCCCAAGAAACCGGTGCCAGACATAATGTCTGGGCGAACCAGAACTGGCGGGATCATCAGCTTGAAACCGGCTTCGCGCGCCTTCTGCGCCGCGAGCATCAGCATTCCCAGCTGTAGGAAGGCGCCATCGCCAGTAAGGTAGTAGAAACGAGCGCCGCCTACCTTAGCGCCGCGCTTGACGTCAATGAGACCGAGGGACTCGCCCAACTCAAGGTGATCCTTTGGCTCGAAGTCGAACTCAGGAATCTGGCCTACTTCTTCTACCACTACGAAGTCATCTTCGCCGCCGGCCGGGGCACCTTCAACCACGTTATCGAGCTTGTACTGCAGCTCTTCCACCTTGGCCTCAGCGGCAGATTGTGCCTCTTCCGCCTCCTTGACCTTGGCCTTCAGCTCATTAGAGCCCTCCAGCAGTGCCGGACGCTCCTCTGGAGAGGCTTGGCCAATCTTCTTGCCAAAAGCCTTCTGCTCAGAGCGCAGTTCGTCGGCCTTTTGGATAGCAGCGCGGCGCTGCTCATCAGCTTCCAAGAGCTGGTCTACGAGGGAGGGATCCTCACCTCGATTCACCTGGGAAGCACGGACAACGTCAGGGTTTTCGCGGAGTAGCTTGAGATCAATCACGAATGTAAGCTTAGCGCATTGGCAACCTCTTGCGGTGGTAATAACCAGCGAATTATGATGGCTTTATGTCCGCCGTTCAGCTCCCCGCCCGCACAATTACGGACGGTCCCGTTCCAAAACACACCCAATTGCACGATATCCTCGAAGAATTGTGCCGCACGACCCTCAAACCCGGCGATATCCTGCCCGGCGAGAGGCTTCTTGAAGAAACCTATGGCGTGTCACGGATCACGGTACGCCGCGCCATCGGGGATCTTGTCGCGGCCGGAAAACTGCGGCGCGTCCGCGGAAAGGGCACCTTCGTAGCGCCCAATCCCCTTGTCTCCCGGCTCCACCTAGCCTCATTCTCGGATGAGATGGGCGCACAAGACGTCACTGCCTCCTCCAAAATCCTTACCAGCGGACGCAGCAGCGCCCCGGAGGATGCCGCCCTCTTTTTTGATACGCCTGCCCAAACCGAACATATTCATCTGCGCCGCCTGCGCTTGGGCGATGGCGAGCCCTACTCCATTGATGACGGCTGGTATAACTCCACGTATGCGCCCAGCCTGCTAGAAAATGACACCTACAATTCGGTCTACGCCATCCTCGACTCCGTCTTTGACGTCCCCATCACCGATGCGGATCAAACGGTCTCGGCGATTTCAGCCGATGCGGACACTGCCCCGCTTCTCGACGTCCCCGTGGGCACCCCACTGCTGCACATCGTGCGCTACTCCCGCTCGGGCGATAGGCCGGTGGAGTGGTGTTCCTCCGTCTACCGCACCGACCGCTACCGCCTGACTACCCGGGTGGCTAGGGAGAACAGTATCTAGCCAGCACCCTGCTTAACAGGTAAGATTAAGGGCCTTATGAAGAAATCACCTGCGTGGCGTTCCGCTGTGGCCGTCCAGATTGTCTTGATTGCGGCAATCGCGGCGGCCGTTTTCATGGGCATCTATGGCGTTATCAGCTCCCACAAATCGGGTGGCGAAGATACTACCGCTGCCCAGCAGCACGATGGCGGAGATAACTCTGAGACTGCCGCCGCTAAGCCAGAGCCCTTCACCGCTGCGGCCGCCGGCGCTTGCTTGACGTGGGACATCGCCCAGGATGGCTCCGCCACTGGGTTCAAGGAAGTACCGTGCTCTGAACAGCACCGCTTCGAGGTTTCCAAGACCGAAGACCTGAGCGTCTACCCCACCAGCGAATTCGGCCCTGATGCCAACCGCCCAGCGCTTACCCGCCAACACCAATTGCGCGATGAGCTGTGCGAATCCGCCACTGTGGGCTACCTGCACGGTAAGTGGGATCCGAATGGTAAGTACGATGTGGCGTCCATTCTGCCGCCGCAGTCCGCCTGGGATCGCGGCGACCGCACCTTGCTGTGCGGCCTGCAAACCACCGATGATCACGGCGTACCGCAGCTTACTACCGGCAACGTCGAAGCCTCCGAGCAGGCAAACCTCGCCAAGCCGGGCGAGTGCTTGGCCATCGATGACAAGCAGGTTCCGCACGTCGTTGACTGCGCCAAGCCCCACCAGATGGAGACCGTTTCCGTCATCGATGTGGGCAAGCAGTTCCCTGACGGCTACCCGGACGGCAAGGATATGGACAAGTTCCTATCCGATACGTGTACCGCTGCCACCGAGGACTACCTTGGCGGCGAGGAGCAGCTCTACCAGTCCACGTTGCAACCATTCTGGGGCTCTATCACCGAGGCCTCGTGGAACGGCGGCACCAAGTCCGTCAATTGCTCCCTTGTGCATGCCCGCAAAGGCGGCGGTTTCTCTGCCATCACCGGTTCCGCTACCGGTGGTCGCCAGGCGCTGACTATCGACGGCCAACCGCCGGAGGAACGCCCCGAGCGCAATCCACTGCGTGAGGACAAGGACAAGAGCCCGGCACCCGAGTCTGCCGCCCCCGCCCCGGCCCCAGCGCCCTAATGGTCGAGGTATCAGAAGAGCGCTTCGATGAGATGGTCAACGAGGCGCTGGATCAAGTCCCCGAGGAATTCGTGCGCCGCATGCGCAACCTCGTCATTTTGGTCGAAGATGAAAATCCCGATAACCCTATGTTGCTAGGGCTCTACGAGGGCGTAGCACTGCCCCGCCGCACCTTCGATCACACCGGTTTCCTGCCCGATGCGATCTTCATTTACCGCAACACACTGCAGCGCTGGTCCGGCAGCGAGGAAGAATTAGCAGAGCAGGTCAAAGTCACCGTATTCCACGAACTCGGCCATTACTTTGGCCTCGAGGAAGAGGAGCTGCACCGCCTGGGCTGGGGCTAGAGCTCCGTATCCGCCCACCGGGTTAACGTCCACTCACCAAAGTCCTTGCCGCGCGGTTCCATCACCATAAAGCGGCAATTGGCCAGGTAGCCGGTATAGGCAAAGTCGGAGTCAACGCCCGTGGCATGTTTGGTGACCACGCGGATGGCGGCGCCGTGGCTGACAAGGATGACATCGTGGTCGTCGGCAAGCTGCTCCGCAATGCCCTCCAGCACCGGCTGGTAGCGCGCCAGCACATCATCCAAGGTCTCGCCGCCTTCCATCCCGGCGCCGCGCTCGCCATCGCACCAGCCACGCATGGCCACCATGTGCGAACGATGGGCATCCTCGCTGCCGTCCATCTCCCAGTCCCCAGCGAAAATTTCGTGCACGCCGTCGATTACGTCAACGCGCTGGGAAAATTCCGGCATTCCGCGCTCCTGCTCAAAGGCGCGCGCCGCCAGCATCGCGGTCTGCTGAGCGCGCAGGGCAATGGAGCATTTAAATTCCACCTCGCGCTCGCCTACCAACTGCGCTAGCTCACGGCCTACCTCCGTAGCTTGGTCGCGCCCGCGCTCGGTAAGCTCTGCCCCGGGCGGGCGGGTATCGAGGAAGCGGGAAATATTGGAATAGGTCTGGCCGTGGCGCAGCAGGATAATTCTTCCGGGCATGCTTCTAGATTATTGGCCCCTGCGTGCCCGCGCTACCCAATCATCCGCCGCTGCCAGATCGCGCGGTGGCTTGCCCGCGGGCGTTGCCGCCGGCCAGGAGCCGAGGAAAAGCAAGTCCTCTGCCCGCAACCACAAGGCCCGCAGCGCCTCCGCCACCGGCTGATCGTCAATGTGCCCAATGAGGTCCACGTAGAAGCGGTACGTACCAAAGGCCTCCCGCGTGGGGCGCGACTCAATCCGGGACAGGTCCACGCCGCGGTGCGCAAAGTCCTGCAACGCCCCCACCAGGCTGCCCGGTTCATTCGGCAGGGTGAAGATGACGCTGGTGCGGTCCTGGCCAGTCCTTGCAGTGGGTTTTCCCGGACGCCCCACCAGGACGAAGCGCGTTGCGGCGCCTTCAACATCTGCCACGTCCTGGGCGATGGTCTCCAGCCCAAAGATCTCGGCGGCCCGCGCCGGCGCTGCGGCCGCATCCGCTTCCCCACGGGCCACAGCCTCGGCCGCCGCAGCATTGGAACTGGCCGGCACGAACTCTGCCTCCGGCAAATTGTCTTTTACCCAACCGCGGATTTGCTGGAACGCCACCGGGTGGGTGCTCAGCCGCGCAATGTCGCCCGCGCCTTGCCGGGTCATGATGCTAAAGGCCACGGGGATATCCACCTCGCGGTAAATCTGCACCGGTTCGGCTTCAACCAGCGCATCAAAGGTGGTGGTGACCGCACCATCGACGGAATTTTCAATGGCTACACAGGCGTACTCGGCGTGCCCGGCGCGCACGGCGGCCACGGCCTCCGAAGGCGAGCCAACCGGCATGGTCTCTACCTGCGGCAGGTGCGCGGCAAACTTATGCACGGCGGCTTCCGTGAAGGTTCCGGCTGGCCCCAGGAAGGCGATGGTGGTAGTCATGCACGTCACCTTAGCCCACTAGACTGGTGCCCCATGGACTTTTCCGTAGAACAACTCCGCGCGGATCTGCACGGTCTTGCCCCCGAGGAACACGGTTTCACCTACCTGGATGTAGACCGCGAGCCCTCCGGCCGAGGCCGGCTGACCGGCTGGGTCCTCTCCGCTAAGGATCTCTGCGATGTCCGCGGCATGCCTACTACCTTGGGAAATGTCGATCGCACCTACTACCCCGAGCGCAGCGATGCCTTTATTGAAGCCTTGGAGAAGCAGGGTGCGCGCATCATCGGTAAATCCTCCACCCCGGAGTTGGGTCTGCGCGTAGATACGGAACCAGTAGGCCTGCCCCATCCCTATAATCCCCTCTATCCCGGCTGCACTCCGGGTGGTTCCTCTGGCGGTGCGGCGGTACAGGTCGCGCGGGGGTTGCTGCGCGCGGCGCACGCCAGCGATGGCGGCGGTTCCATCCGAGTGCCGGCCGCGGCCTGCGGCGTGGTGGGCTTTAAACCGGCAGGTGATGAACTGGGTGTGCAGGGCTTTATCACCCGGACCGTGGCCGATAATGCCTTTCTGCATGGCCACCGCATGATCACCCCGCGCGCCCGCATTGGCCTGCTCGTAGAGCCGCTGTTTTGCGACGCCAACGTCGATGCCCACCACCTGCGCGCCGCCCGCGAGGCCGCCCAACGCCTACAGGCAGCCGGCTTCACCGTGGTGCCCATTTCCCCGTATCCGCAGGCCCGGTCCACCTTTGCGCATTTCCGGAATACTTTTACCTCCCCCTTGGCGGGGTTGAACCCAGCGGCAGGCTATACGGAGTGGATTGCCCAGCAGGGCCGGCGCGTTAGCTCCGCTGAGCTGGCCGCGGCGCGGGCGCATGTCCGGCAACTACCCGGCTTGCTGGCCCAGGAATGGGGCGTCGATGCCATCCTCACCCCAATGCTGACCACGGACCCGCCGCGTATTGGTTCTTTCTTGTCCCTGCCCCATGCGGAGAATTTCGCAGCCCAGACCCGGTGGTCTCCGTGGGGTTCCCTCTTCAACATGGCCCGCCTGCCAGCCATTTCCGTGCCATGGGCCGTTCCCAATCACCCGCCGGTGGGCGTGCACCTGGGAGGCATTACGCTTTCCGACGCCGCCCTGCTCGGCCTCGCCCACATCCTCCACCCATGACCAAGTCCCTACGCGCCGAACTGCTCATCGTCCTTACCCTCACCTTTGGCATTTCCGGGGTGCGGGCGGTGTTAAACCTCATCAATTCCCTGGCCGCGCCGCAGCGGCTCGACGAGCAATCGGTCACGCTCAATTCCAGCCAATCCTCCCTTGCCTGGGTGGATATGGGACTGCAGTTGTGCTCGTCCGCCGTGCTCTTTTCCTATGGAGCCTTAGCGCTTTTCCTGCTGGCCAAGGACCGCTTTGTGCCCCGTGCCCACCGCGCCCGCGACTGGCTAGAAGGAGCAGGGCTTGCCGCCCTCATTGGCATCCCGGGGCTCGCCCTGTATTTCGCGGCGGTGCACTTGGGGTGGAGCAAGGAAGTCATCCCGGGCAACTTCGCCAATGCCTGGGTGGAAATCCCCGTTTCCCTCCTCAAGGCCGCTGCCAACGCCTTCGCGGAAGAAACCGTGGTGGTGATGTGGCTGATGACGCGTTTGCGCCAGGCCCGCTGGTCGCTGCCAGCCACGCTGGCCGCAAGCTCCATTCTCCGCGGTTCCTACCACCTCTACCAGGGTGTTTCCGCTGGATGTGGCAATATCATCATGGGGTTAATCTACGGCTATTACTACCACCGCACGGGGCGGGTATGGCCGCTGGTCATAGCGCATTTTCTTATCGACGCCGTCGCTTTCGTGGGTTATTCCTTCCTGTGAAAATGCCCTTAAGGGGACGTCGTGAAGCAGGCGTTGCTCGCTGCTCCTTGTAAGGTATAGCGCATGACTGAATCAGGACGAGATCCGCATAGGGAGGCCCGCCGCGCCGGCGACGATTCCTCCACTGAATTCGTCCTTGGGGCCGATGGACGTCCCCTCAAGGATCGATACGGCCGCCCCATTCGACGCCGTTCCTCCGCCCGCCCGGCGCCGCGGCGCGTGGAACCCGAGCAACAATCCTTCCGCGCTCCGCAGCCACAGCAACAGCCCCCGCGCCGCACTCCGCCGCCAACACCGAGCCGCTACCCCAGCCAGTACCGCGCGCAGCAGCGCCCACCTCGTCGCACCACGCCGCGCCCTGCACCCCGGCAGCGCCCGCACAGCCGTCGCAAAAAGGTCAATCCGGCCAAGCGCGCCCTCGGGTGCGTTGGCTTGGCGCTCGTCGTCCTGCTGGTATTCAACCTCGTCTTCATGTTCTGGGCCGATGCCCGCCTCACCCGCGTGGAGGCGCTGCCAGAAGAACAAGTGTCTAATACCGCCGGCACCAATTGGTTGCTCGTCGGTTCTGACTCCCGCCAAGGCCTCAGCGAGGAACAGCAGGCTGAACTGGGCACCGGTGGTGATGTGGGCGAGGGCCGCACCGATACCATCATGCTGCTGCACATCCCACGCACCGGCAAGGCCAAGCTCGTTTCCATCCCACGTGATAGCTACGTGGAAGTCCCCGGTTTTGGCATGGACAAGATCAATGCTGCCTTTACCTACGGTGGACCGCAGCTCCTTGTCCAAACCGTCGAGGGCACGACCGGTCTGCGCATCGACCACTACGCCGAGATCGGCATGGGCGGCCTAGCCAATGTGGTCGACTCCGTCGGCGGCGTAGACGTATGCGTGAAGGAACCCATCAATGACCCGCTGGCCGGCATTGATCTCCAAGATGGCTGCCAGAAGCTCAAGGGCCGCGACGCTCTCGGGTACGTGCGCACCCGCGCCACCGCCATGGGTGACCTTGACCGCGTGCAGCGACAGCGCGAATTCTTCTCCGCATTGCTGGATAAGGTTGCTTCCCCGACCACCCTGATTAACCCATTCCGCGCCTTCTCCTTGGTCAACCACACCGCCTCCTCGTTCATCGTGGACGAGGGCGACCACGTTTGGCACCTCGCCCGCGTGGCACTTGCCATGGGCTCCGGTGTAGACACCGAGACCGTCCCCATTGGCGGTTTCCAAGATACCGAGGTAGGCAACGTAGTCCTCTGGGACGATGGAGCAGCCGCCGAGTTGTGGGATTCTCTCAAATAGCGATTAAAAATGGCCCTTCCTCTACTGGGAAGGGCCATATTCTTGTCTTTAGCGCAGGGTCACCTGGCGGGACTTGATGTTTTCTAGTTGCTTGCGCTCATCGGCGCTCAGCTGGGCATCATTAGAGATTTCTTCCTCTAAGGCCTTGTCCACACGGGTGAGGTGATCCTCATAGGAAGCATGGTCAACCTCTGGATCCAAGTCAAAGACTGGGGCAATAAGGCCGTGGGTGCGGAAGACACCGGCAAACTTGGTATCTTCACCGAGGTTCAGCTCACCGCGGGCGGCTACGCGAGCTAGTGCGTTCAGGAATGCGGATTCATCGTCATTGGGGCGGACCCAACGGATGTGGGCCTTGCCGCCGCCAGCATTTGCCCAGAAGGCTGCACCAGTGATGTTCTCGCCCACCTGGTGAGACTCGATAACGGAATCATTTGCTGCGCGTAGCGACTGCGCAATCTGCGGGGTGACCTGTGCTCCCTCCGGAATCCACCATTCGAAGTCCTGGTGAACCTGCACGTCGAGGGTAGCGGAGGCATCGATAAGCTCCTCCAGCTTCGGCTCCGAGCCGTCGGCCGCGGTGGATTCCAGGGTGGCGCCCGGCTCGTTATTCTTCACCCAGTTAAGAGCAAAAGCGAGGTCGCGGCCTGGGTTGTGGGTGTGGGACTGTACCTGCAGGCCTACGAAAGCATCTCCGCCAAATTCAGTGTCCCGAATAAGCGCGGCAGAAGCACCCGGCAGGACGGTGGCTACATACACGTTCTTATCGCAGCCTTTGACATCAAGCTTGGCAAAAGCGGAGGGGACGAACTCCTGCATGGCGACCAGGGAGGCCTCCGCAGCAAGTCCGCCGTAGGGGCGGGGATCCTTTTCCAGGGCGGCGCGCTCCTTGGCGCGGGCAGCGAGCTTTGCCTGGCGGCGGGACATGCCCTCAGGCAGCTGTTCCTTGTTCTTTTTCTTCTTGGCCATGCCTCCAAGATACCTGCTTACTAGAGCTCAATGGCATGCAGGGCCACTTCGGGCTGATTGGTGGCGAGCATATCTACCCCGTTCGTCCACGCCCACTTCATATCCTCCGGCTTGTCTACGGTCCACAGGTAGGTGGGCAATCCCTGCGCGCCGATAATTGCCGGCTGCAGCTTCGCGCGCAGCAACGATACGCCGAGCGCGGTGGGCTTGGACAGCATTAGATCGGGACGGTTGACGTGGCGCTCCCAATCGCGACGAAGATAAATCCGGTCCATGTCCGGCGCCAAATTCTGCATGCGGCGGATGGCGTGGTGGGAAAAGGAAATGACGTGAATCCGGGGGTCATCGAAAAGCCCCGCATAACGCAGGCGCAGCACCGTTTGCTCCTCCAGGATGTCGCCCTGCCCAGAGGGGTGCTTAGTCTCGATATAAAGGTGGTGCGGTTTGCCCTCGAGCAGTTCCAAGAGTTCGTCGAGAAGCATCATGCGCTGGCCCGAACCGATGTCAACGCCGCGCAATTCTTCCCAGTCCATCTTGGAAATGCGGCCAGGGCGCCCCGCGGTGCGGTCCAACGTGGGATCGTGCTGAACCACTACTTTTCTATCGCGCGTCAAGCGCACATCGCACTCGACGCCGTGAATTGGCAAATCTAGGGCTTTTTCAAAAGCTAGAGGGGATAGCTCCGGATATTTTCCGGAGTATCCCCTATGAGCGATAATCTTCACTAGCCGAAGAACTCTTCCTTGATGTCATTCAGGGTCTTAGCAGAAGCATCGAAACGCTCCTTTTCGTGCTCATTGAGCTGCAGCTCAATCGCGCGCACGATGCCGGAACGGTTGATGATGGCAGCGGTGCCGATGTAGAGATCCTCTACGCCGTATTCACCCTGCAAGTAAGCAGATACTGGCAGTGCCACGTCCTGGTTCTGAATGACGGCGGCGGTGATACGGGCCAGGCCCATGCCGATGCCAAAGGAAGTAGAGCCCTTAGCGTCAATGATGGAGTAGGCGGCATCGCGAGTGTCTTCGAAGATCTTCTCGATGCGCTCTGCATACTCCGGATCCGAGTCCAACTTCTTGGACATCGGGACACCAGCGATATTCGCGGTGGAGACGGCCGGCAGCTCGGAATCGCCGTGCTCGCCCACGATGTAGGCGTGTACGGACTTCGGTGCAACATCTTCCAGCTCGCCCAGCATGTAGCGGAAACGAGCGGAGTCCAGCACGGTGCCCGAGCCGATGACGCGCTTGTGGTCCAGGCCGGAAGCCTTCCATACGGCGTAGGTCAGGATATCCACTGGGTTGGAGGCAACCAGGAAGATGCCATCAAAGTCATTCGCCATGACATCGGAGACGATGCTGTTCATGATCTTGACGTTCTTGCCCACCAGGTCCAGGCGGGTCTCGCCCGGCTTCTGTGCGGCACCGGCGCAGATGACGACCATATCGGCGTCTGCGCAATCGGCGTAGGTGCCCTTGGTGACTCGGGTGCGGGTAGGCGCCCAGACAACACCGTGGTTGAGGTCCATGACGTTGCCTTCTAGCTTCTTTTCATCGATGTCGATGATTGCCAGGTGGTCAACGATGCTTTGGTTGATGAGAGCGAAAGCGTAAGCGACTCCCACATCGCCGGCGCCGATGAGAACTACTTTGTTTCCAACATGATTTGCCATGAGCCCATTGTGCAACTTTGTGGAGATTTTTGCACGGGCTAAATCTCACACTGAAATTCCCACCGAAATCTGGGACAATCGGGCATTATGAAACGCGCTCTCCGCCGCGCTGCACTAATCGCTCTTGGCGTAGCCGCGGATCTCACGCCCATCGTCCGTATGACCAGCCGGCAAACCTTACCGCCCAATATGTCGGCTGGAATTTTGGGTGCGGAATTAGCTACGTGGGCTGCTGTTTCGCCCTCCTTACTCCCCCGCCCGTGGTGGGTGACCGCCGCCAACGTGGCAATTGGTCAGGGCATTGGGCATCTTGGGGCGGCGTCGACAAGCTTTGTTCTCAATAGCATTGGCAAGCGCCCGCAGGACCGCCTTGGCCCTCAACATCGACAAATTGTGCACCTTGCTATTGGCGCCGGGACTGCATTTAATGCCGTGCTTTCGCTGCGCAACCAGAAAAAGCAGGCGGAGTTGGTCAATAAGCAACTCGTGCGTGGGCCCGCCACAGCGGCCATCGGCTTGGCCGCGGGCACCGCGGGCTACGGCACTCTCCTCCTCATCGGGGAAGCCACGCAGCTTGCCGTCACTAAACTGTCACGCCAGCTAGGCCGCTGGGTGCCTGCACTCATTGCTTGGCCGGTGGTTACCGCAGGTCTGAGTCTCACGGCGTTTGCGCTTTCTGATCGCGTGGTCTTTCGACGCTGGCTGCGCTCACTATCGCACCAAGCGCAGCGAATTAATAAACAGATTTTTCCCGGCACCTCTATGCCGTGGGAGCCGGAGCGCTCCGGCAGCCCGTGGTCGCTCGAGCCGTGGTCGGCGTTGGGACAGCAGGGACGCCGGTTTGTCTCCAATGGCCCCCGCGCCCGCGATATCCGCACAGTGACGGGAACCGATGCAAAGGAACCCATCCGTATCTACGCCGGATACATACCAGGGCGCTCCTTCCAGCAATCCGCGGAAAAGATCCGCGCCGAACTCGAACGCACCGGTGCCCTGCGACGAGAGACTATCGTCATCCAAATGCCCGCCGGCTCGGGGTGGATCAATAATTGGGGTGCTTGCTCCTATGAGTTTTTGACCGGCGGTGATTGCGTCACCGTCACCATGCAGTACTCCTACCTGCCTTCGGTTTTTTCCTACCTCGTAGATAAGAACGCACCGAAGCAGGCGGCTCGTGAATTGATTCGGGTCATACAAGAAGAAATAGATAGGCTGCCTAAAGAAAACCGCCCGCGGCTTTATTTCGCAGGTGAATCGCTTGGCGCCTACGCCATTATGGATAACTACCATAATGCGGAAGACCTACTTTCCGCGTGTAATGGTGCAGTTTTTTCCGGCCCGCCGCGGATGACGCACTTTACTCAGCGCCTGCGCCGGGATATTGGTTCCCTAGAACGCCTGCCCGTTATCGATGGCGGCAAGCATGTGCGCTACGCAGCGGCTCCTGACCATACGCTGCACGACGCCTTTGGCAATGACTACGCCCATACCTGGCGCCGACCCCGCATGCTCATTGCCCAGCATGCTTCCGACGCCATCGTGTGGTGGGATCTCAACCTTCTCGTGCGCAGGCCCACCTGGATTCATGAACCACAGCCGGAAGCGCTGCACGCGGATACCTTCCGGCAGCTGCATTGGGTTCCGTTTATTACCTGGTGGCAAATTGGCTTGGACCAGATCAATTCCCTCAACGTCCCTGGCGGGCACGGACACAACTATTTTGAAGAAATGCTCTGGTATTGGGATGAGGTCTTAGGATCCCAATCCCGCCAATCGCTCACGCCGAAGTTAGCCAAGAAGATTGCCCGCTTTATTCGGCGCGACGCTTAGTCGCATTTCACCCCAGTACTGTGGTGCGGGCAATACCCATTAGGCACCTTATATAAGTACTGCTGATGCTCATCCTCAGCCCGGTAGTACTCCCCAGAATCAGTTTCGGAGAGGAGTTTGACCTCCGTGGTGGTATCCCCGAATCCGAATTCCTTGAGTTTCTTCGCATAGGAATCCACGATGCCCTGGATTTCTGCGCGCTCTTCCTCCGTGCGTGGGTAGAAAGCAGAGCGGTATTGCGTTCCTACATCGTTGCCCTGGCGGAAGCCCTGCGTGGGATCGTGGGCTTCTAGAGCTTGTACGACAAGATCGCGCAGGCTGATGCGCTGCGGGTCATAGACCACCTCCACCGCCTCGGCATGGTTGGTTAGCCCACGGCACACCTCGTAGTACGTGGGATTTGGGGTGGTGCCGCCCGCATAGCCCACCGAGGTGGATTCCACGCCTTCGGTCTCCCAAAACATCTTCTCCGCACCCCAGAAACATCCCAACGCGATAAGAATGGAGCGCTGCCCGTCCTTCCACGGCCCGGTAATCGGTGTTCCTAAAACGGCGTGCGGGGCGGGGTCCACGATTGGCTCCGCTCGTCCCGGCAGAGCATCGTCTGCAGCAACAAGTTTGGGCTCCGACTTAAACATCCACATAAGGTATAGCTCCTTCCTTATTCCTTCTTCCCAACGTTGTACTGCGAAAAGCTATTCCGCGGCCAGTTAATATTCGCGCTAGTTCCACAATTCGAATTAATCATGGCGAAATCTTTCCACCGTGCCTATCATCGGGACACGTACCCGAAGAAAGGATTTAACAAATGGCTGTTTACGAACTTCCTGACCTCCCATACGCATTCGACGCACTGGAGCCACACATCTCCGCAGAGATCATGGAGCTCCACCACGATAAGCACCACGCAACCTACGTTGCTGGCGCTAACGCTGCACTCGAGGCACTCGAGGAAGAGCGCAACGGTGAGGCTAACCCGGATCGCATCCGCGCCCTCTCCAAGAACTTGGCGTTTAACTTGGGTGGCCACACCAACCACTCCATCTTCTGGAAGAACCTGTCCCCGAACGGTGGCGGCGAGCCAACCGGCGAGCTGGCAGAGGCCATCAACCGCGACTTCGGCTCCTTTGAGAAGTTCAAGGCTCACTTCTCCGCTGCTGCTACCTCCCTGCAGGGCTCCGGCTGGGCCGTTCTGGGCTACGACCACATTGCTGGCCGCCTCATCATCGAGCAGCTGACTGACCAGCAGGGTAATACCTCCATCAACTTCACCCCGCTGCTGATGCTGGATATGTGGGAGCACGCTTTCTACCTGCAGTACAAGAACGTTAAGGCTGACTACGTTAAGGCCGTATGGAACGTCTTCAACTGGGATGACGTTGCTGAGCGTTTCGCTGCAGCCACCAAGTAACTCCTTTTAGTTACTTCGGCCGCCCCTTCGGGGCGGCTTTTTCTATGCCCGGATAAATTCCCGGAATTGCTGCACTGGGGGCGCATCGTCCCCGGCGCGCCACACTAAACCGAGCTCGCGGTACGCTGGCGGCGTAAGGGGGATCAGGCTCCCCACCTGTAGATACGGATCATCCAGCGGCAAAAGCGCCACCCCGAGTCCTGCCGCTACCAGCCCCGCAACGGTAGTAAGTTCCATCGATTCGAAGACGAGGTGGGGACTAAAGCCAGCGTCGTCTGCAAGGGCATCGAGAAGCATGCGCGTGCCATAGCCTGGGAGCATGCCGATGAACGGGTCTGCAGCGAATTCCGCTAGTCTCACCTCCCGCCGGTTCGCCGCCCAGTGGTCTTCTGGCACAGCAAGGCCTAGTCGCTGCACCTTAATCTGGTGCCAGCCCAGTGCTGCATCAGGCCGTGGGCCCACGAGGGCAAGGTCGGATTCGCCGTTTTCCACCCTGCTCACCAGCTCCTGCGCCGCGCCTTGATGCAGACGAATATCTACGTGCGGGTGCTGCGCGCGATAGCTCTTGAGCAGGTCCGGAACTAGCCAGGTGCCCAGCGAGTGCATGAAATCTAGGCGCACGGTGCCGCGTTCTGGATCCATGAGGCGGGCAACATCGTCCCGCCCTACCTGGTAGGCGCGGAGCATTTCCCGCCCAGCCGCAGCGAAGGCCCGCCCGCGCGAATTCACGTGCAGGGTGCGCCCAGTGCGCTCGAAAAGGCGGGCGCCAAGACTAGCTTCTACGCGCTGTACCCGGCGGGTCAGCGCGGATTGGGAGATTCCCAGTTCATCGGCCGCAGCACCCACGCGACCTTGATCCACCACGGCGAGGAAGCCGCGGACATCCTCCACATTCATGCATGCTCCGCATCGTTTAGTGTATTTTTCCACATTTTACACATGCTGCATGTCCGGGCAGGCTAAATGATATGACTCGAACGCGGCGCGCAACGGTAGCCATGCTCCTTGTAGGCTTGGCTATATTCTCCAGCCTGTATTCCACCCAAGCCATTCTTCCGACGCTGGTACACAACATGGGCCTTTCTTCCACTGAAGCGGCCATGACCGTATCGGCCGCCACGGGCGCGCTGGCCCTATGCGTGGTGCCCGCATCGATTCTCTCCGAGCGTTTCGGCCGCGGACGTATTCTGCTCATTTCGGCCGTTGCCGCGACCGGCGTGGGGCTCATTGTGCCCCTCGCCCAGGAGGGGTGGCAGCTCATCGTGGTACGCGGCCTGCAGGGTGCGCTGCTGTCCGGCGCCCCCGCCACGGCAATGGCATGGCTTTCTGAAGAACTCGATGACAAAGCCCTGCCGCGGGCTATGGGCCTATACATTGCAGGCACCTCCGTCGGTGGCCTTACCGGCCGCCTCATTCCCACCGGACTGGTGGAGATTTCCACGTGGCGCTGGGCGCTCTTCGGCTCGACGCTGGTCTCACTCGCCTTTGCCATTACGTCTTGGCTGCTACTTCCTACCCAACGCAATTTCCAGCCCAAATCCATCCATCTCAAGACCGAAAGCCGGGCACTCTTGGGCCATTGGGCCAACCGGGATTTGGCCTTGCTCTTTCTCACCGCATTCCTGTCCATGGGCACGTTTGTCTCCATGTATAACTTCTTAACCTTCCGGCTCATCGATGATTTTGGTCTGGCCCCTTCGCTAGCCGGCTTGGCCTTTTTGTTCTACCTCACCGGCACATGGTCCTCAGCGCGGGCAGGTTCCCTTGTCGCACGCATAGGCCATGGGAAAACCCTATTCGCCTCTGCCGTGCTTTTTGCCCTTGGCATCGCGCTGTGCGCCGGTAACCTTCCGCTGACGCTTCTGGGCATGATCGCCTTTACCGTGGGCTTTTTCGCCGTACACTCCACCGCCTCCGGGTGGGTGGGTCAGATCGCCACCCACGACCGTGCGGAGGCTTCTTCGATGTATGTGTTCTGCTATTACTTTGGCTCTTCTGTGGTGGGCGTATGTGCCGGCCTGCTTTTCGACGCCCTATCGTGGCCCCTCTTCATTGCCTTCTTCACCGCCGTAGCCCTCGCCCTTACTGCACTGACTTGGACCAAGATTAAATCCGACTAAAATCGGTTTTATGCCTGAGAATAAGTGGTCGGCGCGGACATGGCACCGCAAGGCCTCCCGTCCCGTATCCCTGTGGATGATGGTCTTCATCCTCGTGGGTGCAACGCATACCTTGGTTCCGAACTACCGGTGGGTGCTCATCCACCTATTCACCCTCGGACTGGTGAGCAATAGCATCATCGTGTGGTCCCAGCACCTCACGGAGAAATTCACCCAACAGCGCCTCCCCGAATCCACTCGACCTACCCAATTGGCTCGCATCTATGGCCTCAATGCCGGAATCATCCTCGCGTTAATCGGCCAAATCCTCATGGAGTTCTGGTCCCAACACTGGATCGTCACCCAGGTGGGCGCCACGCTCATTGGATTGATGATGCTCTGGCATGCGGTATCTCTCTTCCAGCAATGGCGCGGTGCCAAAGATAAACGCTTCCGCCCCGTGGTGGGCGCCTATGTTCTTTCCGCCCTGTGCCTGCCGGTGGGTGCCATCTTTGGCGGCCTGCTGGCCGTCTCCCCCGGCCAGCCCACGCTACTGCTCGCCCATATCGCCGCCAATATCGGCGGATTCATCGGCTTGGCCGCGGCCGGCTCTCTCACTATCCTTTTTCCCTCCATCTGGCGCACCCAAGGTATTAATCGCCACATGCACTCCTCCTTTGCGCTGCTCGCCGTCGGTGTGGTTGCCACCATCGTGGGCGCTTTCCTCGGCTTCCCTGAGTTGGGCCTTATCGCCTACTGCTGCGGTTGGGCGCTGAGCTTGCAGCAGTGGCTCGCCAATGTGCTGACGGTGGCTAAGGACCCGCGCGATCGCATCACCTTTGCCTCGGTCTCCGTGCTCATGGCCTCGTTATGGCTGGTGCTGTCTTTGGTGTACTACACGGTGCAGCATTTCTTTATACCCGAGCCGGCGCTGCCCACCCTCGCCTTGCTGGTGGGGTTTGCCGGTCAACTGCTCATCGGCGTGATGAGCTACCTCTTGCCCAGCACCATGGGTGGCGGCCCCGCTGCCGTCCGAGCGGGCTTGCAGCAACTGGACAAACTCGGCCTCCTGCGTGCCACCTTCGTCAACGGTGGGCTGCTCATCTGGATCGGCACCGATATTTCCCTACTTAAGGTGGTCGCCTCCCTCTTGTGCATCCTGCCCCTGGCGGTCTACCCCGTGCTCATCGCCCGGGCGGTCAAGGCCCAGAAGCAGGTCCTGATGAAGAAGGCGGAGGGCCCGGATCCGAAGCCGGGGCCAGAATGGAACCAGGTCTATGCGGGCATAGCGATCCTCGCGGTCATCTACGCCCTATTTACAGCGCTGTAGTACCCGGCGCGCCGGCATCCATCCACTCGCGGACCGCGCGGGTGGCTTGGACGTCGCCGGAGTTATAGTCCAGCAAGCGCTGCCGCGCCACGAGGTCACCGGCTAGCGCCTCGCGGCGCGCGTTCACGGATTCTTCGCCGTCGAAGTCTTCTTCTGGCCACGTAAACCCCGCTTCCGGGGCGACTACCTTCAGGCCTAGGCCGAAGGGTCCGGCGAAGGATCGTTTGACGTGGACGAACATGTCCACCCACTCCGGTGAGGAGATAAATTCTTCTACCTCCCGCTCATCCACCTCGCGGAAGCGCTGCGCGGACATGCGCATCCAATGGTTCTCACCGTGGGACGAGTAGCAATATGCAGCAAAGGTTTTGCCCTCCGCATGGGCCTTAGCACGCACATCCATCAACCAGCGCCAGAATGCCGCAAAGTTCTCTGCCTCGGCGCGCCCGCCCAACGGCTCCCACGTAACAAACGGGACGTAGTTACCGTCGTGCCACGCTCCCCATAGATACGCGCCCTGGTCCAGGTAGGCTTCCATATCCACGTCTACCTCCACGTCTGCGCGCGGGACCTGCACGCCGCCGCGGCGCAGCAACACTTCCCCGGTGCGCCAGGCGGCAGCAAGGCGGGAGGGCTCGCCCAGGTCGGCGTCAATAAGCGCCTGCACGGTAGTAATCCCGCGCTCGCGATAAGGCTTAGCGCGGTCGCCGGATAGGAAGAGCGAAATATCATCCGCCGCCACCAGCTCTTGCTCGCACAAAGACCAAAAGCGGCAGCTCGCGCACTCCTTGACTCGCACCGGGGCGGTAGGAAGCGGCTGATTCCAGGCGCGTTCCAGATCAAACTTGGCTGTTTCCGTAAAAAATGCCCGGGTGCGGTCCTGGCCGATGGCCCCGCCCCGGCCGGAATCGAGCCCGAGATCCCGCAAAGCACGGGCGGCAAACGCTAAACGGTAACCATCTACCGCATGATGGCGCAGCTTATACGGCACCTCGAGCGGCTCACTCAGGCCCAAGCGATGGGTAGGCACCGCCGGCGTCGTCTTGGTGTCATTCTTGCGGGCCACACGGTGATTGGACACGATAATCGGGGTGTACTTATCGCCTTCGCGCAGAAGCAAATCTACGCGCACCATCCACTCCTCGGTGGCGAAGACCGCGTTGGTGATGTGCGTATACCCGGAAGCTAAGGCCTCAAGGGTGCGCATGGAGCGCTCCCACTCATCGCCTTCCAGATCGATGCGGCGAAACCTGCCAGAGCCCTTGCGGGGAAACATCTCCATGACGGCCTCCACTGCGGCCGCGTGGCGTTCCGCCCGGGCAATCGAGGCATGGGTACGCGGCATCTCGGGGTGCGCGCGCCGCTGTACTAAGCGGTAGCGGCACCCCACAAGGTCCGAAGCAACAACCACATCCTCCACACCGGGTGAGCTTAATAGAACGGCAAGGTAAAGTTGAATCCAGACTCGATCAAACGTGAGGGAAATTTAATGAGCATTCTGAAGAAAGTTAAAAAGGCCCGCCAAGAAGCACGCGCACAGGCAAAGGCCGCCAAGACCCGCGCCAAGGCAGAGGTAAAGGCACAGTCTAAGGACCGCCGCCGCCAGCAAAAGCTCCTGGCCAAGCAGGAAAAGCACCTCATTAAGTCGGAGGAAAAGGGCCTCAAGAAGCGCCGCAAGCACGAGGAGAAGATGGCCAAGAATGAGCTAGCCAAGCTCAAGGCCGGCCGCTTTAACTCCGATAACGTCAAGCGCTACGCCGGTGCGCTGCGCACCGCCGCGCCCCTGCTGCTGCCGCTCCTCTACCGCGGCTACGTGGGCCTGAAGACCGAAGGCGAAAAGCGCAAGGCCGCTAAGGCGGGCGTGAGCTCGGATCAGATGGCTTCCTTCTCCGGCTACGGTGCGCCGCTCAAGGCCCGCACCGCCGGCATCCGCAACTCCCTCGATAACACGGACGTTCCGGCCGGCTTCAAGCGCGATGTCCGCGATCGCCTGCAGGAAGTAGACTCCGCCATCGATAATGCCGAGTTCATGACCGAGCAGCAGCGCCGCCGCGCGCACAAGACCATTAGCTCGGAGATTGACTCCATTACTGCGGAAATCCAGCAGCGCCTGGCCCAGTAAAAGATATTCACGCCACCACCGCCCCCTATTCGGTGGTGGCGTTTATTTATTTTCTATAAAGATCCGGGATTTTTCGGGAAAAGTATTTTCAGCCAGAAAAAGTTGCTGATAATCTTCTAACCGCCCTACCCCTTAAACACCGTTTATGCTCTCAGTGCTTGGTGCGCAATTTCTAAAATTGGAGGAAAAATGTCCCGCCGTGAAGTAACCCAATTTTACGACGACTTGGACCACACCCTAATCCCTGAAGACCAGCTAGAAGTCGTTCGCTTCAGCGTAAACGGTCAAAATTACCTTATCGATCTCTCCACGGATAACGCGCGGCATTTCCATAATCTGCTCGCCCCCTACGTGGACGCCGCCCGCATTGCCCCCGCCCTCGATGCGCAGCGGGCAAACCCCAGCCAAATCCGCGAATGGGCGCGCACCCAAGGCCTGCCAGTGGCGCACCGCGGAAAGATTCCGCAGGACGTCATCGAGGCGTATAACGCCGCAAATTAAAGCACGCCTTGCTCGCGCGCTGCCGCCACGGCGGAGGTCCGCGAGCGCACGCCCAATTTGTCATAAATGTGCACAAGGTGAGACTTTACCGTGGCCTCAGACAGCATGAGGTCTTGGCCAATCTGTCGGTTCGACGCCCCCGCTGCTACCAGCTGCAAGACCTCGAGCTCACGCGGCGTGAGCGAGGTGCGTGGCGTACGCACGCGAGTCATCAGCCTATCGGCCACGATGGGAGATAGCGCCGAATCACCCTCCGCAGTCGAGCGCACTGCGGACAGCAGCTCGTGCGGTGGTGCATCCTTGAGCAAATAGCCCACGGCACCGGCTTCGATAGCGCCGAGGATATCCGCATCAGTGTCATAGTTGGTCACCACGAGGACCTTGGGCGGGGTGGCCATCGCGGAGCGAATCTGCGCGGTTGCCTCCGCTCCGCCCATAACACGGGTCCCTTCCACACCCGCGCCGAAGCGCAGGTCCATCAAAATGACATCGATGCCGCCCGCCTGCGCTGCCGACACCGCAGCTTCGGCCGTAGCGACCTCCCCTACGACGTCGATATCCTCTGCGCCCTCAAGCACGGAGCGCAGACCCAGGCGGACGATTTCGTGGTCATCTGCCAATAGGACCCGAATCACGACATTCCTCCTATCGATGTCATTGTCAACCAAAAGTTTAATCTACCCGGTTGCCTAAGGGCATACTAACTGACACGGCAGTGCCCTCCCCCGGCGCGGATTCAATAATGATCTCCCCGCCTAGCTCTTGTGCGCGGCGCCTAATTGCGGCCAGCCCAATATGCCCGAGCCCAGCCGGGGTGCTTTCCACCGCGGCCGGATCAAAGCCCTTGCCGTTATCCACCACATCCAGGCGCACCTCGTCACCCTCATAGGTCACCGTGATCCGGGCACGGCTTGCCTCTGCATGCTTGACGACGTTCCCCACAGCGCCCTGCGCAATCCGCAGCAGCGCCGCCTCTACCTTCATGGGCAGCTGCTGTACCCCTCCTTCGGATTCCACCTCGACGTGAATATCTCCGGTAGCGCCGAAATTTTCCGCCATACGGGTCAACGCGGCCTCAAGGGATGCCTCATTGAGCGTCGGCGGCTGCAGGGCAGCAATCATGGCGCGCGCCTCGTGCAAATTATCCGCGGCCGTCCTGCGGGCCAGCTCGATGCGCTCTCGCGCCTTGTCCGCGTCCTGCTTATCCAGATCCCGGTCCGCCGAATGCAGGAGCATTTGAATGGAAGATAGTCCCTGGGCAAGGGTGTCATGAATCTCGTGCGCAATGCGCTGACGTTCGGCCACCATGCCGGCATCGCGCTCCGTGGCTGCCAGCTGCGAACGGGTTTCAATCAACTCTTTATTCATCCGCGACAGCGTCCGGAAGGCGTAGGTGATCGCTATCGTCACCAGCGCCGAGACCGCCGGCCCCATGACACCGCCGAAGGTCAGACCCTGCGGAATCTGCACCACCACGGTGATGATCGAGGCAACGATGACGCACGCGATGCCCGCCGCCATGTCCAGCACCGTGAGGTACAAAAAGAACATGGCGAAAACCAAATAGATTGCCGCTGGGGCCACGAACAGATCCGCCACCCACAGCACCGAGAGGATGCACAGCCACAGGTAGCGCACCGGTCTTGCCCAATATTCCCCGTATACCGAGCCTGCGAAGTACACGGCCGCAAAGCCCACCAAAAGCAGCAGGTTGATGATCGCTTGCGAAAGCGGCATCCGCGCCGAGGTAAAAATGCCTACCACCAGCAGGCCAGCGGTCAGGATATGGATGCCGGTGCGCAACGCATCGGTATCCCGGTCTATTGTGGAGCTCATGCGCAAAAGCCTACTTCCCCTACTCGCCCTAGCCACCTTTGGGATCGCCGGCTGCGATTCATCCGCGCCCACCCCTGCACCCACCACCACGGTGACTCCGGAGGCTTCGGAGGCACCAGAGGTTAACGTCGCCCAAACCGCGGAAGTCAATGACTGGAGCGATTGCCCCTACATCGGCCCCGGCTGGCTCGAAGAAACCAACGGCCAGCGCCTGACCAAGCAGGGCATCGACACGCGCTTTCCCACCCCGGCCTGCGTGTTTTGGTCCTACCAGGACGAGCCACAGGCCACCGTCATCGTGCGCGATATGCCCACGGTCGAAGACGCCCGCGCCGCCGTGGATTGGGCCGCGCCTATCGACGCCACCGAACCCGCCTCCTTCGACGGCTGGGAAGGTGGCCGGGGCGTAGTCGATGAGCACGCCGTGTACGCGGTGCAAAAGGACACGCACGCGGTGCTGGTGTGGAGCAACCAGCAACAAACCGTGAAGTCAGAGCAAATCGCCCACGAAGCGATCGCCAACTTGGGCCTTTAAACCGCGACGTCGTTATACGGCATCATCGGCGACAGCCACGGGAATACAACCTCCATTAGGAGGAAGAAGACTCCCACCGCAATAGCAATGGCCAAGATGGCCTTCACCGGCGTCGGCCCCGGCAAGAGATTCCACAAAGCGCGATACATTATTTCTCCTCTTTTTCTACTTCCATAGCGTGCACAATCATGCGCTCCGCGTTGGAAAACTGCGGGTGACACGTGGTCAAGGTCAAGATCTCGCGGCTCGGTTCGGCGTCCGACTCTGGCACGGGGTTGGTCACCGAGACGTCGCCAGGCGTCGTAATATGCCGGCCAGCCACATGGGAATACTCCGGCGGGATTCCATTGAAACAGTCCGCCTGCTCGCCATCGATGGGCAATACGCGATAGGTAATACGCTCCTTCTGCGTTTCCACCACGATGTCATCGCAGGTCTCTAGCTTGCCCAAGTCATTAAAGGGAGCGCCCTTGCCCACGCGGTGGCCCGCAACCGCAAAATTGCCCATCTCCCCCGGCATCTGGGAATCCACGTAGCGGCCCGGGCCGCGCAGCAGATCATCTTCATTAGTGCCCTCAATAATGGCGAAGCGGTAGTCAGAACCGAACGTGGGAACGTACAGCTGCGCGAACGCCTCACCCAACTCCGGCTCCAACTTCTGCCGGGGATTGCGCCATTGCTCTTCGAGGTGGGCGCTCGCCTCCTCCTGCAGCTGACCGGATTCTACATTTGTCCAATAGGCTTCATAGAATGCAAAGAGTAAAAGAACCACGCCAATGGTTAGCATGAGTTCCCCAAGAACTTTAGTCATGCCTTAAACCATACTGCCCATGAAAGGTTGAGCATGTACGAAGTCTTCATGTACCCGGTTTCTGGAATCATGAAATTCTGGCACTGGCTCATCAGCAGCTTCGTCGGTGAATCTACCGCCTGGCTGATTTCCATCATCCTGCTGGTTATCACCGTGCGCGGCGTCGTTGTTCCCCTGAACTGGATTTCCGTACGCTCCGCCCGCATCGGCGCACTCATCCGCCCGGAGAATAACCGCATCAAAAAGCAGATGAATAACGCCACCACCACCGAGGAAATGGCGGAGCTCATGCAAGAGGAAAAGAACCTCATGAAGAGTTATAACTACAACCCCGCAGCTGGTTGTGTTCCCCCGCTCATCATGATTCCGGCCTTCATCGGCCTTTATCAAGTGCTCCTGCGCATGTCCAATATTGAACGCGGCTCCACCACCGTGGGCATGCTGAATGCCTCCGATGTTTCGGCCTTCCGCGAAACCACCTTCTACGGCGCTCCGCTGACGGATTTCGCCCGCGAGCACGGCGACCTCATCAATCCCATCCTCATTGCCGCCATCGCCTTTACCATGGCAAACTCGGTGATTTCCCTCGTGCGAAGCTTCCGCACCACTCAATTTGATAAGAAGGTTAACCGCCGCGTCTTCATACTCATGGGCTTTTTGCTGTTGGTAATCCCCTTCTTCCTGTGGCACTTGGCCCAGTCTGGCCCCATCCCAGTAGCAATCATTCTTTACTGGGGCTGCGCCTATCTCTTCATGCTGATCCAAACCGCTATCTTTGAGATCATTTTGCACCGCGACTACCCGCTTACTGAGGATGTCCACGCTATGCGCCGCGAAAGCATTCGCCGCTGGCGCAAGCGCGAAAAAGAACCCGCTCTCTCCAAGGAGGAGAAGAAGCGGGTCAGCCAGCTACGTATGGAGGCCCGAAAGTACCTTAAATCGAATAATCAGCAGGGGGAGCAGAAAGCATCTGAGTAGCCAGGTCGCGGGCCGTCTGCAGCGGCCCAATCTCCTTGGTGAGCCGAGCACCCGCACGGCCGCCATCCAGGAAAATCAACAGCTGGCTCGCCTGCGAGGACGATGGGTAACCATTGCGCTCTGTCAGCAAGGCCGTCAGGGTGGAATGCACCCATTTGCGGTGTTCAACGCAGGCAGCCACGATACCGTGTTCCGCCTCGGTTTCTGGGCGCGGATACTCTCCGGCCGCATTCAAGAAATGAGAGCCGCGGAATTCCTGCTGGGGTTCTTCTTCGATCGCCTTATCAAAAAAGGCCAGGATCTTCTGATCCGGATCCGTCATCTCCGCGGTACGCTGTTCCCAATCTTGGCGGAACTTCTCGTCCAAAGCTTCTACATAAGCGATAACGAGCGCGTCTTTGGAACCAAATAAAGAGTACAAAGAAGCTTTAGCCACATCCGCCTCGCGCAGGATGCGGTCGATTCCGATGACACGAATGCCTTCGGTAGTAAATAGCTTGGTCGCTGATTCCAGCAGCCGGCTGCGCGGGCTGGGCCGATTACGGCGCGACTTCTTCTCTGCCATGGGTTCCTCTCTAAAACGACAAAGCCGGTTCATCTATACTTTATAGACAAACCGGTTTGTACGCGAATTAAATTCGGGCTACTTCTTGATGAGCCCCACGATCCACAACAGGATACAAGCACCACCCGTAGCGGCAATCAAGGAGAAGATCCATCCACCTTCCTCGATATTCAGGAAGTGGATAATCATGCCACCGATGATGCCACCCAGCACACCAACAATAAGGTTGGTCAGCAGGCCGTGGTCGCGCTTCATAATCTTCTCTGCCAGCCAGCCGGCAATGATACCAATAACAATCGAGCTAAAAAGCCCCAGTCCCAAATTCATGCAATCCTCCTAAAATAGCGGGTATACCTTAGCGTACACGAGCGCACACTACCTAAGGCGGCTCCACAACAACAAGAGCGCCCCGCCCTTGTGGGCGAAGCGCTCTATGAACAGCAGCTTTTAGCTTTCCTCATCCGGACGGACAACCATCATCGGGCACGGTGCGGACTGCAACAGTGCGCGAGAGGTCGAGCCCAAGAGCATACCTTTAAAGCCGCCACGACCGTGCGAACCAACAACCAGTAGCTGCGCGCCTTCTGCAGCCTCGGTCAAAGCGCTCACTGGACGGTCACGGGTAATGAGCTTCTTTACCTCAACCTCTGGGTATTCCTCACGCGGCTCCTTCAGATTCTCAGTCAGAAGCTCGCTCTGTTCCTTTTCAATATCAGCCCACTCGGACTGGGCGGCCGACAGACCCGCCAAGGAAGCCTGCACCTGCATATCCATCCAAGTATGCACGGCAATCAAAGCAGCACCGCGGGCCTGTGCCTCACGGAAGGCATAAGCCGTGGCCTTCTGCGAAACCTCGGAACCATCCACACCAACGACGACAGGGCCGTACTTGGTGGAGTCCGTAACTTGATTATCCTCGCGAACGACGACCACCGGGCAAGAGGCGTGGGATACAACCGAAGCGGAGACGGACCCCATCACCATTCCGGATAGGCCACCCATGCCGCGGGAGCCCATGACAATCATGGTGACATCATGCGACATTTCTAGAAGCATGTCGATCGGGGAGCCCTCGGCCACAGTGTGGCCAATCTTCAGCTCTGGGGCTACCTCATGAGCGATGGCGCGAGCTTCCTCGATCTTCTCGAGGGTCTCGGCCTGCAAGTCGTCGAAAAGCTCCTTTGGCGGAACCATGCCCTCTGCGTACAGGAACTGTGGCATGGTGTAGCTAGATGCGATCCGCAGTGGAATCTCGCGCTTCATAGCCGTATTTGCGGCCCAACGTACTGCATTCTTCGATGCATCCGAACCGTCAACGGCAACGACTACAATGTCTTCCTTAGCCATGATGTGTCCTTTCGGTGGTTATACCTTAATTGTAGTACGGATTAGGCTTGAGGGTTGACGGTTGCAGCCTCGGAATTCGACGGGAACATAACGGTGTACACAAACTCCAGGACGGTGCGAATTACGGCACCAATACCTTCAGAGAAAAAGGCAACAACCGGTTCAATGAGAGAGTTAAAATCCATGGACAAAACATTAATACATCGCCGAAAAGGTTTCACGCCTTTGCCGATTAAAGACGGTCTGAATCCAACCCGCGTGCGCACTCCCGAGGCAGGCATAACGGCCTGGGATTTTCTTAGTGCAGTAATTTCGGCACAACGCCATCGACACCCCGACGACGACGCCTCGGCGCTCCAGGCGCGCTTCGACTCTGGCGAGGTTGTCCTACGCAATCAGACCAAGCTTCGGCCGGACTCAATATTAGGCAACGACGAGGACGTCTTTTTCTACCGCATTCCGGCACCCGAAACACCGGTGCCTTACGACGTCCCCATTCTCTTCGAGGATGAACATATCCTCGTCGCCGATAAGCCGCCGTTTATGGCAACCATGCCACGCGCACGCCACATCGTACAGACAGCTACAGTCCAGCTCCGACGAATGACAGGAAACGACGAGCTCGCACCGGCGCACCGCCTAGACAGACTTACCTCCGGAATTTTGCTATTCACCAAACATCGTGATGTTCGCGGCGCCTACCAAACGCTCTTTGCGGAAAAGAAAGTACAAAAGACCTATCAGGCGATCGCCGAATACCGCCGCTTTCCGACGCCCCTACAGTGGGCCTCCCACCTCACCAAAACCCCCGGCGAAATCCAAGGCCGCATAGGCGATGGCATCCCCAACGCATTTACTACTCTGACTGCAGTAGAACTAATAGATAACGCCCCCTATGAAAAGATCCACGGAGAACTGCCACAATTAGGCAAATACACGCTCAAACCCACCACGGGCAAGACCCATCAATTGCGTCTCCACATGTGGCAGGCTGGAATACCCATCCTGGGTGATCCTGTCTATCCAGAAATCTATCCCGAGGATGCTGAGGATATGCGCATCCCTATGCATCTCACCGCAGCCCACATCGAATTTACTGACCCCCTCAGCGGGAAGTACCGGGAGTTCGAGTCCGCCCTTCCTCTCTACACGCACCGGCTAATCGATCACACATAGCCGTCATACTATATAGGCCGTGATACTGTCACGTGACCAAACCTAGAACCAAAGCGGGCTATCTGCGAGTGAACAAAGGAAAACCACCGAGCCATTTCTAGTTCGTAGATCCCCGGCAATAAGCACAGTTGGGTGCGGGAACACAACCAGTCGCCTGAAGTGTTCTCCTGGGGAGCCTAATAGCTATATACTTCAGCGACGAAGAAAGACCGCAGCATGCAGCTCGCCCCGAGCTCCGTCGCGTAACACCGGCTTCCGCAAAACGTGGAAAAAGGGAAGAGGACGGTGGTGTTCCGTCCTCTTCCCTTTCTTGGGCTATTGAGTTGTTTTTGTTGTTTGGTGTCGGCGGTGACTTACTCTCCCACAACCTCCCGGTTGCAGTACCATCAGCGTGTGCAGGCTTAGCTTCCGGGTTCGGAATGGGACCGGGCGTTTCCCTGCAGCTATTGACCACCGACAAACATACGAAGCATTCAGACCCTTTTTGGGTGCCCTTTTGCTCGGGGTGTTGTGTCAGATACTGCATAGTGGACGCGGTCACGACAGTGACTGTTTCTTCTTCTTTTATTCTTTTTGCCAGTACACGAATGTGTGTTGGTGTTTGTTGTGGTCAATTAGTACCAGTAGCCTTCACACCTTACAGTGCTTCCAGGTCTGGCCTATCTACCCTATCGTCTTTAGGGGACCTTAACGAAACCTCATCTTAAAACAGGCTTCCCGCTTAGATGCTTTCAGCGGTTATCCCTT
>CALLKG010000051.1:0-55006 GCA_938008395.1 Corynebacterium tuberculostearicum
AAGTCTGGAACATCAATGCCGACGAACCCGTCGCCTTCGAGTATTCCCGCCGCAACTACAACATCGTGGATTTCTACGATGACTCCCCATTCCGCGCCTCCGACCACGATCCGGTCAAGGTCGGCTTCACCCTCGGCGCAGACGACTCCGCCGACCAGCCGGATGCTCCTGCGGACAAGCCTTCCGATGAGCCAGGTAAGCCAGAGGACAAGCCCTCCGAGAATCCTTCTGAGAAGCCGGATAAGCCTACCTCCGGCTCTAGCTCCAGCACCAGCTCCGTCGGTGCAGGCATCGCCGCCGCCATCGCGGCCATCGCTGGCCTCGTCGCCATCCCTGGTTTCCTCGCCGTGACCGGCAACCTCCAGAAGGCCATCCCGGCCCCCATCTGGGTCATGCTGCCAAAGGAAGTGAAGAACTTCATCACTAGCCTGCAGCGCTAACCTCCCACAAACGCAAACCCCGCTCGCTTTTGGATAAATCCCAAGCGGCGGGGTCTTAATTTTTGTGATTTCAACGATTTCGTCCATATAAACCACCGCAACCGTCGACGGAAATGGGCGTTTATATGGACGAAAATCGCGAAGCTGTGCTTATTGCTCCGCGGATCCTCTGACGAGGGAATGCGCAGGCTATTTTGGAAGGTAAGCGCCGTAATCGGCAGGGGTCGCGCCGGCGTTGATGGCCCGGTCGGCGGCTTTGACGAAGTCATTGATTACTTTGCGGTCATCCAGGTTGCGGCCGGAAACCGAAAGGCGGACCGTATTGCCGCGCTGGGCGGAGCGCTCAGCAGCGCGAATAATGTTCTTGCGCCACCACTTGGCGGAACCAAAGCCTTCACCGAAAGAAAGGTTGCGGGCTTGGTGGAACTTACCGGAATTAATCTGGAGGATGCCGCGGGTGGAGGCGGCTACCTCAAACTTGAACTGCGGCAAGACCTGCAAGGTGCCGGGCGACATGCGCCAGCGAGGGGGCGCAAAGATGGTGGGCTCGAAGCCAATCTTGGCCATCTGGCGGGTAGCTCCGGCGAGGCGCAACTTCGCCTCGTGTGAATCGAGGTTGGCGAATTCCGCGCGGCGGCCCTGCACCGAGCGATCGAAACCGTTCAGGATAAGAACGCGGCCGGCATCGGCTTGGTCTTGGAGCCACTTTTTGGTGTCTTTGTCTTTGGCGAGGTGCCAGTTGCCGTCGATATGCGGGGCAATCAGCAGGGAAACAGGAATCTCCTCCCGATCAAGGATCGAGAGGAGCCGGCTAGCCTGCTTCCGTGTGTCATCAAAGATGCTGGAGATAGATACCAGAAGGTGGCCATTCATAAGGAAAATTATCGCACAGGAATTTAGGATTCGCGCGTTGGCCCCCTATCCGGGTTTTACTTCTCCAAGCCGGTGGCCTTGTTGATGGTCCACGCGTACTCGAAGGCATTCTGGCGCCACTTTTCATAGCGACCGGACACGCCGCCATGGCCCGCGGCCATTTCGGTTTTGAGCAAGAACTCGCCGCCGGTGGCCGTCGTTCGCAGCTGGGCGATCCACTTGGCCGGCTCAACATAGAGCACGCGGGTGTCATTGAGCGAGGTAATGGCCAGGATGTCCGGGTAGTCCTTAGCCTCGATGTTTTCGTACGGCGAGTAGGACTTCATGTAGTCATAAACCTCTGGGTCGTGGTACGGGTCGCCCCACTCCTCCCATTCAGGCACCGTAAGTGGAAGCTCCGGCATGAGAATGGAGGTCAGCGGATCGACGAACGGCACGACGGCCTGGATGGCGGTGAAGCGATCCGGGGCCATATTGGCAATCGCACCCATGAGCATGCCACCGGCCGAACCGCCCTCGGCCACCATCTGGTCAGCGGTGGTCACCCCGCGGGCGATGAGGTCATCGGCGACATCGATGAAGTCAGTGAAGGTGTTTTTCTTCTTGAGCATCTTGCCGTCGTCGTACCAGGTACGGCCCATCTCGCCGCCGCCACGGACATGGGCCACGGCGAAGATCATGCCGCGGTCCATGAGGGACAGGCGGGTAACGGAGAATGCCGGATCCACGCTGACCTCATAGGAACCGTAACCATAGAGCAGGGTCGGATTCGGCTGAGTGCGGTCGAGGTCGGCGCGGTGGACAATGGATACGGGGATATCGGTGCCGTCGGCAGCCGTGGTCCACAGTCGGTAGGCCACATAGTCATCCGGGTTATAACCGCCGGGAACCTCCTGCTCCTTGAGGAGAGTAAATTCGCCGGTATCCACGCGGTAATCAAAGAGCTGGGAGGGCTGGGTGAACGACACGTAGCTCACGCGCAGCACCGGTGCGTCCCACTCGGGGTTGCCGGATACGGACACGGTGAAGAGTTCTTCGTCGAAGTTGAGCTCTTCGAATTCGCTAAAGCCGTCGTTCACACGCATGATGGCGGCGCGGCCGATGCCGCCGCGGCGGTAGCCCACCACAATCTGATCGCGGTAGGTGTCCACGCCCTCGATGCGGGTGGTCTCCTCGTGCGGCAAGAGCGCCGGCAGGTCACGTAGGGTGGGCAGCTCATCCTTGGCCTTGGTATATCCGACCTCGAAGTTGGGGCCGGTGGCGTTGTGGGTGACGATCCAGTAATCCTCGCCCTTAACGACGGCGTGATCGACGTCGTAGTCCACGCCAGATTCGCGCTCCCACAGCAGGCGGAATTCACCCTCGGGGTTGTCTTCTTCGAGGACCCACACCTCAGAAGTCACCTTGGAGCTCACACCAAGGAAGAGGTACTTATCGGAGCGAGCGCTGCCGATGCCGACGTTGAAGTGCTCGTCGTCTTCCTTGAACACCTGCACATCCTCGGACTGCGCAGTGCCGACCTTATGGCGCCAGATGGCGTCAGGGCGCCACGCCTCGTCGACGGTCGTGTAAAAGATATAGCCGTCGCCGGCCCAAGTGGCGCCGTAGAAGATGCCCTTGAGGTGGTCGTCGAGAAGCTCGCCGGTGTCCAGATCCTTAATGTAGAGCTCGAAGCGCTCGTCGCCGGCGAAGTCTACGGAATAGGCCAGGTAGCGGCCGGAATCAGAGATGGAGGCGGCGCCGAGGGCGAAGAAATCCTTGCCCTCCGCCAGCGCGTTGGCGTCAAGGATAATCTCCTCGCCTTCCGGGGTGCCTTCCTCTGGGATAACCGGGGCAGTCCATGGGTCAGCCCCCTCCTCTACCGGGAGCCGGCAAGAATAGCCGTAGCTCTTGCCCTCCTCGGTACGGCCGTAGTACCAGTAATCGCCGCGGCGAGAAGGCACGGACATATCGGTTTGCTTGATGCGGGACTTAATCTCCTGGAAGATATTCTCCGTCATCTCATCCAAGTGCGCGGTCTTCGCCTTGGTGTAATCATTTTCTGCGTTGAGGTAATCCAGGGTTTCCTGGGATTCCTTATCGCGCAGCCACTCGTAGTTATCCACGAACTCGCGTCCGTGGAAGGAACGGGTCACAGGGTGGATGGCGGCCACGGGGGCGGAAAGATTCTCGTTGCTCATGCCGCCCCACTGTACGCGTGGCGCCCCAGGGCTGGAAGCCCGTAGAGCGAGAGCTAGGCCTCGGGCGAGAGGGAGTCCGCGAAGCGCTCGCCGGAAAGCCGCTCGTAGGCCTCGATGTAGCGCAGGCGGGTGGCGGAAACGACGTCGTCGGGAAGCTGGGGCGGAGTGCCGTCGGCGGCTTGGTCCCACCCGGAGGCGTCAGAAGTCAGCCAATTGCGCACGTATTGCTTGTCGAAGGACGGCTGGACCTCGCCCTCCACGTAAGAATCGGCCGGCCAGTAGCGGGAGGAATCTGGGGTAAGGACCTCATCGGCCAGCACGAGGGTGCCGTCTTTGTCTAGGCCGAACTCGAACTTGGTATCGGCGAGGATAATGCCCTTCTCCTCCGCAAGCGTGGCGGCCTCGGAGTAGATGCGGAGGGTGGCCGCGCGCAACTCCTCGGCGCGATCGGCGCCCAGCTTGTCCACCACGACGTCGAAGGAGACGTTCTCATCGTGCTCGCCCTGTTCCGCCTTGGTAGCCGGAGTGAAGATGGGCTCGGGCAAGCGGGAAGCCTCAACCAGGCCCTCCGGCAGCTCGATACCGCACACGGTGCCGTTGGCCTTGTACTCCTTCAGGCCGGAACCGGTGAGGAAGCCGCGGGCCACGCATTCGAAGGGCAACATATCCAGCTTCTTGACCACCATCGCGCGGCCAAGGCACTCGGCGGGGATGCGCTCATCATCGAGCGGGCCGGCCAGGTGGTTGGGGAAATCGATGGAGTCGAAGAAGAACTTCGAGGTCGCGGTCAGCACGCGGCCCTTGTCCGGGATGGCCGGCTCGAGGGCGTGGTCGTAGGCCGAGATGCGGTCCGAGACCACCATCAGAAGAGTGTTCTCGTCTACATCGTAGATATCGCGGACCTTGCCGGAGGCAAGATGGGTATAAGAAGAAAGCTCAGGTCGCATGACCTTCATTCTAGCGCCCAGGGGTAGCGAGCACGTTTCGATCAAATAAGCCCCGAAATCCGCGTGGGATTCGGCGACTATTTGATCGAAATGCGAAAAAAGGAAGGCGCCCTGCGAAAAAGGAAGACGCACCGCGACAGGAAGGCGCCCGGCGCGGCTCGCTTTAGAGGATCTCGCCCGGGGTATAGGCCGCGGCCTTGGGGTGCTCGCCTACCAGTGCGTTGATGCGGTTGAGGACCTGGCTGACCTGGGACTCGGCGGCGCCGATGAAGGCATGCTTATCGGCCAGGGCGGCCTCGAGGTCGGACTCGTCCATGGGCAGGCGGTCATCGGCGGCGAGGCGTTGGACTAGGTCCTGCTCGCCGCCATTTTCGCGCATATTGAGTGCGACGGCCACGGCGTTTTCCTTGATGACCTCGTGGGCGGTCTCGCGGCCCACACCGGCGCGCACGGCCGCCATGAGGATGCGGGTGGTGGCCAGGAAGGGCAGGTAGCGCTCCAGTTCGCGGTCGATCATGGCCGGGAAGGCGCCGAACTCGTCGAGGACGGTGAGGAAGGTTTCAAATTGGCCGTCGAGGGCGAAGAAGGCGTCGGGAAGCGCGACGCGGCGGACGACGGAGCAGAAAACATCGCCCTCGTTCCACTGCTGGCCAGCGAGGTCCGCGGCCATGGTGAGGTAGCCGCGGAGAATGACCTGCAAGCCGCCGACGCGTTCGCAGGAGCGGGCGTTCATCTTGTGCGGCATGGCGGAGGAGCCAACCTGGCCCTCCTTGAAGCCCTCGGTGACGGTCTCGTTGCCGGCCATCAAGCGGATGGTGGTGGCCAGCGAGGACGGAGCGGCGCCGAGCTCCACCAGGGCGGAGATGGCGTCGAAGTCGAGGGAGCGCGGATAGACCTGGCCCACGGAATTGAAGATGCGGTGGAAGCCCAGGTAATCCGCGATGGCAGTCTCCAGGGAGGCGAGCTTGTCCTCGGAGCCGCCCATGAGATCGAGCATGTCCTGGGAGGTGCCCATCGGGCCCTTGATGCCGCGCAGCGGGTAGCGTGCCAAGAGATCTTCGACGCGCTCGATGGCCAGCAGCATCTCATCGCCGGCCGTAGCGAAGCGCTTGCCCAGGGTGGTGGCCTGCGCGGCGACGTTGTGGGAGCGACCCGCCATGACCAGGGACTGGTACTCGGCGGCGTGGCGGCCGATGCGGGAGACCACTGCGATGGCCTTATCGCGGATGATCTCCAGCGAGGTGTGGATCTGCAGCTGCTCCACGTTCTCGGTGAGATCGCGGCTGGTCATGCCCTTGTGAATGTGCTCGTAGCCGGCCAGCGCATTGAATTCTTCGATGCGGGCCTTCACATCGTGGCGGGTGACGCGCTCGCGCTCCGCGATGGACTCGAGGTTCACGTCCTCTACCACGGCCTCGTAGGCATCGATGGCCTTGGCGGGGATGTCTACGCCCAGATCCTTCTGGGCGCGCATGACCGCAATCCAGAGCTTGCGCTCCAAGATGATTTTATGCTCCGGGCTCCAGATATTGGACAGCTCCGCGGAGGCATAGCGGGAGGACAGGACGTTGGAAATCTTCTTCTTTTCAGCCACGTGGCTATTATTCCATGCCTGCCCCGCCGCGGGGTGAAGGGTTAGAGAGAAATCTCACCGTCTTCTGCTCGCTTGCCGATGTCCCGGCGCACAAAGCCACCCGCAAACTCGATGCCGTCGACGGTGGCGTAGGCGTCTGCGCGGGCGTCGGCAAGCGTGGCGCCCTTGCCCAGCACGCTGAGCACGCGGCCGCCCGCGGTGCGGTAGGCGCCGTCGGTATGCACGGTGCCGGCATGGAGGACGCGCTGCGGATCGTCCAAGGCGGCGCCGGAAATGGCATCGCCCTTGCGCGGGGAAGCCGGGTAGCCCTCGGCCGCCATGACGATGATGACGGCGAAGCCATCCTCCCATTCCAGCGGCGGGAGCTCGGAGAGGGTGCCGGTGGCCGTGGCGTGGAGGGCCTCAGCCAGCGGGGACTTGAGCAGGGAGAGCACTGCCTGGGTCTCCGGGTCGCCGAAGCGGCAGTTGAACTCGACTACGGCTGGGCCTTCTTCGCCCCAGGCCAGGCCGGCGTAGAGCAGACCGGAATAAGGGGTGCCGCGGCGCGCCATCTCCTTGGCCACAGGGGTGCAGACCTCGTCCACGATGCGCTGCACGCCGTCCTCCGGCAGCCACGGCAGCGGGGTGTAGGCGCCCATGCCACCGGTATTGGGGCCCTCGTCGTTGTCATAGGCACGCTTGTGATCCTGGGCTGGCAGCAGCGGGACGACGGTCTCGCCATCGACTAAGCAGAAGAGAGAGACTTCGGGACCGTCGAGGAAGGATTCCAGCAGCACCGGGTTGCCGGCCGCGAGGACGGCGTCGACGTGGGCGCGGGCTGCGGCGCGGTCCGGGGTGACCACGACCCCCTTGCCACCGGCCAGTCCGTCGTCTTTGACCACGAACTGCGGGCCGAAGCGGTCGAGCGCGGCCTCAATGTCGTCCTCGGCTGCACCTGGGCGCAGCTGTTCTGCGCGAGCGGTCTTGACGCCCGCGGCTTCCATGACGTCCTTGGCAAAGGCCTTGGAACCCTCGATCTGGGCTGCTTCCTTGCTAGGTCCGAAGACAGCGATGCCGGCCGCGCGCAGGGCATCGGCCACGCCGGCGACGAGGGGAACCTCAGGGCCGATGACAACGAGGTCCGCGGCGATGCTCTGGGCGAGCTCCACCATGCGATCAGCGTTATCTACCTGGGAGTATTCCGGGTGGACCGTGGCGAGATCAGACATGGCCGCGCTGCCCGGCGCGGCGTGGATTTCGGTGCTCTTGGGGTCGGCGGACAGGCCCTTGACAAGGGCGTGTTCACGGCCGCCCGAACCAATTACGAGAATGCGCATGCCCACCATCATAACCAGCGGGTAGCCTGGCACACATGGCTTCTGTATTTACAAAGATCATTAATGGTGAACTACCCGCTCGCTTTGTCTACCGCGATGAGACCTGCGTGGCTTTCCTCTCCATCGAGCCGCTGCGCTACGGCCACACCTTGGTCGTGCCTATCGAGGAGGTAGATAAGTGGACCGACCTGGATCCACAGACCTGGGCCCACCTCAACGAGGTCGCCCTGGAAATCGGCGGCGCTATCAAGACCGCGTTTGATACCCCGCGCACCGGCTACATCATCGCCGGATTCGATGTCCCGCACACCCATATTCACCTCTTCCCCACCGAAAAGATGGAAGAGTATGACTTTGCCAAGGCCTTCGACGCCGATAACACAGACGACGCCGCGATGGATGAGGCAGCCGCCCGCATTCGCCAGCACCTCGGCTGCAACGAGGAAGGCATTCGGGAGGACTAGGGCTCAGAAGGGGCGTCGGCAAGCGCGGGCAGGCGCACCGTAAAGGTGGTGCCGCGGCCGAGCTCGGAGTCGACGCTAATGCTGCCATCGTGTTGCTCCACCAGGGAGTGGACGATGGCCAGGCCTAGGCCGGAGCCACCCGTATCGCGGGTGCGCGAGGTATCCGCGCGGTAGAAGCGCTCGAAGATGTGCGCCGCATCTTCCTGGGACATGCCCTTGCCGTCATCGCTGACATCGATCAGCACATCATTGGCCTCGCGGCGCAGGCGCAGCGTCACCGTGGCATCCTCTCCGCCGTGGCGGATGCCGTTGGTCACCAGGTTGAGCAGCACCTGGTGCAGGCGGCTGGCATCGCCATTGACCACCGGGATGGACTTGGCGTCATTGGCCACCTTAATCTCGCGGCCGGGGAAGGCCGCACGCGCGGAAGAGCCCACGGACAGGGCCAGCTCCAGCAGGTCTACGGGGTGCAGGTCTAGGCGCGTACCCTCGGCGCGGGTAAGAGCCAACAGGTCCTCCACCAGCAGGGACATGCGCTTGGACTCATCGTCGATCTTGGAAAAGACCAGATCCACGTCCTTGGTGGCGCCGGAGCGATAGAGCTCGGTATAGCCGCGCAGACTGGTCAGCGGCGTGCGCAGCTCATGCGAGGCATCGCCGACGAAGCGACGCATCTGCTCCTCTTTCTCCTGCGCGCGCACGACGGAGCGCTGCAGCTGTCCCAGCATGATATTGAGCGCGGCGGCCAACTGGCCCACCTCGGTGTGCAGCGGCCATTTGGGAACGCGCTTGTCTAGGTCACCTGCCGCGATTTCTGACGCCGTCTTTTCCACCACCCGCAGCGGCCGCAACGCCCTGCGGATAAACCAGAAACCCACGGCCGCAATGGCAGCCAGGGCGATGGCGGCAATGGTCACTTGGACCATGGCTAGGCCGTGCAGGATTTCCTTCTCGTGGGTCATATCCTTGGCAATGACCGTGATGACGCCGTTGGAATCCGCGAAGGCGAGCGCGCGCCACTTGGTGTTGTTCTCGATGGACCCCACGGTGGTGGGGTAGCCGCCGAGCGGGATCTTCTCCGCATTCGGGGTAGTCGACGATGGTCCCGAGTAGCGGATGGTGCCATCGGGCAGGTAGTTCAGCACCACGTATTCGGTAGGCGGGCGCTTGGTGTGATCGCCGATGAAAAAGTCATTGCTGATATCGCGCCCCCATGTGGTCGACGCGGAGCGCAGCTCATCATCGACGTTGTTGAAGAGCACGTTGCGCATGATGGAATTCACCGCAAAGGACGAGCCCGTAATGCCGAGCCCGGAGACCACGACGAGGAGGATGACCAGCCACGTCCGCAGCGGCATGGCCTGTGGAATCTGGGAAAACATCCGCCGCTTGGGGGACTTTCCCTCCCCTTCGCCTTGCCCCAGGCCCTCATGCCACATGGACTGCGGGCGCGCCGCCGCCGGTGCAGGCGCCTGGTCCTGGGTCTCCTGTGAATCTTCCATCACTTAAGCACTTTAGGAGCGCGGGGTGCGCAGCACATAACCCACGCCGCGCACAGTGTGGATCAGCTGCGTCTCGCCGGTATCGATCTTGCGGCGAAGGTAAGAGATATAGGACTCGACCACGTTGCCATCGCCGCCGAAATCGTAGTGCCACACGTTGTCCAAAATCTTGGACTTAGACAGCACCACTTCCTTGTTTTGCATCAGGTAGCGCAGGAGGTTGAACTCGGTGGGCGAAAGCTCGATGAGCTCACCGGCCTTGGTGACCTCATGGGTGTCATCATTGAGCGTTAGATCCGCGTAGCTCATGGTGGCGTCGTTGGTGGATTCTTCCGCCGCGCCGCCGCGGCGCATAATGACGCGCAGGCGGGTGATAACTTCTTCCAGGCTAAATGGCTTGGTCACGTAATCATCCGCGCCGATGGTCAGTCCGTGGATGCGCTGGTCCACACCGTCCTTAGCGGTGAGGTAGAGCACCGGGCCGTCCAGGCCTTCTTGACGCAGCTTGCCCAGCAGCTCGAAGCCATCCATACCCGGCATCATGACGTCCAGGATGTAGGCATCTGGGTTTACTTCACGGGCAATGCGCAGCGCCTCGTTACCGGAATTGGCGCTGTAAACCTCGAAGTCCTGGAACTTCAGCGATACGGTAAGCAGCTCCACAATATTGGGTTCGTCATCGACGACAAGAACCTTGGCGAGTTTAGTGTCTTCCATGTTCTCCTCAGACTCCCTTAAAGGTTGTGATTTTCTAACACGTCATCATGGCACGCTTGCTTTCCAGCCTACTGAAGAGTTTCTGCCTGAATCCTGTGAACGTGGATGCTCGGCCTGCTCGGCGCAAAAGAAAACCACGCCCCTCCCCAGGTGAGGAAGGGCGTGGCAGCTAGCGCAGAGCGCTATTTAGAAGTCCTGCGGGCGCGGGATATTGCGCAGGTTGGACTTTGCCATGGTGATCATCTGGCCAACGCCACCGTCCAGAACGGTGCGGGTGGCAGCCTTGGAGAAGCCCATGAGCTGCTCGATGGTCAGCGTCGGTGGCAGGGAGAGGGCGTTGGGGTCAGTAACGACGTCGATAAGAGCCGGGCCGTTATAAGCCAGCGCCTTCTTGATCTGCTCCGGTGCGTCCTTCGGATCCTCGATGCGGAAGTGCTTGATGCCGGAAGCCTCTGCAATCTTGGCAAAGTTGACGGACTCGTGGTCGGTCTCGTGCTCCGGCAGACCCTGCACCAGCATCTCCAGCTTGACCATGCCCAGGGAAGAGTTGTTGAACACGAACATCTTGATAGGCAGGTTGTGCAGCTTCACGGTGAGCAGCTCACCCATCAGCATGGACAGTCCGCCGTCACCGGAGAAGGTGATGACCTGGCGGCCCGGGTGAGCGGCCTGTGCACCCAGTGCCTGTGGCAGGGCGTTGGCCATGGTGCCGTGGCGGAAGGAGCCGATCTGCTCGCGCTTGCCGTTGGCGGTGATGTAGCGAGCGCCCCATACGTTGCACATGCCGGTATCGACGGTGAAGATGGCATCCTCATCGGCATTCTTGTCAATGAGGTCAGCAACGTACTCCGGGTGGATCGGGGTGTGCTTGTCCACGTTGGAGGTATAAGCCTCAACGACGTGCTCCAGCTTGCCGTAGTGCTTCTTGAGCATCTTGTCCAAGAAGGAGCGATCCTTCTTCTCATCCACGTGCGGCAAGATGTTCTCGATGGTGGCGGCTACGTCACCGGTGACCGGGTAGGAAATCTTGGTGCGGCGGCCGATGTGGGAGCCGTTGATGTCCACCTGTGCCACGTTGGCATCCGGCAGGAAGTCGTTGTACGGGAAGTCGGTACCCAGCAGGATGAGCAGGTCAGCCTCGTGGGTGGCCTCGTGTGCCGCACCGTAGCCCAGCAGGCCGTTCATGCCTACGTCGAACGGGTTCTCGTACTGGATGTACATCTTGCCACCCAGGGCGTGGCCGATGGGAGCCTTGATCTTCTCGGCCAGCTTGAGCACCTGCTCGCGGGCATCCTTGACGCCGGCGCCAACGAAGAGGGTGACGGACTTAGCCTCGTTGATGGCCTGGGCCAGGGCAGCAGCCTCGGCCGGATCCGGGAAGACGACCGGGCGGCCAGCAGAGATCTTGGACTCGACGAAGGAGTCATCCTCAGCGTCCTGCATGGAAACGTCACCCGGGATAACGAGGACGGATACGCCATTGCCGGCCATGCTGGACTGGATGGCGTGGTGCAGGACAACGCCGCCCTGCTCAGCGGAGTTGACCATCTCGCAGTAGCCAGAGCACTCCTGGAAGATTGCCTCTGGGTGGGTCTCCTGGAAGAACTTGGAGCCGATCTGGCGAGATGGGATGTGGGAAGCCAGTGCCAGCACCTTGGCGCCGTTGCGGTGGGCGTCGTACAGGCCCTGGATCAGGTGGGTATTGCCCGGGCCGCAGGATGCGGCACATACGGCCAGCTTGCCGGTGGTCAGGGAATCTGCCTCGGCAGCGAAGGCTGCTGCTTCCTCGTTGCGGACGTGAATCCACTCGATGGAGGAGCGACGAACGGCATCCACGATCGGGTTCAGGGAGTCACCGACGAGGCCATAAATGCGCTCGACACCCTGCTTTTCCAGGGTGTCAACTAGCTGTTCTGCATAGTTACGTGCCATTAAAAATCATCCTTAACTCTTAATTGGTGTTAATACCACTGTGCTACTTAGACCGCAGTAAAGTCCACTGTTCTCTTATACACTCACACACTGCGCCCAGCTGTGAGGAAGGCAATACTAACCTATCTTCGGCTGCAAACTGTAACGACCGTTCGGTACTGTTTACTGCGCTATGAGTATCCACCCGCCCCGCGCACAAGACCACGCCGCTGCGGCCACCACGGCCGCACAGCGGTGGTCTTTCTGCGCCGTCATCTCTCTGGGGTTACTCATGGTTGGGCTGGATAATTCCATCCTCTACACCGCATTGCCGCAGCTTTCGCAGCAATTGCACACCACCGATACCCAGCAACTCTGGATTATCAACGCCTACGCGTTGGTGCTCTCCGGCCTCCTTCTTGGCGCCGGCACGCTGGGCGATCGCACCGGCCACCGGCGGATGTTCCTCATCGGCTTGGCCGTCTTCGGCGGCGCTTCCCTGCTCGCCGCTTATTCCCCCAGCGCTTGGACGCTGATTGTAGGCCGCGCCTTCCTGGGCTGCGGCGCCGCCATCATGATGCCGTCGAGCCTGGCGCTCATCCGCCTGACCTTTCCCGATGAGGTGGAGCGCAATACGGCCATTGGCATCTGGGGTTCTGTCGCCGTCATCGGCGCGGCGGCTGGCCCCACCGTGGGCGGCTTCTTTTTGGAGCATTTCTGGTGGGGCTCGGTCTTTTTGCTCAATGTCCCGGTTGTGGTCGTGGCCATTGTGCTGACCTGGCTCCTTGCCCCGCCAAACGCTCCGAACCCCCTAAAACACTGGGACTTCCCCTCGTCCCTGTATTCCCTTATCACTCTCGCCAGCCTGGTGCTGGCCATTAAATCCCTGGCACACAATTGGCCGCTCAGCGCCGCCGCAGGCATCGTCTTCATCTGCGGCGCGCTCGCCTTTGGCCGCCGCCAGGCTCGCTTGTCAGATCCCCTGCTGACCTTCGACATCTTTGGCTCCCGCATCTTCAGCGGCGGGGCCCTAACGGCCGGCGGTGCCATGTTCGGCCTTGCCGGCCTGGAGCTGCTGAGTACCCAAAAGCTGCAGCTTGTCGACGCCCTCTCACCCCTCCACGCCGGCCTCATCATCTCCGCCATGGCGCTCTCTGCCATCCCTACCTCCATCCTGGGTGGTGCCACCTTGCATCGCGTGGGGTTCCTCCCACTCATTAGCGGCGGATTCTTGCTCATGGCCGCCGGCATGGCCCTGGTGGTGGTGAGCCGGGGCGAGACGCTTCCCCTACTCGTCTCCGCCCTAGTGCTCACCGGCCTCGGCGCGGGCTTGGCCATGTCCGTGTCCTCCACCGCCATCATCAATGCCGCTCCCCTTCATCGCACCGGCATGGCTTCCGGAGTAGAGGCGGTTTCCTATGAATTCGGCACCCTGATCTCCATTGCACTGACCGGCACCCTCATGCCGCTGCTCATGGCCCGCGAACTTCCCCCTCACCTCGCGGAACTGGGTACCGACGCGCTGCATGACCCCTCTTCCCACGCGGCCGCCGCGAGCGCCTACAATGCCGGATATCTTTCCACCATCGGCGGCCTAGCTTGCTTCGCCTTGCTCCTAGCCGCGATAACCGCCTGGTGTTTCCGCGATAACCCGAAATCAGGAGATCCCTATGCCGCGACTCAACAAAAAGAACGCAGCCCTTGAAGCTGCGCTCGACATCATCGCCGCCGAGGATGTCTCTGGCTTGACCTACGACTCCCTGGCGCAAGCAACCGGCATGTCCAAGTCCGGACTCATTTATCACTTCCCTACCCGCCACGACCTGCTCGTAGACTGCCATGGATTTTGCGCCGCACGCTGGGAAGCAGAACTCGAGAAGCTGGCCGGCGGCCACCCGGCAAGCGAGCTCAGCTGGGCCGAGCGTTCCCGCGCGCTCGTATTGTCGATGGGCAAAAATGATCCGCTCATCAAGCTGTTGATGTGTGTACATTCCCAGACCCACCCGGATTTTTCCGCCCAGTGGGCCGAGGTGGATGCGCGCTGGATGGTCGATCCTTCCGCCGCCGAGACGGACGAGGATAATCTGCTGATCATGCTTCTTAGTACCGGCCTGTGGGTGCACGATCACCTCAACCAGCGCAAGCTATCCCCCGCTAACCGCCAGCGCATGGTCGACCGGCTTTTTCGACTTATCGACGCCCCCTCAAAAACCACCGAAGGCTAGGCCCACACCGGGGCCCAGCCTCCTTTTGAGCTGGAGACGAGACTTGAACTCGCAACCTACGCTATACAAGTGGCAAGTTTGTGCTAGTAATTCAGGGAATGTAGCAACCCGCATTTTGTGGCACTTTATCCCATCTACCTGCAGTTACCGTACTATATGGAACAGTTTGGAAAAGGGAACACTTTTTCAAAATAGCCGATAGATAGCCACCTCTCCGGGCTTAAATCAGAGCGCGGGTACGTCCGATTCCACCAGCCAATGACGGCCCCATTTATTGACCACTTCCACGCCCCGGCCATGCAGCCTTGTCAGCATCTCCGAAACGGTAAGGCCATGCATCTCCGAAAGGTATTCAACGTTCACTACCTCAGCCACGGGTACGCAAAGCTCCTCAGCGGCCTTAACACGTGATTTCGCCTCACGCTTTTGAACTAGCGGAGACTCATAACCGAATGCCCCAAGATTGACGTGGAAGTTCGCCCTCTTGCAGTAGGGAGATCTGTCCACCCTCCAGAGCGCCCCGGATTTAGTCGCCCTGCTTTTCGTCTTGTCCTGAGTGAAGCCTAGCCACTTTGCAGCATCTTTCAGAGGAACGATGTAGTCAAGGGGTACGCCCATTTCAGCTGCTATCTCTTTGCGCTTGCGGTTGATGTAGTGGTGACGTTTCAGGCGGGCTTCCCGTTCGTTGTGGTGGCGTTTACGGTCAATTTCTTTCATTAGGCCGCGCCTAACCCGGCGCTCCTCTTCAGGCAAAGAATCCAGATACTTCCGTAATGCCGTCCTGCAGTCCACACAGAATTGACGGCTGTAGTGCATGACCATACCGGGCGGAATATCCTCAGGGGTGTGTGTCCAACTGTGCAAGGTGCGCCCGCAATTCAGGCACAGTTTGCCGGTCACATTCCCCCGCTTTTGAGCGCGGCCCTCATAGTCCGGGGCTGCTACACCGGCTATCATCTCCAGCTCGTGAACGGTGCTTTTCCCGCGTGTGACTACCCCGGCCATGATTACCCCGTCCGCTGGAAGTTTCTCCCCCGTCAACATGCTGCCTGCTTCTAGCGCAACACGTGCGCATTCTTTGCGCATTGGGCAGTGCTCGCACATACGGATAGCGGCGTTAATCGACCGTTGGGGAACGTTGTCCGGGTCGATGAAAGCGCGGTTCCGGGTGTTAATGCAAGGCGCGTTAGTCAGTGTTGGGACTGTCACCCCAATGTTGTATTAAAAATGCCGTGGCGGTTAGTTAGTGCAGGTCAAACCGTTTAAGTCACTGTTACTTTTGGCATAAAAAAGCCCGCCATTTCGGAAAAAGGATACAAACGAAACGGCGGGCCTTTTAGGGTTACGGGAGTTAGATCCGGTCTAGGTCACGACCATATCGACCGGGCGTGATGGAACCCTTTTGCATCACGTTGCCATTGTGCATGTAGAACGGGGCGCGGTCTGTCACGATGTGGCCGTCCTCATCGCGTTCCGGTTCGTCTAGCTGCTCTACGAGGCCGCGTAGGTTGCGATATGCCTCCACCTCAACGGCGCGGGCCTCACGGTAGGCAGGCAGGCCCTTAATGGCCTCCTCGTGAGCCTCAGCGGCCTTAGCGGTGGCCTCCTCCAGTACGGTGTACGCTTCCTCCACCGCTTCCATAACAGCGTCCTGTTGGGCGGTGTGGCGCTTAGCGGCCTCAGCCTTAGACTTATCTACCGCTGCCTTTTCCTTACGGCGTGCTTCCAGCTCGGCGGTGTACTTATCTAGCTCACGTCGGGCTAGTGCCTCTTTCCAGTCGGGCACCTCAGCCCCACTATTCCTATCGTTCTGCAGCTCTGCCAGCTGCTCACGGAGGGCTTTAAGAATGGCCTCTAGCTGCTCAATGGTGCGCATAGTCTCTTGTCTCCTATTCCGTTGGGGCAGGGGTATTGAAAGCAGGTGCCGGGCGTAGCTTTTCAAAGGTGATATGGCTGTCCGTCTCCATATCGTCGCTGAAGTAGTTCACGAGATAGTTCTTAATCTGGTCTAGCTTCATGGTGTCGCCTGCAGTGCTCATGCGCGGGTTCTGCAGGGAGGTTTCCAGATCGTCCAGCTGCTCATTGACAAGGCGGGCGGTGGTTTCAGCGGCGTTAGCGGTGTGCTGTGCGTTCCTCAGCGCCGGGTTTTCCTCAGCTTCACACCCTCGCATTAATTCCGCATTGGTAATCCCACGGGCCTGCATCTCCTCGAACAGCATGGTTCGGGCTGGAGACGGCCCCATCTCCTTAAACACCGCTTGAAGGGCTGCAAGGTTGTTGTTGTCTCCGTCCGTCTTAGTAAGGTCTTCACGCTGCAGGTAACGCTGTGTTGCCATTTCTGCAGCTAATGCCTCAGTGGAATCCTTGGCCCGTGGGTAGACCTTGGCGTACTCCCCGGCCTGTTCCTTGGCTACGGCTTCTGGGAGGGCGGCTGCGGCCTTTCGTAGCTTGCTGATTGCGGCGGTGTAGCCGTGCTGGTCAGCTACTCGCTTCAGGTGGTTACGCTTGCCCTCGTCTGAGTAGTCAGGGTTCTTGGCGAACCACGTGATTGCCTTGTCCATCTCAGCGCTTAGGAACGTGAGCTGAGGCGTTATGTTGTTGAAGTTGAATGTGGTCATTGGTTTGGGTCTCCTAGAAATAAGCCAAAGATTCAAGGGTGTTTAGCTGGTCGTTTAGCTTTGCGTCCTGCTCACGCTCAGCGGGGGAACGGTCATTGTGCTCTTTGTGCTCAGCAACATGCGCGACAATCTCTAGGTCGCGTTGAATTGCGATAGCAGCCGCTGTGACGTGGCGACGAACGTCCGCATCTTCCCCCTCAGCGCTCAGTGCCTTATCCAGCTCACGGCGGGCGAGTTGGCGGAACTTCGCGGCAACCTCATCCCGCTCATTAGCAGCCCGGCAGGAACGTACTCGCACAGCCGTAGTGGGTACGCTTCCCTCCCACGTGATTCCTAGCTCTTGGCAGACTCGGTCTACTTGGTAGGTGGTGACACCTAGTTCTTTGGCGATTGCGTTTCGGCCCCGGCCTTGGTCGTACAATTCACGGACTGCTCGGTAGTCAATACTGCTCACGTTTATCTAGCTCCCTTTTTTGTGATCTGTCAGCAGATTTCTTAGTTGTACCGGCTCTTTTGGCGCGGTCTGAAGCGCATCTAAGCCGATTTAGCTGACGCTTGGCAGGTTGGGCAGGGCCTCACGAATTGATGGCCCCATTCGTCCTTGTGGCCGGGTATGTACCTAGTTCCGTTGCAGGTGGGGCACTCGTGGTGCTGCTCCGGGTGGTATTCACTCTGCGGGGCGAAGCGAGGAGGCAGATCGTATTCATCTTCCCAACGTTCACCCTCCAGCCATGCGGTTGGATGTGGTACCCAATATTCACTCGCTTCGTTGTAGAACCGTTCTTCGTTGAAATCCTTTACACCTTGAATGATGGTTTCCGCGTCTACTTCCTCTAGGCAGGCCTCGAATAGCTGGCGAGACTCTTTCTTTTTCTGGTGACGTGGGTACTCTTCCCAGAACGCTGTAAAGGCTTCTTCAACGCTTTCGTAGCTCCCCAAGGCGGATGCAATCTTTGGGTCAACCTCTGGTTGACCAATAAATTCTCCATGGTTTTCTAACTTGGTGTTTTTACTTGGTTTTCTTAAGCGACCCACTTCACCGGTACCCGGTAAATTGGGTTCCGGTGTTGAGCTGGGGGAATAGGGGGTTTCCGCTGGTGAGTCCGCAACCCAATTTTTGGGTTCCGGTGTTGTACTGGGGTTTTGTCCTGTTTCCGCTGGTCGCCCCGCAACCCAATTTTTGGGTTCCGGTTGGGCGTAGATGGTGTAGATGAATTTCCCTCGCTTTCCTTGTGCTCCGGGTAGCTGTTCACGCCTAATTAGGCCCTTGTCTTCTAGTTCTTTGAGTGCCTTGGCGACGGTGTTTACAGAAACGCCGGTATCGTCGGATATTTGTTTCTTGTCGATTCGCCATTCCTCCCTATGTGATTTCAGAACTAGATAGACCGTTTTCGCTGTTGGAGTAATGCCCGGATTGCGGGCTATATCATTGGCGACGGTCAAGAACTCAGCGTTCAGTTCTGGCCCGTGTCTTATCGTTGCCATGCTTGTGTGGTCTCTTTTTCGTAGTGGACTTATCCCTGATTGCGGTTATGCCGCTGTATCGTCCGCCAGTGGTGTGAAGATGCGGTCTAGTTCTTGGCGGCGGTAGAGAATGCGGCGTGTGTCTGCAATGGACTTGTAGCGGGTGAGCCGCCCATCTTTGACCAACCGGCGTAGGTGGCGGGTGGTGGTGTGATAGGCGGCTTCTGCCTCTTGTGGGCTTATGTACTCGTGGTTTCGCATGTGGGCACTATGCCCAACCTTTAGCGGCGGTCACCGGCGCTAAGCGGCGCTTGGTGGCAAATCGTCCACGGGGTAAAGGCGGATAGGCGCATTATCCTCTGCGATGCGGCGCGCTTCCTCCAGCCTTTCTATGAACTGGTCAATCTCTTGAACAGAAAAGTCCACCGGCCCCGCCCAGTCAGCAAAGGTAGGCAGGAGACGAATTACTGGTTCCCCGTCCCTTAGGTCGCGTTCTACGTCGATATTGAACAGTCCAAAGGGGGCGTTCGCTTCCACTTGGATGGGGGTTTCGCTAGTATTGGGGTGAATTTGGTGCATGGTGATTGTTCCATTTCTTCCCCCTTGTAGTTGCAGCTACTTGGGGACTTTTCGTGTTTCGGGTGGGTTTATGCGGCTGCGATTTCGTTTTCCAGCCATTCTTGAACGTCGGTCTTGAGGTAGCGAATACGCCCGGCGATGCGGATGTATTTCGGCCCTTTTTGACGGCTACGCCATGAGTTAAGGGTGTTGGGGCTGCAGCCGATTACCTCAGCGGCTCCTACTACATCCCACGTGTCGTTTTTGATGTTGAGCAATGTTCCTCCTAGTGAGTGACGGTTACGGTTAGGCATAAGAACCCAACCGCATAGACAAACATAGCACATTGCGGCTATGCTTAGATACCTAACCGCAAAAGGTGACTACGAAAACTAAAAAGTGCAGGTTAGGCTAGACCGCGTGAAATGGACGCTAAACCCTCTAACGCTAAAGACCTCAGAACCGGTTCAGGTACTGCCAGGAACCGGCATACGAGGTAAAGGAAGCGTGGCATTTAACGGCTATCACTCAGGGTCTTCAGTCTTAGGTGAAGCCATAGCTACGGTTTGGTTCCATGCCGATAACTGGAAGATACATATCGACCGGATAGACATTGAGGGAACTGAATCATTTATCACTGTTCAGCTTCTCCAGTCGATTAGCATCCGTGATTTCACAGCTCAGATTCTTCAGGAATTGAGCGAACACGTAGAGGGCTTTCCATCCGAAGACTTTAGCGTTGAGGAGCTTTTGGCCGAATGGCCTAAAGGGAACATATCTAGGCTGTTACAGGCAGTTACGGATACCTATAACCTCGCTTCAATATGCGGCAACCCTCCCACTATCGCCGTTGCTGAGGCGTTTCACGTTGGCAGAACAAAAGCAGGTGACATGATTGCTGAAGCCCGTCGCCGTGGTTTCCCCCTAGCCCAACCTGTGCCTTATCCAGGAAAAAGGAAAAAGGCCAATGCCAAGAAAGAAACTACCCGTAGGGCAAATAGGGACGATTAGGTTTGAGGAAGTCGGATACCGGCGCTGGAGAGCACTAGCCTACGTCCGCACCTTTGCCGATAAGCGCATCCGCGTCACTGGCACCGGGCGCACAAAAAGCGACGCTGAAGCCACCCTAAAAGCCAACGCCAACGATCGCGTCTTTGAGAATGCAGGAGCCATTATCGACGGCAACACCACCCTGCAAGAACTCCTAGAGCTAACCGTAAAAGCTATGCGCGCTGGCACTATCGGCAATAAGAAACTACGCATCCAATCGGTTAACACCTATGAACGCCAACTATCCCTTTTCGAGGGGGCGCGGGGCGAACGGGCGATTGGTAATCTTCGCCTCTGCGAGTGCGACAAGTCCATAATCGCCAATTGGCTGGTGAAACTATCTGAGCGCACCCCCGCTAACGCTAAGCTCGCAAAGATTCTGCTATCCCGTGCCTATGACCTAACTGTTGTCCACGGCATGAATGTGTGGCCTATCAACCCAACGCACGGGGTAAAGCTCCGGGCCAATGACAGTGAAGAATCTGAACCGGTCGCTTTGTCCCTCGCTGAGATTCAACAGATTTGGGAGAATGTTCAGTCTTGGCAGACACCCTACAAACACACCGATTTGGTGGGAATTGTGGGCGCGCTTATCGCCACGGGATTCCGCCCGTCTGAGGTGCTGGCACTCCAGTGGTCTGATTTCCAGCTAGACGCTAAGCCAAAAGCTAAGGCGACGCTCTCCGGGGCGATAGTAAGGCAGGACGGGAAGCTAGTCCGCCAAGGCTATACAAAGACCAATAGCGGCTTTCGTACGGTTACCCTCCCCGATTGGTTCAGAGACATGCTCATTGAGCGTTTAGTGAATGCCGATAACGTACTTGTCTTTCCGAATAACCGGGGCGGGTTCCTAGACATTGTGAATGTTCGTAGACAATTTCGGGAAGCGCGGGGTGAGGTCTTTTCTCACGTGAAGTTTAAGTCTTTCCGCTCCTCGGTTGCTACGGCTATTGAGAATGTGGACGGTGTGGAGGAGGCCGCTAGGCAGTTGGGTCACGCTTCCCCGGCGATTACGGGTCGCTATTACGTGAAGCGGGCGGCTGATGCCGGTGACCATACGGCGGTGTTGGAAATGTTTGCGCCTGCGCAAAGTAGCCAATAAATAGCCACTTTTACTACTTGTAAACGTTTACCCCCTAACTGTTTGTGCAGCTAGGGGGTAATCTTTTGAGCTGGAGACGAGACTTGAACTCGCAACCTACGCATTACAAGTGCGTTGCGCTACCAATTGCGCCACTCCAGCACCGCGGGAGAAATCCCGCTCGTTGCATAGTACCCGAGCACCGCCGCCGAGGGGAAAGCCGGTCCCCCATCTATGCATTGACAGGGTGCAGGGGCTAAAGTTCAGGCAGAATCAATCCCACATTCCCAGCGCTTTTCGAGGGTTATTTCCGTGTCATTTTTGTCCGCTATGCGGGAGCGCCTGCGCGCTTCCTCGGGCCAGGTAGCCATCATCGACGCGGCTAAAGCCGCACCGCCGCCATCCCCACTCGCTCCGGTCAATCTCCATGACGCCGCCCAAGTCACCGGCGTTATGGAGATCGCCGCTCGCATTGGTGAAATCCTCATCGGAGCCGGCACCGCCAACTCGGATGCGCGCGCCCAGGTGCACCTGGCAGCGTCGTCGTATGGCTTGCACTACTGCCACGTGGATATCTTGATGAATACCATCACCATCCACACCACCATCGGCACCGGCGAGCAGCGCCAAAACCTGCATGTATTCCGCGTGGTGCCGAGCATTGGCGTGGATTTCTCCAAGCTCGCGGCCGTCGATAAGCTCATTCGCTCCATCCACTCCGGCCAGATGCCGCCGGCCATGGCGGAGCAGCGCCTAGACGAGATCGACCGCATGCCAGCGCCTTATAAGCCGTCCACGGTCATGCTCGGCTGGGGCGCGATGGGTGGCCTGATTTCCATGATGCTTGGCGGCGACCTGCTCGTCGGCGTGGTGGCGTTTGTGGTCTCCGCGTTCATCATGGGCTTGAACGCCTGGTTGGCCAATTACCGCCTGCCGCCCTTTTATCAGAATGCGGTCGGCGGCTTTTTCGCCGTCTTCCCGGCCGCCATTTTGTACAACGTCGCAGCCTCCTTCGGCATTAATTTCTCGCCCACGCAGATCATTGCCTCCGGCATCATCGTGCTGGTGGCGGGGCTGACGTTGGTGCAATCGCTTGTCGACGGCATCACGCGCGCCCCCGTTACCTCCTCCGCCCGCTTCTTTGAGGCGCTGCTATCTACCGGCGCCATCATCGCCGGCGTCGGTGTGGGCATCCAGCTGGCCGATTCGCTGGGCTTTAACCTGCCGCCGCTGGCCACGCTGGCCCCACCGGTCTACCACGAAATTCCACTGCTAGTGCTGCTCGGCGGCACGGGTTCTGCTGCCTTTGCGCTGGCCTGCGGCGCAGCCTGGATTGAGATCACCATGTCTGGCCTTACGGCCGCAGCCGGCATGATTTTCTATTACTTCGTGGTGGTGCCCTTCGGCGTCGGCCCGGTGATTGCCTCTGGTCTTTCCGCGGTGGTCGTTGGCCTCGCCGGCGGTTTGATGTCGCGCCGCTGGGGAATTCCGCCGCTTATCACCATGATCGTGGGCTATACGCCGATGCTGCCCGGCCTCATGCTCTACCGCGGCATGTACGCCTCTCTCAATGAGCAGATGATTACCGGCTTTACCAATATGGCGATGGCGCTGGCCATCTCCGGCGCCCTGGCCGCCGGCGTAGTACTGGGCGAGCGTGTGGCTCGCCGCCTGCGCCGCCCGCAGTACTTCCGCCCGTACACCACCTTCAAGCGCATCGGCCGCTTCTCCTTCCATAAGGCCACGCACTTGGCCCGCAAGGCCCCGCGCATCCCGCGCGTGCCGATGTCCCCGTTTGCCCCGCGCGTCAATCGCCCGGAGTTACCACCCAAGCTCGGGCCGAAGCCGCCGCAGCAGCACCCGCGCCACGAGGCCCAAAACCATGCGCCGCATACCCGCTCGGCCGCGGACCTGTGGCCGGAAGATTCCCAGTGGCCGGCGCAGCCGCAGCAGCGCGAGAAGACCACCTATACCGTGCCCGGCACCGAAACCTTTCGTGCCCAGAAACCGGAGCAACCGGGCACCGAATCCGGACCCGAGCGGCCCTAAACGCCGCCGGTAGCGTACAATATTTGCTCTGATAGCTTTTCTTGCAAGCGCTTAAGTAGTTTCCACAACGTTCAGGAGGACACGTCGTGCCACCCAAGGTCCAAGACACCCACCCACAGGCTGACCAGAATCACGCCCTTGAGGAGGAGACCTCCCGCGCAGCCCGCCGCATCGTGGCCACCTATGCGCAGGACTTCCTCGACGGCGTGACCCTGATGTCCATGCTGGGCGTGGAGCCAAAGGGCCTGGTGCACAAGAAGGTGCTGGCGGAGCAGGCCGACGCCGCTCCGAAGAAGTCCAGCAAGAAGTCCACCAAGAAGTCGACTAAGAAGTCCACCAAGAAATCGACGAAGAAGTCGACCAAGAAGGCTACAAAGAAGGCCACCAAAAAGGCGACGAAGAAGGCCTCCAAGAAGGCAACGAAGAAGTCCACCAAGAAGTCTTAAGTTATTCTTGCACCATGAGTGAGCGTGGCAATGACTTCGTGGTGGTGGCCAACCGCCTGCCGGTAGATCTAGAAACCCGGCCCGATGGCAGCCATACCTGGACGCCCTCACCGGGCGGTCTGGTCACCGCTTTGTCTCCAGTCCTCGAGTCCCACCAGGGATGCTGGGTGGGCTGGCCCGGTGTGGCCGATGCCGCGCCAGAGCCCTTCCGCACCGATACCGGCGTGCTGCTGCACCCAGTCAAGCTCACCGAGTCCGATTTCGAGGGCTTTTATGAGGGTTTTTCTAATGCCACCTTGTGGCCGCTCTACCACGATCTCATCGTCACCCCCACCTATGACCGCGATTGGTGGCACGCCTATCGCGAGGTCAACCTGCGTTTCGCAGATGAAGTAGCCGAAGCCGCCGCCGAGGGCGCCACCGTGTGGGTACAGGACTACCAGCTGCAGCTTTTGCCCGGCATCCTGCGCCAGAAGCGCCCGGATCTCACCATCGGATTCTTCCTGCACATCCCCTTCCCTTCTGCCGATCTCTTCCGCCAGCTGCCGTGGCGCGAGGAGCTCGTGCGCGGGCTGCTTGGCGCGGATCTCATCGGCTTCCACTTGGAGGCCAATGCCCGCAACTTCTTGGAGCTTGCCCGACGCCAGGGCCTCGACGTACAAGGCGAGGCCAGCACCCGCGAGGTCACCGCGCATATTCGCCTGCCGCAGGGGCGCACCATCGGCGTGGGCGCCTTCCCCATTTCCATCGCCGCGAAAGACTTTGCCGCGTTCACTGGGGAGGAGAAGGGGGACGTCGCCAAGCTGCGCGAAGAGTTAGGCTCGCCCCAGCGCATTATTTTGGGCGTGGATCGCCTCGATTACACCAAGGGCATCCTGCAGCGGCTGACCGCCTTCGAGGAACTGCTGGACACCGGCGCGCTCGACCCGGAGGAGGTGACGCTGGTGCAGCTCGCCACGCCGTCGCGCGAGCGCCTCGACCATTACAAGGCCACCCGCTCCAAGGTGGAAGAAGCCGTTGGCCGCATTAACGGCCGCTTTGCCCGCGTGGGTCACCCGGTGGTGCACTACCAGCACCGCGGCGTGGCCAAGAGCCTCCTGCGCTGCTACTACCGCATGGCCGATGTCATGCTGGTCACCCCCTTCAAGGACGGCATGAACCTGGTGGCCAAGGAATACGTGGCCTGCCACGACGATGGCTCGGGCGCGCTGGTGCTCTCCGAGTTCGCCGGCGCGGCCGATGAGCTCAGCCAGGCCTACCTGTGCAATCCCTTCGATATCGAGTCCGTTAAGGCCGCCTTGCTCAATGCGCTCAAGGCGCTTGACGACGCCCCCTCAACCATGACCCAGCGCATGCTCACCATGCACCAGCAGGTCACCGAGCACGACGTGCAGCTATGGTCCCAGTCCTTCCTGGGCTGCCTGCGCCAAGCAGAAGAACAGGGGGCGGGCGCATGATGTCTCGCTTTACCCGCCTGGCCGCAGCGCCCATTGCCGCGACCTGCGCCGCCGCACTACTGGCCGGCTGTGGTTCCGGCGACGAGGAACCCCAAGCCCCTGGCGATGAGCAGATCTTGGATAAGCAGTGGCAGGTAGTCTCCATCAACACCACCCCGGATGCCGCCTCCACCATCCCGGAGTCCATCCCGCAGGCACCCACGTTGAGCTTTGGTCAATCCACGATGGTGGGCACCACCGGGTGCGCCCAAATGGTGGGCAAAGTGACCTATTCCGCCGATGATGAGCGCCAAAACATCCGCGAGGGCAACCGCCTCCACTTTGATGAGGTGGAGTTTGACGAGACCGCCGAAGATTGCCACGGCGCGTCCGTGTGGGCCGATAACCTACTGCGCAACCTGATTTCAGCGGACCACGATTTCCACTACACCGTCAATTCCAATAACCAACTGGTCTTGGAACTGGTCACCGATGAAGTGGACTCGCCGTCTATCAAGTTGGTTTCCCTCGGCGGTTAGTTGCGTAGGCTATAAGCCATGACGCTTTCAACTGCCATCAAGGCCCTTGCCGCCGCCGAGCACCTCGCGGTGGTCTCGGATTTCGACGGCACGCTCTCCCCCTTCGCCACGGCTATCTATGAGGTCGAAATGAACCAGGAATCACTGAGCGCCCTGGATAAACTGGCCCACCTGCCGGACACCACCGCGGCCGTTCTCTCCGGCCGCCACCTCGAAGGCCTCAAGCGCGTGTGCCCACTGCGCGAGCCCGTTGTCTTCGGCGGCTCCCACGGCGCCGAATCCTCGTGGGAGGAGACAGATCTGACCCCCGCGATGCGCGATCACCTCGCCACCAAGGAAGCCGAGATTCGCGAGATCATGGAGCGCTTCCCCGGCGCGGATATCGAGGTCAAGCCCTTCCAGCGCGTGTTGCACCTGCGCGCGCTCGAGGATTCCGATCCAGAGGCTGCCGCCCAAGCTTATGAGGCCGGCCTCGCGCTCGATCCGGGCGGCTTCCCGCGCACGGCCGGCAAGTCCGTGGTGGAGTTTTCCGCCACCCAGGCCACCAAGGGCACGTGGATTGAAAACCTGCGCGAGCGCACCGGAGCCACCGCCGTGGTTTTCTTAGGCGATGATGTCACCGACGAGGATGGTTTCCGCGCCCTGCACCAGCCACCAGACGTCGGCGTCAAGGTCGGCGAGGGCGATACGGCGGCCGTAGTGCAGCTTGCCGACGTCGACGCCGTCGCCCACTTCCTCACCGAACTCGCCGCCGCCCGCGCGGCCCATGTCGGCCGCCCCGACGCCGGCGGCGCAGCCTAGTGCGGCGCAGACTAGCACAGCGCTGTGGAGTACAGCGCTCCTAACGCGGCGGCGCCACCGTCCGCCCCGCCGCGAAGCTGGTCTGCAGCACGCGCCGCGGCACCGCCGGCTCCGCCACCGCTGGCCCAGGCATTGCCGGTTCCGCATCGGCCGGCCTTGCAGCGGCCTGCTTGGCTGCAGCCGACTCAGTTGCAACCGCAGTTTCGCTCGCGTCCGCACCCTTGGCGCCGGCGATGAGCTTAGCGAGCATGTGGCCGGCGGCCGCGCCTTTGGCTTTATTGGGTTGGACGATCGTCGTCAAGCCAAGGCGCTGCGCCGCATCAATGCCGTCGAAGCCGGTAACGGACAGCTCACCGGGAATGTCGATGCCCCGCTCGCGCGCATAGGTCATCACGCCCAGCGCCATCGAGTCGGTGGTGCACAGGACGGCGGTGAGGTCGGGGTGGGCGTCGAGAAGCAACTGCGCGGCCGCCCGCGTGGTGTGCGCATCGTTGATGTGCTGGGTGACCACGGGCACGGTCTCCGGCGCGATGCCCGCCTGCGCAAAGACGTCCATGGCACCCATGACCCGGGCGCGCTGCACGTGCATATCGGCGCCCTGGAGCTCACCCCACGAAATGGGGCCATCGTGGCGCTCGCGCTTGAGGCGAATCGCCAGCACGCCGATCTTGCGGTGGCCGGCCTCCACCAGCGCGCGGGCGGCCGGGGCAATCGCCGCGCGGTCATCGATGCCCACGAACGGCAGGCCCGAATCCGTCGGCTGATCGCAGACCACCACCGGCAGCCCGCGGCCGCGCGCCGCCTCGAGGTAGGCGTCCCCGGCCGCCACGGAGTAGACCACAAAGCCATCCACCGCGGCCGAGCCCACCAGGCTGGCCGCCTCCGCCTCGCCCTCCGGACCGGCCGGGATGAGGGTGAGCGTGGTCTGCGCGCCGGCCGAGGCTTCTGCCATGCCGGCCAGGAAATCCACCGAGGCCATGTCCTCGAAGGCATAGGACAGGTGCTCGGTCAGCAGCACGCCCACCGAGCCCGCGCGGCGAGTGCGCAGGCTGCGGGCCGTGGGGTCCGGCCCGGGATACCCCCGCGCCTTCGCCGCCGCCAGGATGCGCTCGCGTGTTGCGGCCGAAAGCTGGTCCGGCCGGCTATAGGCATTGGATACCGTCGTGCGCGAAACACCCAGCTCGGCGGCCAGCGAGGCCAGCGTTTTGCGGGTGGGGCTGCGTTTCACCATGGCTGCAAGCATACCCCGCGGCCGTATTTTCAATGCATATTCAATTGACAATGGTTCCCATCAAACGCACACTGGAAACTATGCATACCTCACTTCGCGCATCCGCAGCCCTCCTCGCGGCCGGTGGCCTCCTGCTGACCGCCACCGCCTGCTCTTCCGACACCGAGGACTCGGCCGCCGAGCCGGGCGCCCAGAAGAAGATTTCCATCGTCGCGTCCACCTCCATCTGGGCCGACGTCGCCCAAGCCGTGGCCGATACCGCCTCCGGCGTGGACATCGAGGTCAAGCCCATCGTCGAGGGCAACGGCGTTGACCCGCACCACTTCGAGCCTTCCGCGGCCGATATCGCCAAGGCCGAGGACGCGGACCTGCTCGTGGTCAACGGCGGCGGCTACGATTCCTGGATTTACCAGGCCGTCTCCGACCAGGACAATATCGTCTCCGCCCTGCCGCTGACCGATCACGGCAAGCTGGCCGATGACCCCAATGTCATGACCATCGACGCTGCTAAGGCCACCGCCAAGAAGGACCCGAAGAAGGTCACCAATATCGAGGGCAACGAGCACATTTGGTACGACCCGGCCGCGCTCGACGAGGTCGCAAGAAGTATCGCTGACCAGATCAACGAGCTCAATACCGATGCGAACGCCAGCACCGAGCGCGTGGACTCCCACGTCGACCGCCTGCGCGACAAGCTCAAGGAACTGCCGGGCGACCTCTCCTACGCGCAGACCGAGCCGATTGCGGACTACATCATGAAGTACACCTCCGGCAAGGATGTCACCCCAGAGGGCTACCGCAAGGCCACCATTTCTGAGGGCGAGCCCACCGCGGCCGACCTCGCAGCCTTCACCAAGGCGATTAAAGAGGACAAGGTAGACCTGCTCATCTTTAACCCACAGACCGAAACCGATACCGCCGGCCGCATCAAGTCCGCCGCGGAGGATGCGGACGTCTCTATCGTCGAAATCGGCGAAACCCCGCCGGATGGCAAAGAATTCTGGACCTACTATGACGAGGTCACCGATTCCCTGGGGAAGCTCTAGTGCTCATCCACTTTCATGACGCAGCGGTTGCCCCGCTGTGGTCCAGCCTTAACCTCGCCGTTGACCGCGGCGAGTTTATCGCCGTTTTGGGCCCCAATGGCGTGGGCAAATCCACCCTGCTCGGCACCATCTTGGGAACCCGCAAGCTCACGGCCGGCAGCGTCGACGTTAACTGCCGCGTCGGCTTCATCCCGCAACAACGCATGTTCCCGGCCGACCTGCCCCTGCGCGCCCGCGACTTAGTCTCGCTCTCCCTGGCACACGGCGCTTTCCGACGCCGCCGCCCGCCCCGCCACCGCGTCGACGAGCTCCTCGCCGAGGTCGGTGCCACCGGCCTGCGCGACCGCCGTGTCGGCCAGCTTTCCGGCGGCCAGCAGCAGCTCATCCGCCAGGCCCAAGCGCTGGCCAACGACCCCGAGCTCATCCTCGCCGACGAGCCGCTGCTCTCGCTCGACCCGGCGCGCCAGCAGGACACCGTGGACAAGCTGGATGCGCTGCGCCGCGAGCGCGGCACCTCCATCATGTTTGTCACCCACGGAATCAACCCGGTGCTCGGGGTGACCGATAAGGTGCTCTACCTCGCCCCCGGCGGCCATACTTTCGGCACCGTGGATGAGGTCATGCGCTCCGATGTCCTTTCCGAGCTCTACGGTTCCAAGGTCAACGTCTTAAACGTCGATGGGAGGCTCATCGTTGTCTAGCTTTATGGAAGACACCCAGTACCTGCTCAGCGTGGACTTTGTGCAGTCCTCGCTTATCGCCTCCGCGCTGCTGGGCATCCTGTCCGGCGTGATGACCTCGCTCATCGTGCTGCGCCAGATGTCCTTTTCCGTCCACGCCACCTCCGAGCTCGCACTTATGGGCGCCTCGGCCGCGCTGCTCTTCGGCCTCAACCTCGGCTTCGGCGCCGTGGCCGGCGCCATCGTGGCCGCCATCATCCTCGCCGTACTGGGCTTCAAAGGCCAACAAGATAGCGCCATCGGCGTGGTCATGAGCTTTGGCTTGGGCCTCTCGGTGCTGTTTTTGCACCTCTACCCCGGCAACGCGAATACCGCGATGACGTTGCTGACCGGCCAGATCGTCGGCGTCTCTTCGGCCTCGGTATGGCTTTTGGCCGCAACCACCGTAGTGATCCTCGCCGCCGTCGCCATCCTGTGGCGGCCCATGCTCTTCGCCTCGGCCGACCCGGTCATGGCCCAGGCCGCCGGCGTACCCACCCGCTTCATTTCCGTCGCCTTCGCCGTGCTCGTAGGCTTGGCGGCCGCGCAGTCGGTACAAATCGTCGGCTCGCTGCTCGTCATGGCGCTGCTCATCACCCCCGGTGCGGCGGCCGTGCAGATCACTTCCTCGCCCCTGCGCGCGGTCATGTGGGCCACCATTTTCGCCGAGGTCTCGGCCGTCGGTGGCTTTGTCTTATCGCTCGCGCCCGGCCTTCCGGTCTCGGTCTTTGTTACCACGATTTCTTTTGTCATTTACCTGGTGTGCCGCCTCATTGGCTGGCAGCGCAATAAAAAGGCGGTGCGCGACGAGGTCGCCGCAAAGCGCTTCCACGCCGACTGCCACAGCACCGCCGAAGAGCACCACGCCGACTAGACTGGGCGGCTATGCACGTACACCGCCGCACCGCGGATGTGGATGGCCGCACCCGCCGCTTTCTCGTCATCGCGCCGGATAACCCCGGCCCGCGCCCGAACCTCTTGCTCTTCTTCCACGGCTCGCTGCAGTCCGGAAACGTGATGCGCCGCTTTACTAACGGCACCTTCGACGAGCTTGCCGACGCCACCAATACCGTCCTCGTCTACCCCGACGGCGTCGACCGCCATTTCAACGATTGCCGCAGCATCCTGCCCGTCACCGCCCGCGCGGAGAACGTGGACGACGTCGCCTTTACCGCCTTCCTCGTCGAGGAGATGCGGCGCGAGTTCGGCACCGGCCGCACCTTTGCCTGCGGCTACTCCAATGGCGGGCAGATGGTGCTCCGCTTGCTTTTCGACGCCCCCTTTAGCCTCACCCGCGCCTGCATCTTCGCCTCCACCCTGGGCGAGGGCGACAACCACGCGCCCAGCAACCCGGACGGTTACCGGCCCACGCCGCTGCTGTTTTTCCACGGCACCGCCGACCCGTACGCGCCATACGAGGGCGGGGTCGCCGGGCTGGACGCCGAGCGCACCCGCGGCCGTGTGCTTTCCGCCCCGGCCACCGCCGAGCACTTCGCGCTGGCCAATGGCTGCCAGCCACCCCGCGACTACCACCCCACCGCGGATGTCACCGCCACCGCATACGACGGCGATTTCCCCGTCGAGCTGTGGACCATGGAGGGCCTCGGCCACGTGATTCCCTCTAGCATGAAAACCGACCCACGCATAGGCCCAAATACGGATTCCTTCCGCGCTGTGGATAAAGTCCGTGAGTTCTTCGGCCTCGACGACGCGCAGGCCTAGTTATCCACAGCTGCGCGCCACGCACCGCGCGCCGGCGTGCACCCGCACTTAACGTGTGGAGCCGTGAACGCGCTACAGAATTTCTTGACAGGCCTGGCCGCCGGCATGGACATTATCGCCGACTGCCACGGCCTTACTAAGCGCGCGCTTATCGACGCCGGCTGCCCCGACACCACCGCCGCCCGCCTGCTTGCCCTCGCCGATACCTACTTCGGCCCCACCGCCTTTAGCCGCCTCCAGCGCGGATCCATCACCGCGGCCCGCACCAACGAGCACAGCCTCACCGCGCTGCTGGCCATCGAGCGCCACGCCACCAAGCTGAAGAGTAAGCGCCAGGCCTGGGCGCTGCGACGGGAGCTATGTGGGATGAAGGGGGATGCGTCGGACGTCGACAAGCAGGGGCGCCAGCGCGTGCGTGAGATTAAAGGCCCACCGCAACGCAAGCCCGGTGTCAAGCTCTACCGCCGCGCCGATGGGCCGTGGACCATGACGATTACCGGCAAGTCTGCGGACATCGCGGATATGCACGCCGCGCTCGATAAGGACGCCCCACTCGATTCGGTGCGCAAGATTTTTCAAGGCACCGCCGCGACTTCCCCTACGACCGTGACCACAAATGTGGTGCTGCGCCTGGACGAGCTCGATCGCGTCGTCGACACCGCGGGCGATGACATCACCCTGCAGCTGACCAATGGTGCCCGGATAACCGGCGCGGACCTAGTGCGTCGCGCCTTTACCGCGCACGGCTATGTGACTCTGATCCACCCCGTGAAAGGCCCGGTGAACCTGTACCGCACCGAGCGGCTCGCCTCGCCGAAGCAGCGCACCATGGCCGCCGCGGAAAATCCCACCTGCCCGTGGCCGCAGTGCAATTACCCCGCCGATGAATGCCAAGTCCACCACCTCACCGCGTGGCGCCACGGCGGCGAGACCAACCCCGAAAACCTCACCATCGCCTGTCCGTACCACAACGGCGTCAACGACGATGACCCTAACGCCCCGCCGCTGCGCGGCCGCCTGGCCAGGGTGGATGGAACCATTAAGTGGCTGCCGCCCTGGGCGGAAAGCGGCTAGAAACCTCGCCGGAGGTTACTGGGCCGCGCGGCGCTGGCGTGCGAATTCGGAGAGTACGGAACCGGCCGCGACGGAAGCATTGAGGGACTCGACCCAGTCCGTCATCGGGATGGACATGATGACGTCACAATTCTCGCGCACGAGGCGGGAGATGCCCTTGCCTTCGGAACCAATGACGATCACCACGGGATCCGTCGCGCCATTATAGGTATCCAGCGTGTGCTCGCCGCCGGCATCCAGGCCGACGACCTGGTAGCCGCTCTTTTGGAATTGCTGCACGGTGCGGGTGATATTCGTCGCGCGGGCAACCGGCAGGCGCGCCGCCGTGCCGGCCGAGGTACGCCACGCCACCGCGGTTACGGAGGCGGAGCGGCGCTCAGGAATGATGACGCCATCGCCGCCGAAGGCCGCCACAGAGCGGATGACCGCGCCGAGGTTGCGCGGGTCGGTGATGTTATCCAAGATGACGAACATGCCTGGGCGTGCGTTCTCGGCCGCACGGGCGATGAGCTCATCGACATCGGCGTACTTATACGGCGGGATCTGCAACCCGATGCCTTGGTGCATGCCGTTACCGGTCATGCGGTCCATCTCGTGGCGCTGCACCTCGATGATGGGGATATTGCGGGTATTGCACATGGCCACGGCCTCGGACAGTCGCTTGTCGTTGCGGGTACCGGCCACGATGTAGAGCGTGGTAGCCGGCACCTTAGCGTGCAGGCACTCGATGACCGGGTTGCGACCCACGACCATCTCGGCGGTCTCCTTCTGGTGGCGGCCGGCATTGCGGCGGTCACGCTCCAGCTTGGCCTTGTGCTTGGCGTGGTAGATGCGGTCCTCTGCCTTGGGCGTCGGGCCCTTACCGGCCAAGCCCTTACGGCGCTGGCCGCCGGAGCCCTTGGTAGCGCCCTTCTTATTGGTCTTGCGGATTCCCGCGCCACCGCGGCCGTGGGTACGTGCCATAATTTATGTCCTTTCGGAGTGCTTAACGCTGCGCCAGCGACCAGGTCGGGCCGTCTGGGGTATCGGTGATGGTGATGCCGGCGGCCGCGAGGCGGTCACGGACGGCGTCGGCAGTAGCGAAGTCCTTATCCGCGCGCGCCTGGGTGCGCCGCTCCAGCTCAGCTTGTACCAGCGCATCCAGCGCGGCATCCGCCCCGCTAGCTTGCGCTCCATCTTCCCACTCCAGCGGGTCAAAACCAAGTACGTGCGCCATCGCGCGGACCTGGCCAGCCAGCGTGCGTGCCTCGGCCTCATCGCCGGCCGCGAGCGCCTTATTGCCAGCACGGACGGTGGTGTGGATTTCTGCCAAAGCCTTGGGCACCGCGATGTCATCATTCATCGCGTCTGCAAAGCCCTGCGTCCACTCGCCAAGCTCCAGATCGTCGAAGTGGCCGAGGAAATCCTCGATGCGGCGGTAGCCAGCGGCGGCCTCGGTCAGCGCGGCCTCCGAGTACTCCAGCACGGAGCGATAGTGTGCCGAACCCAGGTAGTAGCGCAGCTCCACCGGGCGCACCAGCTCGAGCATATTTGGGATGGACAGCACGTTACCCAGCGACTTCGACATCTTTTCGCCCGACATCGTCACCCAGTGGTTGTGCATCCAGTAGTTGGCGAACTTATCGCCGGCCGCATGCGACTGCGCTATTTCGTTCTCGTGGTGCGGGAACTGCAGGTCCAGGCCGCCGCAGTGGATATCGAAATTAGAGCCCAGGTAATAGGTGGACATGGCCGAGCACTCCAGGTGCCAGCCAGGGCGGCCGTCGCCCCACGGGGTGGGCCAGCTGGGCTCACCCGGCTTCGCGGCCTTCCACAGCGCAAAGTCCTGAGGCCCGCGCTTTGCGGAATCCTCGCCCTCACCCTGCTCCATTTCCTCAACCTTGTTGCCGGACAGCGAACCATAATCGGAGCCTTCGGCCTTGGTCCACGCGGCAACGTCAAAGTAGACGGAGCCATCGGCGGGGTAGGCAAAGCCGGCGTCGATAAGCCGTTGCATATAGTCGACCATCTGGGTGACAAAGCCGGTTGCGCGCGGCTCTACCGAAGGAGGAAGAACGCCCAGGGTGTTATAGGCCTTAGTGAACTCGCGCTCATAGGTGGACACCCACTCCCACCAGGGGCGATTATTCTCGGCCGCCTTGGTGAGGATCTTGTCATCGATATCGGTGACGTTGCGCACCAGGGCTACGTCATAGCCCTGGGCGAGCAGCCAGCGGCGCAGGATGTCGAAGGCGACGCCGGAGCGCAAGTGCCCGATGTGCGGCTGGGCCTGCGGGGTGGCGCCGCACAGATAGATGGAGGCGTGGCCGGGGCGAATCGGCTCGAAATCGCGTTGGCTGCGGGTGGCTGTGTCATAAATGCGCAAAGTACTCACGCCACCCAGTCTAATTGACGCGTGCGCGGGGTTAGTGTGGTGGGCTAGGCGCGCCAGACGACGGCCGTGGCAACCGCCGCGCGGCCCTCCTTACGGCCGGTAAAGCCCATATGGTCCGTCGTGGTGGCAGAGACGGACACGGGGGCACCAAGGATCTCACTTAACACAGCCTCGGCCTCTGCGCGGCGCGGACCCATCTTGGGGGTCTGACCGATGAGCTGGGCGGCAGCGTTGCCGATGATAAAACCCTCGGATTCGAGCAGTTCCCTGCATTCGCGCAGCAGCTTCGCACCCGAAACGCCATCGTATTCGGGCCTGCCGACACCCACGAAGGAGCCGAGGTCGCCGAGGTGGGAGGCGGATAAGAGGGCGTCGACAAGCGCGTGCGCTACCACGTCGCCATCGGAGTGGCCCTCGCAGCCAGCATCGCCCTCGAAGAGCAGGCCGGCGATCCAGCAGTCCTTGCCGGCCTCGATCTGGTGGGCGTCGGTGGCGATGCCAACGCGCGGGATAATCGGGTTAGTCATGGGTCTCCTCGGTCAGGGCGTGGGCCAGGGTGAGATCGATGGGCGTGGTGATTTTGAACGCCAGGGTATCGCCCGGCACGGTTGCCACGCGCTCGCCGTGCCATTCCATGAGGCTGGCGTCATCCGTGGCGGTGAATTCGGGCTGCTCGGCCCAATAATCGAGGTTGGCTTGGCGCAGCGCAGACAGGCGGAAGGCCTGCGGGGTTTGCACGGCGCGCAGGCGGGAGCGGTCGGGAGTGCTCACCACGGCGTCGGCCGCGACTTCCTTGATGGTATCGGCCACGGGAACCACTGGCACGGCCGCGGGGGCGCCTTCGAGCACGCGCTTGGCGACGCCCCGCACCATCGCCGGCGGAGTCAGCGCCCGGGCTGCATCGTGGATGAGCACCACGGCGTCGTCGTCGGGGATTGCCTGCAGGCCGGCCCACACGGAATCGGCGCGCTCGCTGCCGCCGTGCACAAGGCGGATGGGCGCGGCGTTGGTGGTGTCTTTAGCGCCTGCGGTGTCGATGCGGCCGATGATGCGGGCGGCTTCGGGCTCCATGTCTGGGCTGACCAGCACGATGACCTCATCGACCACGCCGGAGGCCAGCAGCGCGCGCACGGAGCGCTCCAGGAGGGTGCGCCCGCGCAGCTCAACATAAGCCTTGGGCACCTCAGCACCGAGCCGGGTGCCCTGGCCGGCGGCCGCGATGAGCGCGATGACGCGCGGTTTAGTCTTCGTCGTCGAAGGAGAGGTCATCGAGATCGATGTCGTTGTCGATATCGGTGGTGATGGACTTATCGTCTACCAATCCGGCCGCGCGGTGGCGCTCGATGGTGGCATCGATTTCTTCCATCATGGTGTCGGCCTTCTTCTCATCGACCGGCTTGGCCAGCGCGAGCTCGCCCACCAGGATAGTGCGGGCCTTGCCCAGCATGCGCTTCTCGCCGGCCGAAAGGCCACGGTCCTGGTCGCGGCGCCACAGGTCGCGAACGACCTCGGCAACCTTATTGATATCGCCGGAAGCGAGGCGCTCCTGGTTGGCCTTATAACGGCGGGACCAGTTGCCGGCCTCTTCGACGTCCTCGTCACGCAGCACGGAAAAGACCTTTTCCAGGCCCTCTTTGCCCACGACGTCGCGCACGCCGACGTTATCGGCATTCTTGATGGGCACGCGGACGACTAGGTCGGACTGGTTGATGTGCAGCACCAAGTATTCCAGCGTCTCGCCGCCCATCTCGCGGGTCTCGATATCCTCGATGACGGCCGCACCGTGGTGCGGGTAGACGACGACCTCGCCGACCTTATACTCCATTGCCACTCCTTGTGTTCCCGATTTATCCCGGTTGACTAAGGCCGCCATTTTATCACGCACGACCGCCCCGCCTGCGGATACCCCCGTATACCCCCACGGTCTACCCGCCCGGTTTGGGACAAACTGTGTACTTTAATGCGAAAGGGACTAGGCTAAAGCGTTGACAAGCCCTGTGATCGCAATTGATGGAGGATGCTCAACGTGCAGTCCCTGAAGTCCGCCGCCCGCCGCGGTGCCATTATTTCCGTTACCGCCGTCTCCGCTCTGGCGCTGGCTTCTTGCTCGGCGGGCCAGGTCGCCCAGACCGCTGACAAGGTGGCTGCGGTCGATGGCGCTTCTGCAAGCACGGAAGACAACAAGGTTGCGGTTCGCGATGTCACCATCCTGGTAGAACCGGACGGCTCCGCTGCCCTGAAGTTCACCGCCGTAAACCAGGGCTACGACACCGATGTCATCTCCCTGGAGTCCGTCAAGGTCGACGGCCAGCGTGTAGAGATGGACAAGGCTCAGCCGCTGCACCGCGACCAGTCCATCATCGCGGATTCCCAGAAGAACCTGGACGCGACCACCCAGCAGGATTCCGAGACCGTCCAGTACATCGCCACCACGCTGAAGAACGATGACTTTGGCTACGCCGGCGACCGCCCGGTTACCTTCGAGTTCTCCAATGGTTCCTTCGACGTGGACGCCACCATTGCCGCCACCCAGATGCAGTCCGGCGAATTCGACCGCGACGTCGAGTCCTCCGAGGGCTACTCCTCCGAGGCTCCAAAGAACTAAGCCGCGCCGCCCTAAATCCCCGCCTCCAGCCCGTTTCGGGCCGGAGGCGTTTGCGTGTTTTAGGCTAGAGGCCATGGCCAAGAAATCTCGCCCCATCCATACCTGTTCCGAATGCGGCTATGTCTCGCCGAAATGGCTGGGGCGCTGCCCCGACTGCGGGTCCTGGGGCACATTGGAGGAACGGGCGCCGGTGGTGGCGAGGCCTGGGACAGCGGGGGCGTCGGCAAGCAAGGGCGTAGCGCCGTCGAGCCCGGCGCAGCCGATAACCAAGATTGGGGCGCAGGCGACCAAGACGGTGCGCACCGGCATCGGCGAGCTCGACCGCGTGCTAGGCACCGGCATTGTGCCCGGCTCAGTGGTGCTCATGGCCGGCGAGCCGGGCGTGGGCAAATCCACGCTGCTGCTGGAAGTAGCCTCGCGGTGGGCCCAGCTCGGCCGCACCGTGCTCTATGCGACGGCCGAGGAATCCGCCGGTCAGGTCCGCTCCCGCGCCGAACGCACCGGGGCGCTGCAGGAATCGCTGTATTTGGCGGCCGAGTCCAACTTGGATGCGGTCTTTGGGCACGTGGATAAGCTCAAGCCGAGCCTCATCATCGTCGATTCGGTGCAGACCATGCACGCCGTGGGCGTGGAGGGCGTATCGGGCGGCGTGGCGCAATCGCGCGCGGTGACGGCCGCGCTGACTTCGCTGGCGAAGTCCACCGGCATTCCGGTGCTGCTGGTGGGCCACGTGACCAAGGACGGCAACGTGGCCGGCCCGCGCGTGCTGGAGCATCTTGTCGACGTCGTCTTGAACTTCGAGGGCGACCGCCAATCCAGCCTGCGTATGCTGCGCGGCATCAAGAATCGCTTTGGCGCCACCGACGAGGTGGGGTGCTTCGAGCAGACGGCCGGCGGCATTCGGGAAGTCGCGGACCCTTCCGGGCTGTTTCTATCGCACCGCGGCACGACGCCGGATGGCTCGGCCGTAACGGTCGCGATGGACGGCGTGCGGCCGATACTCGCGGAGGTGCAGGCGTTGACGGTGGACCCGGTTGCAAAGAACCCGCGGCGCGTGGTGACCGGGCTAGACTCCAACCGCGTGCCGATGGTGCTTGCGGTGCTGCAGGCGCGCGCCGGCCAACGCACCAACGATAAGGATGCTTATGTCGCCACGGTGGGCGGCATGCGGATTACGGAGACCGCCACGGATCTGGCGGTGGCGCTGGCAACATGGTCCTCGCTGCACGAACAGCCGCTGCCGGCCAAGACGGTGGTCATCGGCGAGGTGGGCTTGGCCGGAGAGTTGCGGCCGGTGGCCAATGTGGAGCGGCGCTTGATGGAGGCCGCGCGGCTGGGCTATAAGAACGCGATTGTCCCACGCGGGGATATCGAGCCGGTAGAGGGCATGCGCGTGCACCAGGCCGGGACGCTGGGGCAGGCCATCGCCGCGGTGTCGGGATAGCGCCTAGCGCAGCGTGAAGTCCTGCGGCGGGGAGGAGTTATCGCCGATGACGGTGTGGGCGAAGTAGGCCCCAGGTTCGGCCGCGGGGCGGTCGGTGCACTCGCCCGGCTTGGAAGCCTGGCGGGACCACTCGGCCTCGAATTTCACGTCCTTGCCGGCCGGGAAGGTCTGCGAGCCGGTCTGCACGGAGGCGTAGCAATCCGTATCGGACCATACACGCTGGTTATCGGCCATCTTGTAGACCTCGAAGCGCAGCAAGTTCTTGTCCAGGTCGATCTTGCAGTCCGCGGCCGTGGGGTTGGTGACCGTCATGAAGAACTTCGGCAGCTCGCCTTCCGGCACGGAGTAGTTCAGCATGGAGGTGCGCACCTGGAGGTCCGCGAGATCGCAGGTCTCCTTGGCTGCCTCAGAGCTTGCAGGCGCAACGCTCGACGGCTCACTTTCGGCCGCCTTGCTTTCCGATGCCCCCTCGGACGCGGCCTCTGCAGCCGTCTCCGAGGCAGCCTCGGAGGACTCCGGGGCGGCAGAAGACGAGGTCTGCTCCGGCGTGGATGCAGGGGCGGCGGTATCGGCCGGCTCATCGCTGCTGCCCCCGAAGGCGGCCACGGCCGCCCAGATCAGCACCACGGCCAGCACGAGCACGATGATGAGCGCCGCCACGCGGCGGCGCTTGTAGATCTCTTCAGGTAGGGGCTTTTTCTGCGTCACGCTGTCAATTTTAAGCGGTGGGTGCGGGCCGGTGCGCTAAGCCCGCGCCGCGTGTCAGGCTGAGCTACTTCACGCCGAGGGTCTGCAGGGTTTCCACGCTGGAGTCTTCCAGCAGGTAGCGCGCGCCAATAACGCCCAGGGCGCCCTCGTCCAGCAGGCGGCGCACGTTGGGCACGCTGGCCACCAGCTGGGCGACGGTCTGGCGAGTGTGTTCCCGCTCGACGTCGTCAGTCGTGGCATTGGGGCCCGCCACTAGGGCGGAGGCGGCAACCTTCTCGATAATGGGTCGCTGCAGGCCGGTGGGTAGCTCGCCGCCGCCAACGAAGCCGGTAGCCGCGCCCACCGCGCCACAAGATTGATGGCCGAGGACCACCAAAAGGTTGGGTTTGAGGGCGGCGAGGGCGTAGTCGAGGGAGGCTACGACGGCGTCGTCAAGAATGTGGCCCGCGGTGCGGATGACAAAGGCATCGCCGAAGCCGATGTTGAAAACGTGCTCGATGGGGGCGCGGGAATCGGAACAGGAAATGACCACCACGCGGGGATCCTGGCCGTGAGTTAGGCCCTCGCGGTTATAAATCTCGCGCACGTCGACGGTCTCGCCGTCTAATACACGCTGATTTCCCGCTTTGAGGGCCTTCCATACGGCCTGCGGTTCGTGGGCAACATTACGTAAAGGCATAGGCCACATTCTAATGCCCTAGACTATCTCCCACGATGGATTCGCAAGCTCTTCTTTCCTGGTTCGATGCCAATGAACGCGACCTGCCGTGGCGCCGGCCTGGCACGAGCGCGTGGGGTGTGCTGCTCAGCGAGGTCATGAGCCAGCAAACCCCGGTCGCGCGCGTGGCTCCGGTGTGGGAGGAATGGATGCGGCGCTGGCCCACCCCGGCGGACTTTGCCCAGGCCACCCGGGCGGAGGTACTGCGCGCCTGGGGCAAGCTGGGCTATCCGCGGCGTGCGCTGCGCCTGTGGGAGTGCGCGGCGGCCATTGGCGAGGGTGAAGTGCCGGCGGACGTCGATAAGCTGCTGCGCCTGCCGGGCATCGGTGACTACACCGCGCGGGCCGTGGCGTGCTTCCACTTTGGGATAAACGTGCCGGTGGTCGATACCAATGTGCGGCGGGTGTATGCGCGCGCGGAGGACGGTAGGTTCTTGGCGCCGCAACCGTCGAAGCGGGAGTTAGCGGCCGTGGCGGAGCTGTTGCCGGCCGACAATGGCCCGCGTTTTTCGGCCGCGCTCATGGAATTGGGAGCGCTGGTGTGCACGGCGAAGAACCCGTCCTGCGAGCAGTGCCCGCTGCGCGCGAGCTGTGCGTGGCAGTTGGCGGGCCGGCCGCAGCCGAGTGCGGAGGAGCAGGCGCGGGCGAAAAAGCGCGTGCAAAAATTCGTCGGCACGGATCGACAGGTGCGCGGCAAGATTCTGGACGTGCTGCGCGCGGCGGAGCGGCCGGTGCCGCAGTCCGAGATTGACGTGGTCTGGCCCGATGCGGCGCAGCGCTCCCGGGCGTTGGCTTCGCTGCTTGCCGACGGCCTCGCCGAGCAAAACGACGCCGGCCTGTTCCACCTCCCTATTTAGGGGATTAATAATGGCCGGCTATAATCGCAGTTCGCGATCCAGGAGGTGTGATCTGTTTAACGCCAGCGGCCGCGGAAATTGAATCCGCCCGGCAGGTTCACCCACATGCCGCCGCGGGAATTAAAAGTGACCGGTCCTACCTTGGTAGACATCGACGCGCCGGATCCGGAGACGTTGATCCAGCTATTCTTGCCGGTCTTTTTTCTTGAACGATACTGAAGTCCCATAAGCATTTACTTTAGCAATTCCACTTCCACCGTTCCTACTGCGCAGTAGGTTTTGGCCAAGGAAAAGATTCGACGGGAAACCGGCATCTTCTGATTGCGCGGGCTAAATGGGGTCCGAGCGCGCGGAACTGCACAGAAAAAGCCACCCAGCCTCGCAGAAAGCGAAGTGCTGGGTGGCTTTAACCGTTGGACCGAATTACATCGGCTGGCCGGCACCTGCTGGCGGCGGGTTGTGGCCGTCGTCATCGGAGTCGGAACCGGAGCCGGACTCTAGGTCGGTTCCGGCGGCGGTGGAGCCGCCATCGCCTGGGACGTCCGGGGTGATGGTGTCGGGCTCGCCGGCGTCGGTGGAGTCGGCGTCGTTTTCGCGCACCTCGGCGTCGTCAAGCTGCGGCTCCTCGGTGTCCTCCGGCAGAGGCTTCGGGCGCGGGCTGAAGGTGAACTTCGCGCCCGTGTTGTCCTTGGACTCGCCGTCCCAGCCCTCGACGTCGACGGTGATGATTTCGCCGGCGCCGATTTCGCCGAAGAGGATCTTCTCAGAGAGCTGATCCTCGATCTCGCGCTGAATGGTGCGGCGCAGCGGGCGAGCGCCCAATACTGGGTCGAAGCCGCGCTTAGCCAGCAGGTCCTTTGCCTTCTGCGTGAGCTCGATGCCCATATCGCGCTCGTCCAGCTGCTTGGCCACGCGGCCGATGAGCAGCTCGACCATCTCCACAATCTGCTCCTGGGTGAGCTGGTGGAAGACGACGATGTCATCGATACGGTTCAAGAACTCTGGGCGGAAGTGCTTCTTCAGCTCGTCGTTGACCTTCTGCTTCATCCGGTCGTACTGGGCATCCGAATCGTTTTCGGAGGAACCGGTAAAGCCCAAGCCCACCGGCTTCGAGATGTCCTGGGTGCCTAGGTTCGAGGTGAAGATAAGAACGGTGTTCTTGAAGTCGACGACGCGACCCTGGCCGTCAGTAAGGCGGCCATCTTCCAGCACCTGCAGGAGGGTGTTGTAAATCTCCTTGTGGGCCTTCTCGATCTCATCGAAAAGCACGACAGAGAACGGCTTGCGGCGAACCTTCTCGGTCAGCTGGCCACCCTCTTCGTAGCCAACGTATCCCGGAGGGGCACCGAAGAGGCGGGAAGCGGTGAAGCGATCGTGGAACTCACCCATGTCGATCTGGATGAGGTCATCATCCGAACCGAAGAGGAAGTTAGCCAGGGACTTCGACAGCTCGGTCTTACCCACACCGGACGGGCCGGCGAAGATGAAGGAGCCGGACGGGCGGCGCGGATCCTTGAGGCCTGCACGGGTGCGGCGGATGGCGCGGGAGACGGACTTGACCGCCTCGTCCTGGCCGATGATGCGCTTGTGCAGCTCCTCTTCCATGTTGAGCAGACGGTTGGATTCCTTCTCCGTCAGCTTCAGCACCGGGATGCCGGTCCAGTGCGCCAGAACCTCGGCGATCTGGTCCTCGCCTACCTCGGCGATTTCCTCCAGGTCGCCAGAGCGCCACTGCTTTTCCTTTTCCGCGCGCTCCTCGCCCAACTTACGCTCCTTATCGCGCAGGCCGGCTGCCTTTTCAAAGTCTTGCGCATCGATGGCCGCTTCCTTTTCCTTGCGTACCTCAGCGATGCGGTCATCGACCTCGCGCAGGCCCTTCGGCGCGGTCATGCGCTTGATGCGCATGCGGGCGCCAGCCTCATCGAGGAGGTCAACGGCCTTATCCGGCAAGAAACGGTCATTGATGTAGCGATCCGAGAGGGAAGCTGCAGCATGCAGCGCCTCATCGGTGTAGGACACGCGGTGGTGCGCTTCGTACTTATCGCGCAGGCCCTTCAGGATCAAGAAGGTGTCATCCAGGGAAGGCTCCTCCACCTTGACTGGCTGGAAGCGGCGCTCCAGGGCGGCATCCTTCTCGATGTGCTTGCGGTATTCCTCAAGGGTCGTAGCACCGATGGTCTGCAGCTCGCCACGAGCCAGCTTCGGCTTGAGCAGCGAGGCAGCATCGATGGCGCCTTCAGCAGCACCAGCACCTACCAGGGTGTGAATCTCATCGATGAACAAGATGATGTCGCCGCGCTGGTTAATCTCCTTGAGCACCTTCTTCAGGCGTTCCTCAAAGTCACCGCGGTAACGGGAGCCGGCAACCAGGGAGCCCAAGTCGAGCGAGTAAAGCTGCTTGTCCTTAAGGGTCTCCGGAACCTTGCCGTTGACGATGTCGAGCGCCAAGCCCTCGACGACGGCGGTCTTACCAACGCCCGGCTCACCGATGAGAACCGGGTTATTCTTCGTACGGCGAGACAGCACCTGCATGATGCGCTCTACCTCGGACTCGCGGCCAACGACCGGATCGAGCTTGCCGTCTTTAGCGGCCTGGGTGAGATTGCGGCCGAACTGGTCGAGCACCAGGGAATTGGAACGCTCGCCGGAACCGCCGGAGCCACCACGGCCGCCCGCGCCGGCACCCGCACCAGCACCCGCGCCGACCGGACCGGAGCCCTGGCCGTTGGAGGAACCGCCCTCCTGCTGGCCGCCCTCATAACCGGACAGCAGCTGGATAACCTGCTGGCGCACGCGCGGCAGGTCGGCGCCGAGCTTGGTCAGCACCTGGGCGGCGACGCCGTCGCCCTCGCGAATGAGACCCAACAGCAAGAACTCAGTACCGATGTACTTGTGTCCCATCTGCAGGCCTTCGCGCAGGGAAAGCTCCAGCACCTTCTTGGCGCGTGGGGTAAAGGGGATGTGGCCGGTGTGCGGCTGGCTGCCCTGGCCGATGATTTCCTCGACCTCGCGGCGGACATCCTCCAGGGAGATACCCATGGATTCCAGCGCCTTGGCGGCTACGCCTTCGCCCTCATGGATAAGGCCGAGCAGGATGTGCTCGGTGCCGATGTAATTGTGGTTAAGCATGCGCGCTTCTTCCTGCGCCAACACGATGACGCGGCGAGCACGATCGGTAAACCTCTCGAACATGATTCCCCTATACTTTCGCTTCTAATGTGATACCCACTCTAACGCGGCAGTCCGCCGATAATTTCCGGTTTTGTTCCCAGATGCCCGCAATACCGCCAGAATCCACCATATGCGCAGCTCACACGGGTGTACGCCGGTAGCGAACAGGGGCATGGGCATGTAATCTAGAATCGTTTTATCGTTCCCTGCCCCTCCCTACTATTAAAGGACGTCGCGACCGTGCCCCAGCTTCCTGAGTTCTTTGCCACCCAGCACAACCTGCACGAATTGGCCGTATTGGATGAGGCTCCATCGTCTACCCTCTTTGCGGTCGAAGATGGAACCACGCACCAGCAACTAAGCGTGGAAATCTTCGCGCCGGAAATTACCGGCGTGGTGGATAAGTCCACGGCACTGCATGGGTTGCATCACCCAGCCATCGCGCCGCTGGTAGGCACGGGCACCACCGCGGACGGGCAGGAATTCATCGTGCGCGAAGGGGTTTCCGGAACCCAGCTTTCTGAGCTTCCCAGTAATCTCAGCCGCGAGGAGGCCGCCGACGTCTTCGGCCCGCTGGCGGGTGCGGTGGACTTCCTAGTTTCCCGCGGCCGGGCAGACTTTGCGATGCATGGGCTGAGGGAGGCCCGGGTGGGCGTCGATAAGCAACGCCAGGTTTCGGTGCTGGCTGCGGCCGGGCCGTCCGGCGAAGAGCACGGCGATGCGGTGGCGACGTTTGAGGAGCTTGTTGCCTGCAAATGCCCGGAGTATAAGCCCACTGGCACGGCAGAGAGCGCCAAGGATGTGGTCGCTCAGCTGCGCCCGCAGCGCGACTTCGATACCGCGCAGATTCCCCGCGTGCAGGAGCCGGAGCCACGCCCTCAGCAGCAGTTTGCCCCGCCGCAACAGCCGCAACCGATGGCCCAGCCCATGGCGCAGCCGCAGCAGCCGATGGCGCCCGCGCCGAAGAAGAAGGGCAAGGGCGGGCTCATTGCGCTGATTACGGTGCTGGCGGTGGCCGCGATTGCTGCTGCGGCCGCGCTGTGGTTCTTCCTGTCCTACCCCAGCTGGAATGACAAAGAGCAGAACTTGGCGGATGCGTACCCGGACTTGGTGGGCTCCCGCAGCGGCCAGGACGGCTTCGATGGGGCAAAGTGCTCCTCGCGCGAGCCGGAGCCCGGCCAGGAGGCCAAGATTTCCTGCGTGGGCGATGGGTTCAACTACATCGTGACCTACTACCCCAGCGTGGAGGAGCGCGATGCCATGCTTCCCGACGCCGAACCGGTCGAGCTTTCCAATGATCAGTGCACCATCCAAAGCTTTGAGACCACCGCGGATGTTCCGACCTACGTGATGGCCGTGGAAGGCACCCAGTCCGCATTCCTGGTGTGGGGCGATAAGGCTGAAGAGGAGCGGCTGAACCTGCCGCTGTGCGCCTCTTAATTTGTCCTTGTGCCTATTCCCCGGAGGGTACGCGCTTGAGGAACGGAGCGAGTACGACAACCACCAGCGAAAGCACGCCGGCAAAAAGGAAGGCCCAGTGCGCGCCGTGAGCCGTCGCGGCGGCCTCGTTCATGCCTTGGGCCGCACCGGACTTGGTGCCACGGGTCAGGAAGGTCATCAGGAAGGCAGTGCCGGCCGCACCCGCCAGCTGCTGCAGGGTATTGAGGATGGCGGAGCCGTGCGAGTAAAGCTCGTCTGGCAGGGAGGCTAGGGACGTCGTCATCAGCGGCGTCATCATAAGCGCGATGCCCAGCGCAAAAAGGATGTGCATGCCAATGACCATCCATACCGCACTGTCCTCGTTGAGCAGGGTCATCAGCCACGTGCCCGCGGCGAGGAGCAGGGCGCCGGGGATCATGAGCGGGCGGGGCCCGTGGACGTCATAGAGGCGGCCGACCATCGGCGAGATGCCGCCTTGGAGCAAACCGCCAGGCATGACGACGAGCCCGGTGACCAGCGAGCTTACTGCCAGGGAGGTCTGCAGGTAGATGGGCAGGATATTGACCACGCCGAGCAATAGCCCGAACATGAGCAGCATGCCCAGTACCGCCACGGTGAAGTTGGGAACCGTAAACGGGCGCATGTCCAAAAGGGCGCGATTGTCCTTGGCCAAGCGCAGCTGGCGGCGGGTGAAAAGCGCCAAGGCCACGAGGCCGACGATGAGAACGACGATGTCTACGAGGCCATCTCCCTCCAACATGTTTTCCAGGGACGATACGGCGTAGACCAATCCGCCGAAGGCGAAGACGGACAGCACGACGGACGGGAAATCCAGCGGGGTATCGCGCTTATCCCCCACGTTGACCAGGCGGAAATAGCCGGCGGCGCAGATGAGGCCAAGCAGCGGCGCCATAGTCCAGAAGATGACGTGCCAGCTAGACATGCTCAACACGAAGCCACCTACAGTGGGGCCGAGCGCTGGGGCGACGGAAATGACCACGGAGATAATGCCCATTACGCTGCCGCGGCGCTGCGGCGGGACGAGGGTCATCGCCACCGTCATCAGGGTGGGGATCATCAAGGCGGTGCCGGCCGCTTGGAACACGCGCCCCACCAGCAGCACGCCGAAGGCCGGGGCGAGCGCCGCCAGTACTGTACCGGCGAGGAATACTCCCGACGATGCCAAGAAGATTTGCCGGGTGGTGAACTTATCCATGAGAAAGCCGGTGGTCGGGATGACCACGCCCATGGTGAGGAGGAAACCGGTAAGCAGCCATTGGGCGGAGGTAGCGGGGATGCCGAAGTCCGCCATGATGGTGGGAAGCGCCACCGACAGGGCGGTCTCGTTCAGGATCATCACCATCGCGCCAAGGACGAGGATGGTGAGGTTGATTTTTACCTCTGCGGAAATGTGGGGATCTGGTTTCTGAGACACCCAGACAGGATACTGAGGCCGCGGGTGCGGGGAAAGTCGAGGAGTATAGTTTTAGTGTCTTCATCCGCGCGGTGAGACCGCGCCACCCGAGCCTGAAGCGAGGTACACCCCCAGTGCGTTTTCTCAACGATTCCCATCCGCCGTACGAATTGACCTACTCCGACGTATTTATGGTCCCGAGCCACTCCGAGGTGGGCTCGCGCCAGTCGGTAGACCTCACCACTGAGGACGGCACCGGAAATACCATCCCTCTCATCGTGGCCAATATGACTGCCGTGGCCGGACGTCGCATGGCCGAGACCATCGCCCGGCGCGGCGGGCTGACCATCCTTCCGCAGGACCTCTCCTTAGAAGCGGCCGCAGAAACCATCGCCTCTGTGAAGGCGGCGGACTTGGTTTATGACACGCCAATTACCGTCAAGCCGCACCACACCGTGGGCTATACCAGCAACCTTTTGCACAAGCGCGCCCATGGTGCCGCCATCGTGGTCGAGGGGAACATGCCCATCGGCATCATCACCCCAAAGGACCTGCGTGGGCAGGATAACTTCACCGCCGTCGGCCAGCTGATGACCACCGACTTGGTCACGCTGCCGGTGGGCATTGACCCACAGGAGGCCTTTACCAAGCTGCGCAAGACCTCCCGCAAGCTAGCCCCGGTGGTCAACCCGGATGGCACCTTGGCTGGAATCCTCACGAGGAAGGGTGCGGTGAGGGCGAAGATGTACAGGCCGGGCGTCGACAAGCAAGGCCGCTTGCACATCGGTGCTGCGGTGGGCATCAACGGTGACGTGGAAGGTCGCGCCCGTGCCCTAGCGGAGGCCGGTGCTGATGTCCTCGTCATCGATACTGCACACGGACATCAGGAAAGCATGCTCACCGCGCTGCGCAAGGTGAAGGCGCTGGATCTGGGGCTTCCCATTGCCGCCGGCAATATTGTCACGGCCGAGGGTGTGCGCGAACTGGCCACGGCCGGCGCGGACATTATCAAGGTCGGTGTGGGCCCGGGCGCGATGTGCACCACCCGCATGCAGACTGGCGTGGGCCGCCCGCAATTCTCGGCCGTCTTAGAATGCGCTGCGGCCGCCCGGGAGGTAGGCGCCCATGTTTGGGCCGACGGCGGCGTGCGCGACCCGCGCGATGTCGCCCTCGCACTTGCTGCGGGCGCCTCCAATGTCATGATTGGCTCCTGGTTCGCCGGCACCTTCGAGTCCCCAGGTGACCTGCACAAGGATGCCGACGGCGCCTTCTATAAGGAGTCCTTCGGTATGGCGTCGCGCCGGGCGGTGCGCGGCCGCAATTCCGATACCGAGGCCTTTGAGCGCGCCCGCCGCGAGATGTTCGAAGAGGGCATTTCGACCTCTCGCATCTACCTCGACCCCGAGCACGGCGGCGTGGAGCACCTGGTGGACCGGATTGTCTCTGGCGTGCGTTCCTCGTGCACCTACGCCGGCGCCGATTCCCTGGCCGGCTTCCGCGAGCGCGCCACCGTGGGCGTGCAGTCCGCGGCAGGCTTTGCCGAGGGGCAGCCACGCGCCACGAACCGCTAACAGGCTGCATGCTACGTTGACAGATATGTTGACTCGCTATGACCAAGCGGCCTCCCGCGCGGCCGCGCAGGTTATGGGGCAGTACTCCACCAGCTTCTCCCTGGCCACGCGGCTTTTGCGCGGGCGGGTGCGCGCCGATATCCGCCACCTATACGCGGTGGTGCGCATTGCAGACGAGCTTGTCGACGGCGCCGCAACCCAAGCCCACACCGACCCCGCGGCCGCACTGGATGCCTACGAAAAGACCATTCTGGCCGCGCCGCAGCAGCGACTGCACACCGACCCGGTTGTGCACGCTTATGCCATCACCGCTCGCCGCTGCGGCTTCCACCGCGAGCACCTTGTTGCCTTCTTTAGCTCCATGCGCGCGGACCTGACCCATCGCGAATACTCCCCGTCGGAGCTGCAGGACTATATCTACGGCTCAGCGGAAGCCATCGGGCTATTGTGCCTGCAAATTTTCTTGGCCGAGGAGAACGTCTCCCCTGCCGACCGCGCCGCCATGGAGCGCGGCGCCCGCGCGCTAGGGTCAGCCTTTCAGAAGATTAATTTCCTGCGTGACCTGCGCGAGGATAGCTCCACTTTAGGCCGCACCTATTTTCAGCAGGCCCCATCTGGTCGGATTGATGAAGCCACCAAGTCCGCGCTCATCGCAGAGATCCGCCGAGAGCTCGCCACCGCCGCGCTCACCATCGACTTGCTTCCGGCTTCCGCGCGGGTGGGTGTGAGCGCGGCGGCGGATATCTTCGCCGAGCTCACCAATCGCCTCGCCGCCACCCCGGCTACAGCGCTTGCCACCACGCGGGTATCCGTTCCGAACCACACCAAGGCTTGGCTCGCGGCCCGCGCGGTGCGCCATCGCGGCCGCAGCAGCCAGATCTCACCCACGGGCGAAAACTAAGGAGCATCATGCACGCCGTCGTCATTGGAGCCGGCATCGCCGGTCTCGCCACCGCCGCTTTGCTCGGCCGCGAGGGCTACGAGGTCACCGTCGTGGACTCGCTGGATGAGGTAGGCGGGCGCGCCGGCAGCTTTGCGGAAGCCGGCTTCCGCTGGGATACCGGCCCGTCCTGGTACCTCATGCCCGAGGCTTTCGATCACTTCTTTGCGCTGTGTGGCACCTCCACCGAGGCGGAGCTAGATTTGGTGGACCTCTCCCCCGCCTACCGCGTCTTTCACGGCGATACGCCGGTGGATGTGAACTCTGGGATGGAGGAAGTCGCCGCGCTCTTCGAATCGCTGGAGCCCGGCGCGGGGGAGAAAGTTCGCGAGTACTTAGCGCAGGCCAGCGATACCTATGAGATGGCGCTCAAGCACTTCCTCTACACCACCTTCTCCGCGCCGCTGAACCTGGTGCACCGCGATATCCGCACCCGGATTTCACGCCTCATGGCTCTGCTGACGGTGAACCTAAAGCAGCATGTGGGCCGGGCTTTTTCCGATGCCCGCCTGCGCCAAATCTTAAGTTACCCGGCGGTCTTTTTGTCCTCCGAGCCGGCGGCCGCACCGGCCCTGTATTCCTTGATGAGCCACACCGATCTGGTGGAGGGCGTGCGCTACCCACAGGGTGGATTCGCGGCCGTCGTCCAGGCCATCTACCGGCAGGCTCAGAAGTTTGGCGCCACCTTCCGCTTGGGCGAAGAGGTGACCTCCATCAAGGTCGCCAACCGTAAGGTCACCGGCGTGCGCACGAATAAGGGCGCCATCCACGCCGATATCGTGGTCTCGGCGGCGGACGTGCACCACACCGAGACCCAGCTTTTACCACCCCAGCTGCGCACCTATCCGGAGCGCTATTGGGGCCGGCGCAATCCGGGCCTAGGCACCGTGCTCATTTTGGCCGGGGTGAAGGGCGAGCTGCCCGAATTAGCACACCATACGCTGCTTTTCAGCCAGGATTGGGATCCGGATTTCCGCGCCGTCTATTCCGGCCCGGAGCCCTCCCGGCCGCTGGGTGCCTCGGAGTCCATCTACGTATCCAAGACCTCGGCCACCGACCCGAACGTAGCGCCCGCGGGCCACGAAAACCTCTTCATTTTGGTACCAGTTCCGGCCGCGGAGGCACCCGGGTTCGGCAACGCCTACCACGCAGAGGAATCCGAGCGCGTTGCCGCGATTGCCGACGCCGCCCTCAACCACATCGCGGCCACGGCCGGGGTGCCGGATTTGGTAGATAGGGTCGTCGTCAAGCGCACGCTCGGCCCGGCCGATTTTGCCGAGCGCTACCATGCCTGGTCGGCCGGTTCTATTGGGCCCGCGCACACGCTGCGGCAATCGGCGTTCTTGCGCGGGCGCAACGCCTCGCGCAAGGTCGATGGACTCTTCTATGCAGGCGCCACCAGCGTGCCGGGCGTGGGCGTGCCGATGTGCCTGATTTCGGCCGAGAACATTATTAAGCGCCTGCGCGGCGATAAATCCGCCGGGCCACTCGTGCGCTAAAAACTTAGATATCCAGGAGAACTACTCGCCCGCTGCCGCTCGAATCCACGCATTTGGGCAAGCGGTTTTCCGGCTTTGAGTCATCTAAGAATTTCGGCGCGGATACGTCGCACTCCCAACCATCGACTACGAGGGAGCCGCGGGTATTTACTTCCTCCGGCTTAAAGTCGTGGTTCACGTAGCTATCTACGATCTGCATAGCTTTGGTGCAGTTCGTGCCATCGACTTGCACGTAGACGTTCTTTCGTCCCCATTGGGTATCTATCTGGCCACAGATAGTGCCTATTTTGCCGTTGCCATTGGAATCGGGCTTAGGCAGGAAGGTATCGGAGAAGTACTGACCGTTGTCCTTTACGGTGAAGTAATGCCCTTTCGCTGTGACCGTGAACTCGTCCGAGTTAGGTGCCTCGAAGGTAGCTCCTTCAATTTCTACCTTCTCCCCTGCCTTGAGCTGTTTCGGTGGAGTCAGGTCACCTGGGTCCACCACGCCAGACGGGAAGAAGCCCTCCCCCTTTTTGAAGCTGACCATATTAGCCTCCCACTGCGGCTGGTTTGGGTCTGGCATTAGGGGTGGATCTGCAAACTGCACGGTGCACCACGGCCCTTCGGAGAGTTCATTAAAGGAGCACCAGACCTTTTCATCGGGACTTTTAACTCCCCATGCCTTCGACTGCGCGTATTCGGGACCCTTCGCCAAAAAGTCCTCGGCCGAGCGCATCGTGAGACCGGAGTCATCCACTTTCTTATCTGATTCGGTGGTTTCTTCCGCTGTGGTCTCTGGAGAGGAAGCCTCCGCCGAGCTAGCTGCGGTGCTTTCGGTCATCTGTGGGCGGAATTGGGGCGCTTCCTCGTTACCGTCAGCAGAGGAACACGACGCAAGCCCGACGGCCAATACAGGTAGGGCAAGGATAGGGAGAATTCTTTTCATGTCCTGCATTTTTCCATGCGGTGGGAACCTGTGCTGACCTTTCGCAGCATGAATGTGGGAAGAAACACCAGCTGAAAATAACAAGGCCGTCAGCCCGCGCGGGCTGACGGCAAAGCGAGAGGACGCTAGGTGCTACTTCTGCTCCGGTTTAACCAGTGGGAAAAGCACGGTTTCGCGGATTCCCAGGCCGGTCAGGGCCATCAGCAAGCGGTCCATGCCCATGCCGGTGCCGGCCGTAGGCGGCATGCCCTGCTCCATTGCGGCAAGGAAGTCTTCATCCAGCACCATGGCTTCGTCATCGCCACCGGCGGCCAGGCGGGCCTGATCCTCAAAGCGCTCGCGCTGGATAACCGGGTCCACCAGCTCGGAGTAGCCGGTTGCCAGCTCGAAGCCGCGGACGTAGAGATCCCACTTCTCGGTCACGCCCGGCTTGGAACGGTGCTGACGAGTCAGCGGGGAGGTCTCGACCGGGAAGTTCTTGACAAAGATGGGGCCTTCCAGCTGGTCCTCGCACAGGACCTCCCAGATTTCCTCCACCAGCTTGCCGTGGCCCCAGCCGCCGTCCTTGGGGACGTCAAGGCCGATGACGTCGGCAATGCCCTTGAGCGTTTCAACGTCGGTATCGATGGTGACCTCCGGCTGGCCCGGGAACTTGCGCTGCAGGGCCTCATTGAGGGAGGGGTACATCTCGATTTCGGGCCACTCTTCGCCGCCAAAATCGAACTCAGTGCCATCCGCCAGGGTGACGGTGGTCGAGCCAAAGACGTCGCGCGCTACGGCCTGGATGGACTCGCGCGTCATGCGGGCGCAATCGTCGTAGTCGCCCCATGCAGCATAGGTCTCGAGCATGGCGAACTCCGGCGAGTGGGAGCGGTCCACGCCCTCGTTGCGGAAGTTACGGTTGATTTCGAAGACGCGGTCAATGCCGCCGACGACGGCACGCTTCAAGTACAGCTCCGGCGCGATACGCAGGTAAAGGTCAATATCCAACGCATTGGAGTGGGTGATAAACGGGCGAGCGGCCGCGCCACCGTGCAGGGTCTGCAGCATCGGGGTCTCGATTTCAACGAAATCCTGGCTTTCCAGGTAGTTACGCAGCGCGCGCATGACCTTCACGCGGATCATGGCGTTCTTGCGGGCCTCTTCGCGGATAATGAGGTCGTTATAGCGCTGGCGCACACGGGTATCTTCTGCCATATCGGCAAAGGACACCGGCAGCGGGCGCAGGGACTTAGCGGCCATGGTCCACTCAGAGACCATGATGGACAGCTCGCCGCGGCGGGAGGAAATTACGCGGCCGCGCACGGAGATGAAATCGCCCAAGTCAACATCGGACTTCCACGCGTCGAGGCGCTCCTTGCCTACCTCGGCCAAAGAAAGCATGGCCTGCACCTGGGTGCCGTCGCCATCTTGCAGGGTGGCAAAGCACAGCTTGCCGGTATTGCGCATAAAGATAAGGCGGCCGGCAATGGCGTGGGTTACCTCGGTTTCCTCGCCTGGGGCCAGGTAGGTCACGCCTTCTTCCGTGCCCGGCTCTTCGCCCTCGGCCACTACGCGGAAATCGTGGCGCAAATCCTTCAAAGAGATGGTGCGCTCAACGGTGACCGGGTAGGCCTCTACGCCGGATTCCAGCAGGCGATCGCGCTTCTCGCGGCGGATGCGCAGCTGCTCAGGGACATCGTTTACTTCATTATTCTTCTGCTCGCTCACGTTAGCCTAGGGTAGTCGATCCCCACCGCAGCACGCGATTTAGCCCACGCCAACCTCACCCCGGAAAAGATTTACGCATAATTCACTTCACCGTCACCTCCGCGCCAACGCACTGTTACTGAGATCCCCTTATATATATGGCTGTCCCCGTGTCTAAACAATATTTTCAACCCATTTGGAGCAGTAACTATGGCGCTTAAAGGCCGCAACCTTCTCTCTAGTCTCTTTGCCTCCTCTCGTTCCAGCCTGACCTGCACTTACAAGTGCGGTAATGCTTGCTTTGGCGAGTGCGAGAACAAGTCCAATAACCCGTACTTTGCTGACCAGTTCTCCCGCCGTACCGCGCTGCGTGCGGGCAGCCTGTCCGTCGTCACCGTTGGCGGCGGCGCTGCTTTGGCGGCCTGCTCCAACCCGGATGATGCGTCTAATGAGGCTTCTTCCTCCGAGGGCAAGGGCGGCAAAACCTCTGAGGCGAACGTTGAGCTCACCTCCGCAGAGGGCATGAAGTTCGACCCAGTACAGCCAAACGAGAAGGACGAAGTGGTCATCCCGGATGGCTACGAGCAGTCCGTCCTCATTGCCTGGGGCGACCCGCTGTTTGAGGACGCGCCGGAATTCGATGACAAGAACCAGACCGCCGAGGCAGCCGAGAAGCAATTCGGCTTCAACAATGACTTCGCCGGCCTTATCGAGCACCCGGACGATGACAACCGCCTTATCTACGTCTGCTCCCACGAGTACACCACCGAACCGCAGATGTTCCCTAACTACGATGCGGATAACCCCACCGAAGAGCAGGCCAAGATTGGCTGGGCTGGCCACGGCCACTCCATCGTGGAGGTGTCCAAGGTAGGCGATACCGGTGAACTCAAGCGCGAGTTTGGTCCACTCAACCGCCGCATTACCGCTACTACCGAATTCACCTTGGTAGGTCCGGCTGCCGGTTCCGAGTTTGTAAAGACTTCCGCCGATAAGACGGGCAAGAAGGTCAAGGGCACCCTGGCTAACTGCTCCGGCGGTATCACCCCGTGGAACACCATGCTCTCTGGCGAAGAGAACTTTGACCAGTACTTTGCACACGCCAAGCTGGATGACAAGAAGGCACAGGAGTCCCTGGAGCGCTTCGGCTTGGAAGATGGCGAGACCCAGCGCAAATGGGAGCGCTTTGATAAGCGTTTCGACGTCTCCAAGGAGCCGAACGAGCCTAACCGCTTCGGCTGGTTGGTTGAGATTAACCCGCTAGATTCTAAGTCCACCCCGGTCAAGCACACCGCTCTGGGCCGATTCAAGCACGAGGCCGGCAACGTCCACATCGCCTCCGATGGCACCGTGGTGTGCTACTCCGGCGATGACTCCCGGTTTGAGTACATCTACAAGTTCGTCTCCACCAAGAAGTACGAAGAGGGCAATATCGAGCACAACCTCAGCATCTTGGATCACGGCACCCTGTACGTGGCCAAGCTGGAGGGCAACTCCCCCGAGGATGAAATCGATGGCTCTGGCGTTTTGCCAGAGGACGGCTCCTTCGACGGCAAGGGCGAGTGGGTCAAGCTGCTGACCTCCGATACGGAGAACAACAAGTTCGAGTCCCACGTTGATGGCATGTCTGCCGAAGAGGTTGCCG
>CALLKG010000052.1:0-55462 GCA_938008395.1 Corynebacterium tuberculostearicum
GCTGGTCCACGACGACAAGGACCTTGTGGTCGTGTGCGCTGAACGTTGAAAACAGCGTGCGCAAGGATTTTTCGTTTTGGTTGATGCGCTTAGATAGCACCTGGGTGCCGTCGATGTCTAAGACGCAAGCGTGGTGAAAGTATTTGCCGACGTCCATGCCGATGACATAGTCGTAGGTCATGCTAGACCTCCTAGCGAATTGAATGAGTATGGGACTTATTTCATCGCTGGTGGTCGGACATACTTCACGCTGGCATCCACATTACTTTGAGACCTCGCACATTCTGTGCGGGTCAGGTTCCTATTAGCAGTCTGGAGTATGTCACTGCCTTCGGCGGCATCACCCCCCGGATCATCTTCAGACAGGGACGAAAACAAGCCATACCGAAGCCAGCGACTAGTTCCACTGCCCCAAGGCAGAAGGAACGCAGATAAACATAGCCTGCCCCAGCATGGGGCTAGGAGCACGAATCCTGAGTTCCTTCAAGCGGAACTGCCAACAACGTAATGGGAGGTGCGCTAAGCCTCGCTGTCGTTATTAAGCAGGCGCGGGACCACCTTGCCGGTGGCGTTGCGCGGGAGCTTGGCCAGGAAGTGTACGTCGCGTGGCACGGAGTGATCGGCGAGCTTGGTGCGGACCCAGTCGCGGATGGCGTCGGCGGTGAGGGCCTTTCCGGCGGCGTCGGCAGTAGGCACCGCCCACACGGCGATGCGCTGGAAGGTCTCGCTATCCTCTACGCCGCCAGCATGCACCTCGTGGATGCCGGGCATGGCCTCGAGAACCTCGGTGACGGACTGCGGGTGGACGTTTTCGCCGCCGACGATGATCATGTCATCGGCGCGGCCGACCACGTGCAGGAAGTCGTGCTCGTCGATGTAGCCCAAGTCTCCAATAGAGATGAGACCGTCCACCTTATTGAGCCGCAGGTTCGGGTTGGTATAGCCGGTCATTGCGGTGGAGTTGGTCAGGTAAATCTCTCCCACCTCGCCGCGCGGAACCGGGTGTCCCTCCTTGTCGAGGATGCGCAGCTTCGTGCCGGAGGCCACGCGCCCGGCGATGGTGGGGTTGGCGGCCACCTGATCCATGGTGGCGGTCGTCGCGAGCGCGAGCTCGGTGGATCCATACACGTTGCACAGGATGGCGCCGAAGCGCTCATTGGTCTCCTTGACCACCTCCGGGGTCAGCGCATTGCCGGCCGAGGCGATGAATTTCAGGCTCGAGGTATCAAACTCGCCGGCTGGGTCCCGCTCCACCAGTCGCTTGAAAAAGATGGGGGAGGAAATCATGCCATCGAGGCGGTAGCGCTGGACGTCGTCAAGCACCTGCTTCGCGTCGAATACGCGGCGGGTGACGATGGTATTGCGCAGGCCCAGCGCGATATTGATGCAGGCCCAGCCCCAGGTGTGAAAAATGGAGGCGGTGAGCTGTAGGCGCTGGTCGGCGCGCCACGGAATCGTATCCACGATGGAAGCCAGCACCACCGGCAGGGCCGGCTCCGGCCGCACAATGCCCTTCGGAATGCCGGTGGTGCCGGAGGACATGAGCACGATTGAGCCGTGCTTGGGGAAGCGCGGCAGCTCCACGGCCGGTGGGTTCTTTACAATCTTGTCCAGCTTCGGTAGATCGCTTGCCCCAGTATCGTGCGCGATGATGACCGGGATATCGGTGTCCACGCGGTCGATGAATTCATCATCCACGACGAGCACATTGATGCCGTTTTCCTCAATGCAGCCGGCCAGCTGCTCCGGGGAGGAGCCCACGTTGAGCAGGTAAATAGAAGCGCCCACATAGCCCTTGGCGCCGAGCGGAATGATGATGCCGCGGCCGTTGCGCGCCATGACGCCGAGGCGAATCTCGGGCAGGTCCAGCGAGCGGAGGTAGCGGGCGAAGCCCTGCGTGTGGGTGCGCAGCTGGCGGTAGGTGAGGGTGCCGTCGTCGTCGATAAGCGCCAAGCGCTCCGGGCAGGCAAGGTAGCCCTGTTCGATCTCGCGCGCGGTGGTGAAGCGGTAGCGGGCCAGGTTCGGCAGGAGATTGATCTGGGCCTTCGCGCCGCCTTGGTGGCTGACGAGTCCGGCGTTGAGAAGCGCCGGCACGAACCGGCCGAGGGCTGCAGCGTGGAATGTGAAATCAGAAAAATTCACGATCGGGAAAGCTCCAAATTAGCGAAGATAACGAAAAGATAACCATGGACGATATCGTGAGAGAGGCGGGCGGTGTTGCCGCCAACTCGAAATATGTTACAGAGGTGACTACAGTTATCTGAAGTTACTGGTGTTTCTAGAAAAGGATCTCATGAAATCTCTGCAGCTGAAAGTTCTCTCCGTGGTGGCTTCCGCGCTGACCGTGCTGGGTGCAGTGGCCGCGCCGCAGGCCACTGCCGCGGAGCGCAACCTAGTAGCCTTCGGTGATTCCGTCCTTGCGGATCCAGATGCTGGCTCCTATTTTGCCCACCGCTATGACCGCTCTAAGGGCGTTGGCGTAGACTGCCCGACCTCCAATAACTACGCCAAGCGCGCGGGCGCGAAGCTGCGCCTTCCCGTGCGGGACTTCTCCTGCTCCGGCACCGTGTCCATGTCCCCTGGTCCGCAGATTTTCCAGCAGGTGGATACGGCCCTGCGCACTGGCGCGCTGACCCCGGCCACTAACCGCGTGGTCATCACCACTGGTTTTAATGACACCTACAATCACCGCGACCTCAACCTGCCGCAGATTCGCAAGCAGTTCGTGGAGCACACTGCGCCGCAGATCGAGCGCATCAAGCGCGCCGCTCCGAATGCGCGCATTCAGATCGTGGGTTATCCCACCATCGGTTCCGGCCCGTACTACTGCCTATTCCACTTCGGCCCGCGCCCGGCTGATTCCACGTTCCTGCCGGCCATTCAGGACTTTGAGAATAAGGCCCAGTGGATGCAGGTGGATCTGGCGGCGCGCACCGGCGTGCAGTTCTTGGATATGAAGCCTTCCACCCGCAATAACGGCATGTGCGCCGATGCAAACCAGCGCATGTGGGCTGGTCTGGTGGACTTTAGCGCAGGCGACGGCAACCTGCCCGTCCACATGAACCAGCGTGGCCACGAGCATGCGGCCAACGTCATTGCCCGCTCTTAAAAAGAATTTTCAATAATGCGCCGGTTTTGAAAATATAGTACGCTCGGGCGCATGACTGTAAAAGCTGTTATTGCCCGCTCCAAGGGCGCGGAAGTCGAAACCGTCAACATCGTTGTCCCCGACCCCGGCCCTAATGACGTCATCGTGCGCGTACAGGCCTGCGGCGTATGCCACACCGACCTTGCCTACCGCGATGGCGATATCGAAGACGCCTTCCCCTTCCTGCTCGGCCACGAGGCCGCAGGCGTGGTAGAAACCGTAGGTTCTGCGGTCACCCACGTGGAGGAAGGCGACTTCGTCATTTTGAACTGGCGCGCCGTGTGCGGCGAGTGCCGCGCCTGCAAGAAGGGCGAGCCAAAGTACTGCTTCAATACCCACAACGCCTCCAAGAAGATGACTCTCGAGGACGGCACCGAGCTCACCCCTGCGCTGGGCATCGGTTCCTTCGCGGAGAAGACCCTGGTCCACGAGGGCCAGTGCACCAAGGTGGAAGACACCGACCCAGCCGCCGCTGGCCTGCTGGGCTGCGGCATCATGGCGGGCCTCGGCGCGGCCGTGAATACCGGCGATATCCAGCTCGGCGAGTCCGTCGCTGTCTTTGGCTGCGGCGGCGTCGGCATGGCGGCCATTGCGGGTGCCAAGCTGGCGGCTGCGGCAAAGATCATTGCTGTGGACATCGACGAGTCCAAGCTGGAGACCGCCCGCGAATTTGGCGCGACCGACACCATCTGCTCCAAGGACCTCTCTGAACAGGAGGTTATTGACGCCGTCCGCGAGCTCACCGGCGGCTTCGGCACCGACGTCTCTATCGACGCCGTGGGCATCCAGCCCACTTGGCGCCAGGCCTTCTACTCCCGCGACCACGCCGGCCGCATGGTCATGGTGGGTGTGCCGAACCTCACCGACCACGTGGACATCCCAGCCATCGACCTCTACGGCCGCGGCGGCTCCATCAAGCCTGCGTGGTACGGCGATTGCCTCCCAGAGCGCGATTTCCCTGCTTACGTAGCGCTGTCTAAGGCCGGCAACTTCCCGCTGGACAAGTTCGTCACCGAGCGCATTGCGCTTGACGACGTCGAGCAGGCCTTTACCACCATGAAGTCCGGCAAGGTTCTGCGCTCTGTGGTGGAGTTCTAATGCGTATCGATAGCACGGTTACTTCTGGCAAGTTCCGCCTCGATGGCGGCGAGTGGGACGTGGACAATAACGTCTACGTCGTGGGCGATGACTCCAGCGTGTACGTGGTGGACCCCTCCCACGATCTGGATGCGGTAGCAGAGCTCGTTGGCGATCGTCGCGTGGAAGGCATCTTGCTCACCCACGCGCACAATGACCACTGCGAGCTCGCCCCCGAGGCCGCCAAGCGCTTCGATACCGAGGTCTACCTGCACCCGGACGATGACATGCTGTGGCAGGAGTCCAATGGCGATGCTCCATACACGCCATTGGCGGACCGCGGTCAGTTCGATATTGGCGGCGAGAAGATCACGGTCTACCACACCCCGGGCCACTCGCCGGGCTGCGTGGTGCTGCACGTGGGCGAGACGCTGCTGTCGGGCGATACGCTCTTCAACGGCGGCCCCGGCGCCACCGGCCGCAAGTACTCCGACTTCGATGTGATCATCGAGTCGCTGAAGAACGTCGTCTTCACCCTGCCGGAGGACACCAAGGTCCTGCCAGGGCATGGCGATGCCACCACGGTGGGCGCGGAGGCTGCGCGCATCGACGAATACATCGAGCGCGGCTACTAGCCTCTAGTACGCCCTCAGGTACTCGCCGTAGCCGGACTTGAGTAACGGCTCGGCGAGTTTTTCTAGCTGGGCGCGGTCGATGAAGCCGGCGTCGAAGGCGGCCACTTCTGGTGAGCCGATAACGATGCCGGTGCGTTTTTGCATCACCTCGACGTAGGCGGAGGCCTCGCTCATCGAGTCCACCGTTCCCGTATCGAGCCACACGCTGCCGCGGTGCAGGCGCTGGACATTGAGCTCGCCGCGGCGCAGGTACTCCTCGTTTACCGCCGTGATCTCCAGTTCACCGCGGCCGCTGGGTTCGATGCCCTTGGCTATCTCCACGACGGAGTTGTCATAAAAGTACAAGCCCACCACCGCGTGGTTCGACCGCGGCACTTCCGGCTTTTCCTCGATGCTGAGCGCATGGCCTGCGGCGTCGAATTCCACGACACCATAGCGCTGTGGATCCGAGACCTCGTAGGCGAAGATGATGCCGCCCTCCGGATCTTGGCAGTGGGCGAGCTCGCCGCCGAAGCCGTGGAAGATATTATCGCCGAGCACCAGCGCGACGCTGTCGTCTCCAATAAACTCCTCGCCAATCAAGAAGGCCTGCGCGAGCCCCTCCGGCCGCGGTTGGACCGCATAATCGATCATGAGTCCGAGCTGCGATCCATCGCCAAAGAGCCGCTGGAAGGCCTCCGCATCCTCTGGGGTGGTAATGATGAGGATTTCCCGAATGCCCGCCTGAATGAGCGTGGTGAGCGGGTAATAAATCATCGGCTTGTCATAAATGGGCATGAGCTGCTTCGAGATGCCCTTGGTAATCGGGTAGAGCCGCGTGCCGGAACCGCCGGCCAGGATGATGCCTTTCATTTAATCCTCCGGGTACAGCGCCAAATATAGGGCAAGGGCCGCGCGCCAATTCTGCGGCTTGAAGCCCGTAGCCTCGATTTTATCTAGCGCAAGCGTCGACTCCTTGGGGCGCGGCGCCTCGGGTCCCGCGATCTCGCGGTACTGCTCGGTGCTTACCGGAGTGACCTCGGCCGGGTCGTGGCCGAGCCCGATGAACACGGCCATGGCAATCTCATCGCGGCCGACGGTATCGCCCGAGTTGGAGAGGTTATACACGCCGTAGTCCGCGTCGGAATTGAGCAGGTGGACGATGCCCTTGGCAAGATCCTCGGCAAACGTGGGCCGCCCGCGCTGGTCATGGATGACCTTCGGCTCAACGCCCTTATTGGCCAGCCGGCGCATGGTGGACATGAAATTCTCACCATCGCCAAACACCCACGAGGTACGAATGACGTAGTGCTGCGGCGCGGTCTGCGCGGCGGTATCGCCCGCGGCTTTCGACGCCCCATACGCACTCAGCGGCGACGGCAGTTCCTCCTCGGTGTGGACCTCGTTAGTGCCGTCGAAGATATAGTCGCTCGACACATGCACCAGCGTGAGTTGGTTCTCCGCGGCGATGCGCGCCAGCCGTGCGGGCGCTTCCGCATTGACGGCCCAGGCGGCGGCGCGGTCGTTTTCGGCGCCGTTGACGTCGTTATACGCCGCGCAGTTAATGATGGCCGAGTACTGCTTCCAATTCCGTTCTGGTGGGTCGGTGATGTCGAAGTCGGCGTGGGAGCAGAATTCGGCGTCGGTAAGCAGGCGCTTCAGCGCCCGCCCCAGCTGCCCGTTCGCGCCCGTGACAAGGATACGGCGGGCGGGCATCGGGCTCACGTCTGTGAGAGCGGGGTGCTGCTTGTCCTTCTCCGAAATCTCGGTGGGTTCCAGCGGCCAGTCCACGATGTTGAGGTTCACCGCGGCGTAGCGAGCCTCGGCCGACCAGTGCTCATTCACCAGGTAGCAGTAGGAGGTTTCCTCCAGCGCCTGAAAGCCATTGGCGACGCCCCGCGGGACAAACACCGCAGTCTCCGGCCCTACCTCGTGGGTGACGACCTCACCAAAGCTTTCCGACCCCTCGCGCAAGTCGCACCATGCGCCGAAAATCTTGCCCTGCGCCACCGAGACGAGCTTGTCCCACGGCTCGGCGTGCAGGCCGCGCGTAGCACCGGCGTGGTTGAAAGAGATATTGTTCTGCACCGGCTGGAAGCTCGCGAGCTCGGGCGCGAGACCGGTGAATTTTTCGCGTTGCCAATTCTCCTTGAACCAGCCGCGGTTATCGCCGTGCACGTCGAGGTCGATGATGAGCAGCCCCGGGATGGCGGTTTCGGTAATACGCATATCTACTGTCCTTGCTGCTTGTAGCGGGCTTCCACGTTTTCTTTCTCGGGCTTCCACCAGCCTTCGTTCTCGCGATACCACGCGATGGTGTCTTCGAGACCGGCGCGGATATCCGTGAACCGCGGGGTCCATCCCAGCTCGCGACGCAGCTTGGCGGCGTCCATGGCATAACGCTGGTCGTGGCCGGGGCGGTCCGCCACGTGCTCATAGAGTGCGCGTCCATTCCGGGTGTGGCCCATGATTTCGCAGATCAGCTCAATGACCTGCTTATTATTAATATCTTCCTGGTCCGCGCCGATATTGTAGGTCTCGCCGATGCGGCCCCGCTCGAGGATGGCGAGCACCGCTTCGTTGTGGTCATCGACGTGGATCCAATCGCGTACCTGCTCGCCGGTGCCGTAGAGCTTGGGGGTGTGTCCGGAGAGGATATTGGTGATCTGGCGGGGGATGAACTTCTCAATGTGCTGGTAAGGCCCGTAATTATTGGAGCAGTTTGAGATGGTCGCGCGCAGTCCGAAGGAACGCACCCATGCCCGCACGAGGTGGTCAGACCCCGCCTTGGTGGCTGAGTAGGGGCTGGAGGGAGCGTAGGCGGTGTCCTCAGTAAACTTGGTGTCTGCCCCGATTTCCAGATCTCCGAAAACTTCGTCGGTAGAGACATGGTGGAAGCGCGTATCGTGCTTCCGGCAGGCCTCCAGAAGGGTGAAGGTGCCTACGAGGTTCGTGTGGATGAAGGGCGAGGGGTCGCGCAAAGAATTGTCGTTATGGGACTCGGCGGCAAAATGAACCACTACATCGGCAGCGGCGACGAGCGGTTCTACGGTGGCGGGATCGGCGATATCCCCCTCCACGAGGTCAATATCGAGGCCGGCGAGGTTGGCGCGGTTTCCGGCGTAGGTGAGTTTATCGAGCACCGTAACGCGGGTATCGGGGCGCGCCTGGCATATTAGGCGCACGAAATTGGCGCCGATAAAACCGGCGCCGCCAGTGACGAGCATCGTTTGCATGGTTATCCAGTGTAGGGCAGTCGGGCGCGCGGCTGTGGCAGGCCGCGGGCCCCGGTCAGGCCGCGCCCGGGGGCGACGGCGGTGGCGAAGGCGGATCAGTGAGCCTGCGGGCCGGGGCTTGTTCCGCGGCGGGGTGGTCGTTGACCTCCACGGTGGGCGATAAGCCGTTGGCGTGGGCGGCTCGGTATCCTACCCGGCCCGTGTCGGGGTCTCGTTCGGCGTGTCCCATTCCGTTGCGGCCATCGCGGTAATCGTTATTGTCCACGTGGTGCCGGCGGCACAACAGAGTGAGGTTCTTGAGGTCGGTGGCGCCACCGTGAGACCAGGCTTGGAGATGGTGGACATCGCAGTCCTGCCACGGACGGTGACACTCTGGGTGCGTGCAGACGAGTTCGGAGGCCGCTAGGGCGAGCTTTTGCCAGAGGGACGCGGTGCGCTTGGTGCGGCCAAGCTCGAGGGGGAAGCCCTTGTCGTCCACGGCACAGAAGAAATCGTGCCGCGCGCCGCCGAGGCGGAGAATGTCGAGCGGGGTGAGCTCGATGCCGGTGCTGGTGGCGAAGCGGGTATCGCCGCCCATTGCCTCCAGTTCCTCCAAGGTGGTGGCGACGAAGAAGGAACCGAGTCCGTCGGAGTTCTTTTGGGTGGCGGAAAGGTAGCTCGACAGGGCAGCGGTTAGTTGGTCCGCCATGCGCTGGGCATAGGTGCGGGTATCATCCTCGGCGCTGAGATCCGCGCTGCCCTTATTTTTGGCGGGGGCAAAGGCGCTGGCGAGGATGGCGGCCGCAGAGGCATCGAGGTAGCCGGAGATATGCACACCGCCGTCAGCATCTTGGCGGGAGATGCTAAAGCGGCGCTTGCGGGTAGCGGCGTGCGGGTCGGGCTCGCCTGCTGGGTTGAGAGCGTGCTTATTCGCTTTGCGGATGGCCTTGCGTAGCCACTCGCGCAGGGAATCGAAGGAGCGGCGCTTGGCCTGTTCGAGGGCCTGGTTGCGCAGTTCGCTTGGGCCGGGGATGGCGTACTTGCTGAGGCTACGTAGCTCATTCTCGATGAGGTTAAGGATGCGCTCGGGGATAGGCTCTTCCTCAAAGAGCTTCTTGCGGCGCTTCTCTTCCTCGCGGCGCTCGCGGTCGGCGCGGCGGCGAGCTTCCTCTTCGGCTTGGGCGCGTGCGGCTTCGTCGGCATCGGGGTCCGCAGGGGGAGCCGGCTCCGGATCGGGGATGGGTGCGAAGAGGTTGCGTCCATTGCGGAGGCGGGCGGCGGCCTCGGCATCGGTAAGGCCTAGGCGCGTGGTCAGGTAGTCCTTGGCCTTGGAGGAACCAACGCGGCGGCCGGCGTCATCCCGCTCCGCGATGAAAGCGAAGGCGGCGTCGATGGTGGACTTATTGCCTAGCGCCCGCTCCAAGTGTTCGAAATGCGGATGAAGAAGCTCGAAAGACAGATCGGAGGGATCCTGCATGAGGCTGCGGAGCTGGGTGAGCCCAGTGGCAACCTGTGCGATGGCGGAGTCTATCTCCGCATGCTTGGTGGTCTGCATGATCCCTCCCTTCCTTTTCGTTTACATGTTCTATTTTACCCAGATAAAACACCCCGTCAACAGGAAAGAAGGGATTGGTCAATAGATTAGACATTCCCCAAACGAACGCAGGCAAAACCCCGCAAAGCGGGGCCAAAACCACTAATTCGGGAAGGGGGGAAGGGCCTTCTGGTTGAGCCAGACGTCTACGGTGGCGTCGAAAAGCGCGGCGTCAGGAGCGGCGGCGCGGAAGTCATCCAGCAGCATGGAAGGCTCTACTACCGAGTGTTGGTGTTCGGTGAGGTAGCTGCGGAGGGTGGTAAAGAAGGCGTCGCCAAGCAAGCGGTGAATGGCGTGCACGGTCAAGGCCCCGCGCTTATATACGCGGTCATCGAACATATCGCGCGCCCCCGGATCGGAAACGGTGAGATTCTGCGCCTTGCGTCCCAGGACGTTGTAGTGGGAACGTGCCGCCTCGCGCGCGGTGGTCTCGCCCTTGTGCTCGCCCCATAGCCACTCGCTGTAGCAGGCAAAGCCCTCGTTGAGCCAGATATCCTTCCACTCGCCCAGGCCCACGGAATTGCCAAACCACTGGTGGGAAAGCTCATGCGCAATAAGACGCTCAAAGGCATGATCGCCCTTAATATGATTGGAGCCAAAGATGGACAGGCCTTGCGCCTCTAGGGGAATCTCCAGCTCATCTTCCGTGATGACCACCTGGTAATCCGCAAATGGATACGGGCCATAGAGGGAGGAGAAGAAGTCCACCATTTCCTGCTGCTGGGCAAACTCATTCAGCACGCGCTCGCGCAGCGCGGCCGGCGCCCAAGCGCGCGTGGAAGGGCCCAAATCAAAAGTAGAGAACTCTCCTACCTGCACCGTCGCTAGATAGGTGGCCATGGGCTCGCGGGTGCGGTAGTGCCAGCGCGTGGTGGAACCGCCCGCCCGGCGGGAGACAAGGTCACCATTAGATACCACGATGAAGGGATCATCGGCCGTAATGATGATGTCATAGAGTGCCTTGGCAGAAGGCGTATCGTCGCAGGGGAACCAGCTCGGCGCGCCATTGGGCTGGCTGGCCACCAGCGAGCCGGACTCGGTTTCTTCCCAGCCAATCTCGCCCCAGGTGGTGCGGATCGGCCGCGGGCTGCCGCCATAGCGAATTACCAGCTCAAACTCCGTGCCGGCCGCAATCTCTTCTGTGAAACGCAGGCGCAGCTTGCCGGAGGACTGGCGGAATTTAGCCACCCGCTGCGCACCCTTTGCGGTCACGCGCCGGGCCACCATCGCCCCGCCCAGATCCAGGGTCAGGGACGCCAAATCTTCATCGGCCCGGATAGCCAAAGTAGCCTCGCCGTGGAGCAGGTTGGGCTCCACGCGGTAGGTCAGATCCAGCGTGTAGTGGGAAACCTCGAAACCGAGGTTAAAATCCACGCCGGTATAAGGATCAGTGTGGGCACGCGAAAGGGCGGTAGGAAGCAACTTCATAATGCTGCAAGCCTACCGCCCTTTTAGCCGCGGAAAGAAACGAGCTTATTTATTGAAAGCGCGCTCGAAGACCGGCCAAGAATCCTTGAGGTCCGCAATCCAGTGCGGCCAGGAGTGGGTGCCGGTATTGCGGAAGTTATAGGTCGCTGGGATGCCAGCCTGGTCCAGCTTGGCCTTGAAGTTGTGGGTGCAGTAGTTCACGCCAGCCTCGATGGCGCCGCCTTCCACCTGCAGCTGAGCGGAGCCCACAGCAGCGATAGCAGGGTTATTTCCCTTGGCCACGTGATAGGAGAAGGTATCCTCCTTACCGGCCAACCCAGAACCGGAAGAGATGTACAGCTCCGTGCCGCGCAGCTTCTCATGGTTCATCATCGCGTCGTTGTAGCGGTTGGTGGGGGAGCCGAACGGGCCCCACATTTGCTCCGCGGTCGCACCGCCGCGGTTGACGGTGAGCTCAACGGCCTTGTGCTCTACCGGGTAAGCGGTGGCCGCGCAGCCGGCGTAGGAACCGACGGCGTCGTAGAAGCCCTGGTTGTGCTCCGCCAGCAGCAGGGAGGAGGTCGCGGACATGGACATGCCCGCGATGGCACGGTGGTTATCGGCCTTGATGTGGCCCTCGATGGCGCCCGGCAGTTCCTTGGTGAGGAAGGTTTCCCACTTCTGCGGGCCCTTGAGGTACTTAGAGTTCGGCTCGGATACCCAGTCGGTGTAGTAGGAGAAAGCACCGGCCTGTGGGACGACCACGTTGACGTTCTTGGAGTGGTAGAAATCGACGGCGTCAGAAAGCTTCAGCCAGTCCATGTCCTGCTCCGCGCCGCCTGCACCGTTGAGCAGGTAGATGGTCGGGCGGTTCTCATCCGTTGCGCGAATGACGGCCAGCGGAATCTTACGGCCGTTCATGGCAGGGGAGGTGGCCTGCAGCTTTTCGACGCGCGGATCGTCCTTGTACTTCTGGTACCAGGTCAGCTGCTCCAACTCCGGGGTGACCTCTAGTGGGGCCAGGGTGGACTGGGCGGCGTTGCCCGCTACCTGCTGCGGGGTGAGCTGTGCGGCGCCCGCTAGCGGGGCGCAAGCCAAGCCTGCACACACGGCGGTGGCGGCAAGGATGGAGCTAAGACGCTTCATAGTGCTTCTTTCCTATAGTTATGAACTCGCTGATTATACTTCTGCGCTACTTATTCCGCGACGCCGCCAGCCTCTGCGGCTCCAGCGGCCTCTGCACCCTCTGCGTCCTTGCCCTCGACAAAGTCCTTGTCCGGGGACTGGTCAGCGGCGCTCGGGGCGTCCTTCACCTGCGCATCTTCCTCGGCCTGCGGCGCATCGATGGAAAGCTCGTTGGGCTTTACCTCCGGCTCGGCCGGTGCTTCTGCGGCGTCCTTAGCAAAGCCACGCTCGAAGGTTGCCCAGGAGGTGAAGAGATCATTGCGCCAGCCCGGCCAGGAGTGGGTGCCGGTATTGCGGAAGTTCCAGTCCGCCTTCATGCCCTGGGAGTCCATCTTGGCCTTGAGGTCATGGGTGCAGGAGTTCATCGCGGCCTCGATGACGCCGCCCTCAACGATGAGGGTGGAAGAGCCCGGAACACCCCAGTCGTTGGCGCCGCCCAGACCGGAGTTGACCGAAACATAGGTCTCGGACTTGCCCAGGTTATTCGGGTTAGCGTTCACCAAGGCATCGTTGTACACGTTGTACTCGCTGCCCATAGCGCCCCACATCTGATCGGCCGATCCACCGCCGCGGTTGACGGTCAGCTGGGTGTACAGGCGCGGCAGCGGGCGAGAGGTGGAAGCGCAGCCAGAGAAGGAGCCCACGGCGTTGTAGAAGCCCGGGTTGTGCTCCGCCAGTAGTAGAGAGGAGGTAGCGGACATGGACATGCCGGCAATCGCGCGCTTGCCATTGCCGCCGATGTGGTCTTCCAATGCGCCCGGCAGCTCCTTGGTGAGGAAGGTTTCCCACTTCTGCGGGCCCTTGAGATAGCCGCTATTCGGGGAGGATACCCAGTCGGTGTAGTAGGAGAAGGCGCCGGCCTGCGGGATGACCACGTTGACGTCCTTGGACGTGTAGAAGTCCACCATGTCCTGCATGCCCTCGGCCTTAGGGTCGATGTCGTGGTTGGCGGTGGCGGTCAGCCAGTCCATGCCCTGCTCGGCACCGCCGGCGCCGTTGAGCAGGTACAGGGTGGGGCGCTTCTTATCAAAGTTGCCGTCCGGGGTGATGACCGCCAGCGGAACCTCGCGGCCGCCCATGGCGGCGGAGGTGGCGGTCAGGGCCTTAACGTGGTTGCCGTAGTGCTTGCCCTGGCCGCTCTTGTGGCCGAAGGCATAGCCCTTCCACTTGTCTTTGGCATCCAACTTGGCAATATCCACCACGCGGTTTTCGCCTTCGGTGGTGATGGCGTAGTTGATGTTTTCCGCATCCGCCGAGTCGGTGAGGTTTACCTCGCGGATGGTGGACGGGGTGGCGTCACCCTGGATCTCGGCCGGCTCGACGGCGGAGGCGATAGGGGCGGAGAGGACTCCTGCCGCGATGGCGATGCCTGCGACGCTGGAGCCGATAGAGCGCAAAGTATGCATATTTTTAGCTTCCTCGAATTAAGAGAATCTTCTCAGTAGGTATCGTTCCGCAAAGCGGGAATGTTAGCAAGACTCTATGCCTTAATAGCCCTTTTAATGTAGCAAAACCTGTGACGCATGTGGTTTGTGTGCCATAATTCTGAACGCGGCGCGTATGTAACGGTGGCGCTACAATCTCCGCTAGTACTAAACGTGTGAATAATGCGGTCCCCAACCGCGGACCCATCCCTCGCTCTAGGCAAGTAAAAACACAGAAAGAAGCATAATGAACGTTTTCGATTCCATCCTCGTGGCCATCAACGAAGTTCTGGGCCAGTTCCTGCATACCGGTTCTTCCATGTCCTCCACCGCTGCACTGGCTCTCGGCCTGTTCTAAAACACCGATTCCATAGCCCTGCGTGGGGGCGTCGCGCGCTTGCCGACGCCACCGTGCAGGGCCTTTGCGTGTTTTACCCCCGAAGCGTGGGGTACTCGGGCACAAGAGTGTGACCCAATGCGCGACATGGAGGGGAAAGTTACGTATCCTAAAGGGCGTGACTAATGAACATTATGACGTAGTAGTACTCGGCGCGGGCCCTGGCGGCTACGTGGCCGCCATCCGTGCAGCTCAGCTTGGTAAGAAAGTTGCCGTAATCGAGAAGCAGTACTGGGGCGGTGTCTGCCTCAACGTAGGCTGCATCCCTTCCAAGGCGCTGCTGAAGAACGCTGAGGTTGCCCACACCTTCAACCACGAGGCCAAGGACTTCGGCATCTCCGGTGATGTCTCCTTCGACTTCGGTGTTGCCCACAAGCGTTCCCGCAAGGTTTCCGCGGGCATCGTCAAGGGTGTCCATTACCTGATGAAGAAGAACAAGATCACCGAGATCAACGGCCTTGGCTCCTTCAAGGACGATAAGACCATCGAAATTACCGATGGTGATGACAAGGGCAAGACCGTCACCTTCGATGACTGCATCATCGCTACCGGCTCCGTGGTCAAGTCCCTGCCGGGCGTAGAACTCGGCGGCAACATCGTCTCCTACGAGGAGCAGATCCTCAACGATGAGGCCCCGAAGTCCATGGTCATCGTCGGCGCCGGCGCCATCGGCATGGAATTCGCTTATGTTCTGTCCAACTATGGCGTGGACGTCACCATCGTGGAGTTCATGGACCGCGTCCTGCCGAACGAGGACAAGGACGTCTCCAAGGCCATTGCCAAGGAGTATAAGAAGCTCGGCGTCAAGCTGCTGACCGGTTACAAGACCACCTCCGTGAAGGACAACGGCGATAATGTCACCGTTGAGGTGGAGTCCAAGGACGGCTCCAAGCAGGACACCCTCACCGTGGACCGCGCCATGATTTCCATCGGCTTCGCCCCACGCACCGAGGGCTTCGGCCTGGAGAACACCGGCGTTGAGCTCACCGAGCGTGGCGCCATTGCCATCGATGACACCATGCGCACCAACGTCGACCACATCTACGCCATCGGTGACGTCACCGCGAAGCTGCAGCTCGCCCACGTTGCTGAGGCCCAGGGCGTTGTTGCCGCAGAGACCATCGCCGGCGTGGAGACCCAGCTCTTGGGCGACTACATGAATATGCCGCGCGCTACCTTCTGCAACCCGCAGGTCGCTTCCTTCGGCTACACCGAAGAGGCTGCCAAGGAGAAGTTCGCGGACCGCGACATTAAGGTCGCTACCTTCCCGTTCTCCGCTAACGGCAAGGCTGCCGGCCTCAATGAGACCGCGGGCTTTGTCAAGCTCATCGCGGACGGCGAGTACGGCGAGCTCATCGGCGGCCACATGGTGGGCTCCAACGTATCCGAGCTGCTGCCGGAGCTGACCCTGGCGCAGCGCTTCGACCTCACCGCTGAGGAAATCGGACGCAACGTTCACACTCACCCGACCCTCTCTGAGGCCATGAAGGAGGCTGCTGAGGGCATCGGCGGCCACATGATTAACCTCTAAGCAGGGCTGCTTGCCGACGTCCGCCTTTCTCCAACCACCGCTCCAGTAGCGGCGGGAGGCTAGGGCCTCGGCACACCACAACGGCAATAGCAACGGCACCGCTGATCCTCCCCCGCCCGCACTGGGCAGGGGTCAGGACACCGCGGTGCCGTTGCTATATGTACGCATAACGCGCGCAACCCTCGCTGCTACTCGAAAAATTTTCGAGTAGCTTTCGAGTAGCTTTCAAGTACTACTAAAGCGCCAGTTCAGGACGATTTTTACTCGAAACGAGCTCTTTCGAGTAGCTTTCGAGTAGCTTTCGAGTAGGTCGATTGGCCCTCAAGACGCTAGTAGGGCGCAACTGCGGAGCGGTGGGCGTCGATGCTGATGACCTCGTTGATGGGTGGAAAGGCGCGCTGCGCGCAGTTTTCGCGCGGGCACGTGCGGCAGCCGGAGCCGATGGGGGTGGCCGAGGAGAGGTCGGTGAGATCGAGCCCCTCGGCGTAGACGGTGCGGTCGGCGTGGCGGGCTTCGCAGCCTAGGCCGATGGCGAAGAGCTTATCGGTATCGCCAAAACGCCCCTGGTGGTGCTGGACGGCGGGCGAAATCCACAGGTAGTTGCGGCCATCGGGCATTTGGGCCAGCTGGCGGGAGATAATGCCGGGCTGGGTGAAGGTCTCGTAGACATTCCACAGCGGGCAGGTGCCGCCATTATTGGAAAAGTGCACGCCGGTGGCGGATTGGCGCTTGGACATATTGCCTGCGCGGTCGACGCGGACAAAAGTAAAAGGAATGCCGCGGAGGTTATCGCGCTGCAGGGTGGACAGGCGGGAAGCCACGGATTCATAGCCCACGCCGAAGACCTGGCAGAGGTATTCCACGTCGTAGCCAGAGCGCTCGGCTTCGGAATGCATCAGCGCATAGGGCATTACGGTGGCGGCGGCGAAGTAGCTGGCCAAGCCGCGCTGCGCGAGGTTGCGCGAGGCGTCCGAGGTAAACGGCTCTTCCTCCACTAGGGAAGCGATGTCGTCCCCGGCCTCGAGGAAGCTCAGCTCCGCGGCCATACGGAAGGCGCGCTGGCCTTCGCTCAGGCGCGACGCGAGCCGGAACTCGCCGGTCTCGCGGTTAAAGCTATGTAGCGTGCCATCCATCTGGGAAGTGATGTGGATATCTACGTTGTGGCGATCGCGCAGGTGCTGGGCCAGGGCATGTTCGGTGTCGCGGATGCCGAAGTGGGTGACCGAGAGGGCGTCGGCAAGCTGCTCTGCATGGTGGTCCAGGTTGTCCAAGTAGTTTTGGCGGGCGTAGAAGAAGTCGCGCACCTCGTCGTGCGGCATGGATAGGGCCTGGGTGGCCTCGGTGGTACGGCGGGCATCGGTGGCCAGCGAGAGCTTATCGCGCACATTGCGGTAGCGACGGTGGACGTCTACCAGCGTGCGAGCCACGGTGGGGTGGTTATATACCAGCTCAGAGAGCTCCTGCAGCTCGACGGGGGAGGGGCAGAGCTCCTTGTCTTGGATGACGTCCTGGATCTCGGCAAGAAGGCGGGAGTCATCGTCACGGGAGAAGAAGGTGGCATCGACGCCGAAGACCTCGGTGATACGTAGGAGCACCGGCACTGTGAGCGGCCGGACGTCGTGCTCGATCTGATTGACGTAGCTGGCGGAGAGCCCCAGCGTCGCGGCAAGGGAAGCCTGACTGAGATCGCGCTCACGGCGAAGCTGGCGAAGGCGGGATCCCACATACGTCTTACTCATGCCGGCAAGGTTACTGGCTGGCCTGCGGGTGTGCACCCTAATTGCAAAGATCTTGCGAAGAATGTTCACCCGCCTGTGGGCTACATGTGGGTTTCATGCGAAAGTTTGACACATAAAGGGGTAAGGCGGTCACTCTAGTAACACCGGGTGACCAAGTTCACAACTGTGGAGGGAATTACGCAACGTCAATATTGCGGAATTCCGAGCAGCCAAGGTAGTGACGTTTTGCCCCGAGGCTTCTAAGGCAACCCTTACCTAAAAGAATTCTGACTTTAACCGTACCGCCGTACCGTTAGGTGAAACGCTGCAGGAATTGACTAGTAACCAGCGGTTAAGCCCAGTTAAAGTGAGGACGACAATGGAGGTGTCATGACTTTAAGAAATCCGGACCGTGAGGCAGTAGCTCACGGCCACATCACTAACGAACCAATCCGCCAGAAGCCGGGAGTGCCCTCCTGGGTTCTGAAGCTCATCATGGCCGTCACTGGCCTGCTTTTCGCCCTCTTCGTTGTTGGCCACATGGCCGGCAACCTGAAGTTGTACTTGCCGGCGCACGGCGGCGAAGAGGCGCTGGATGAATACGGCGCATTCCTGCGCTCCATGGGCGAGCCGTTGTTCCCGCATGAGGGTGCATTGTGGATCATTCGTGCCGTCCTGCTGGTTGCCATCATCGCCCACATTTACGGCGCGATTGCCTTGACCGCCCGCTCCAAGGCATCCCGCGGCAAGTTCAGCCGCAGCAACCTCATGGGTGGCCTGGATTCTTTCGCCACCAAGACCATGCTGGTCTCCGGCCTGGTTCTGCTGCTGTTCATCATCTTCCACCTGCTGGACCTGACCATGGGCGTACAGCCCATCGCCCCAGGTGACTTTGCAGAGGGCGCGGTGAAGGCCAACATGATTGCTACCTTCAGCCGCTGGCCGGTCACCATCGTGTACGTGATCGCCATGTGCTTCCTGTTCCTGCACCTCACCCACGGCATTCGCCTTGCCGCCTCTGACCTGGGTATCACCGGTGCGAAGTGGCGTCAGACCTTCCTGATCTTGGCGTACGTCATCCCGGCCGTTGTTTGCATCGGCAACATCGTTATGCCTTTGTCCGTTGCCCTGGGCTTGGTCAGCTAAAGGAGTTAGAAACCCATGACTAATACTGAACTCAAGCGCGAGCACCCCAAGTTCTCGCACCCACAGTCCATCGTTCCGGGCGTATCTGCCGGCAACATCCTGGAATCCCACGAGCCGCACGGCGTGCCGATGAAGGATATGTGGTCCCACCAAAAGGACCACATGCAGCTGGTCTCCCCGCTGAACCGCCGCAAGTTTGAGGTCCTCGTGGTTGGTACCGGCCTCTCCGCCGGCGCCGCTGCGGCCGCACTCGGCGAGCTGGGCTACAAGGTAAAGGTATTTACCTACCACGACTCCCCGCGCCGTGCGCACTCCATCGCCGCGCAGGGTGGCGTCAACGCCTCCCGTGCCAAGAAGGTGGACAATGACTCCGCCTACCGCCACACCAAGGACACCGTCAAGGGCGGCGACTACCGCTGCCGTGAGTCCGACTGCTGGCGCCTGGCAAACGAGTCCGTCCGCGTTATTGACCACATGAATGCCATCGGCGCCCCATTCGCTCGCGAGTACGGCGGCACCCTGGCTACCCGTTCCTTCGGTGGTGTGCAGGTCTCCCGTACCTACTACACCCGTGGCCAAACAGGTCAGCAGCTGCAGCTGTCCACCACTTCGGCGCTGTACCGCCAGATCGGCCTGGGCAACGTGGAGCTCTTCGCTCACAACGACCTGCAGGACATCATCGTCTACAACGACAACGGTAAGAAGCGCGCCGGCGGCATCGTTACCCGCAACCTGATTACCGGTGAGCTCAAGGCCTTCACCGGCCACGCAGTTGTGCTGGGTACCGGCGGCTACGGCAACGTCTACCACATGTCCACCCTGGCAAAGAACTCCAATGCCAGCGCCATGATGCGTGCGTACGACAGCGGTGCTTACCTGGCTTCCCCAGCCTTCGTGCAGTTCCACCCGACGGGCCTGCCGGTCAACTCCGATTGGCAGTCCAAGACCATCCTGATGTCGGAGTCCCTGCGTAACGACGGCCGCATTTGGTCCCCGAAGAAGGAGGGTGACGACCGCGACCCGAATACCATTCCGGAAGAAGAGCGCGACTACTTCTTGGAGCGCCGCTACCCGGCATTCGGCAACCTGGTCCCGCGCGACGTTGCTTCCCGTGCCATCTCCCAGCAGATCAACGCTGGCCTGGGCGTTGGCCCGCTGCATAACTCGGTGTACCTGGACTTCCGCGACGCCATCGAGCGCTTGGGCAAGGACAAGATCCGCGAGCGCTACTCCAACCTCATCGAGATGTACGAAGAAGCCATTGGCGAGTCTGCTTATGAGACCCCGATGCGCATCGCCCCGACCTGCCACTTCACCATGGGTGGCCTGTGGACCGACTTTAACGAGATGACCTCTATCGACGGCCTCTTTGCCGCCGGTGAGTGCTCCTGGACCTACCACGGTGCTAACCGCCTGGGTGCAAACTCCCTGCTTTCGGCTTCCGTCGATGGCTGGTTCACCCTGCCGTTTACCATCCCGAACTACTTGGCTGACCACCTCAACGAGGAGAAGCTGGCTGAGGACTCCCCAGAGGCACAGGCAACCCTGGCACAGTCCCAGGAGCGCATCGACCGCCTCATGGGCGTGCGCGGTGAGAACCCGCACGGTCCGTCCTACTACCACCGCCAGCTGGGCGATATCCTCTACCACGGCTGCGGCGTCTCCCGTAACGTCGAGGACCTCAAGACCGCGATCACCAAGATCCGCGAGCTGCGCGAGGACTTCTGGGCTAACGTCCGCATTCCGGGTGAGGCCAATGACATGAACCAGGTGCTGGAGTACGGCCTACGCGTTGCCGACTACCTGGACTTGGGTGAGCTGATGTGTGTTGACGCCCTGGACCGCGATGAGTCCTGTGGTGCTCACTTCCGCGAGGACCACCTCACCGAGGACGGCGAGGCAGAACGCGACGATGAGAACTGGTGCTTCGTTTCCGCATGGGAGCCGGGCGCAAATAAGAACGAGTTCATCCGCCACGCCGAGCCGCTGTACTTTGATTCGATCCCGCTGATGACAAGGAACTACAAGTAATGAAACTGACACTTGAGATCTGGCGTCAAGCCGGACCGACCCAAGAAGGCCACTTCGAGACCGTCCAGGTGGATGACGCCTCTGAGCAGATGTCCATCCTGGAGCTGCTGGACCACGTTAACGAGGGCTACATTGAGCGCGGCGAAGAGCCCTTCGCCTTCGCTTCCGACTGCCGTGAGGGCATTTGCGGTACCTGTGGTTTGACCGTCAATGGTCGCCCGCACGGCCCAGGCCAGAACACCCCTGCCTGCCAGCAGCGCCTGTTCAACTTCACCGATGGCCAGACCGTCAAGCTGGAGCCATTCCGTTCCGCTGCCTACCCGGTCATCAAGGACATGGTCGTGGACCGCGCGGCACTGGATCACGTAATGGAGCAGGGCGGCTACGTCTCCATGGATGCTGGTACCGCTCCGGATGCGGATACCATGCACATCAACCACGAGACCGCCGAGTACTCGCTGGACCACGCTGCCTGCATTGGCTGCGGCGCTTGCGTTGCTGCCTGCCCGAACGGTGCGGCTCACCTGTTTACCGGCGCGAAGCTGGTGCACCTCTCCCTCATGCCGCTGGGCAAGGAAGAGCGTGGCCGCCGTGCTCGCAACATGGTCGACGACCTGGAAGCCAACTTTGGCCACTGCTCCCTCTACGGTGAGTGCGCCGATGTCTGCCCGGCCGGCGTTCCGCTGACCGCAGTTTCTGCGGTTACCCGCGAACGTGCACGTGCTGCTTTCCGTGGCAAGGACGACTAAGCTAAGGTTATTCCGTAGGAATACTAGGAACGAGAGAAAGACAGAAAGACTCCGCCATGAGCGATAACACCCACGCAGTCGCTGACTACGCCAGCGAGACCTACCCGGAGTTCTCCGGCAAGATTCAGGACACCTACATTGAGGGCTACGATCCAGTATCCTTCGGTGCTCCTCACTCTTCCCTCCTGCGCACCTCCACCTGGGTGGGCATGGGTCTAATCCTGTCTTGCCTCCCGGCCGCCGGCATCCTCATCTGGGGCCTTGGCGTGTGGGACAACCCCATCGGCACTGCCGGTGAGGGCAACTACTCCCTGACCATCATCATCGGCATTATCTCCCTGGTGGTTGTGGCCATCGCCGCCTTCGGCACCGTCCACTACGGCCGCCGCTACTACCGCAAGTACCGCAAGGAAACCGGCCGAGCCAACTAAATCGTTTCTTTAGTACGCAACCCCCGCTTCCACCAGCATGCATGACATGCAGGGAGGCGGGGGTTGTTGCATATCTGCTCCTTCCAGCGACAATTTGAGTCTGGTGGCTAAGTCCAGAAGCTCTTCAGGAATATCTGCGGGCCGTTGTTGAGACAGATTTCTTTGTGCTGCGCGCACAAACTTAGCGAGTATGCTGGCGTCGCGGGCTAGTGGGGGAAGTGGCAGGCAACTCCACTTGTATTACCTGTAGGTGCTTGGCCGCACTGTTGGCGGCGACGAGTGCGTACTCGTAGTCTCCAGTATCCTCGTGCGCCCCAATAAACAACGTACACAGGTGCGTGTCCTGGGCTTCATGCACAATGTCAACCACGCTTATTCTTCACTATCCTCGTTACTACTCTTCTTAGCGGCAGGCGCTGGTATAGGGCCTGCCGCTTTCCACGCCATATATCCTGCAGCACCCTGGCAGACGGTACCGATTGCCAACTTTATAGCCTTCCACCATGAGGAATTCACCACTCCAGACGTAGCGAAGTCTTCAAATGCAGCTGGAAACACCGCCACGGCCGCCACGATAAGTAGACTAATAATCCGCCACGCAGGTTTCATACCCTTGTCGTAGACAGATATGAAATACGGGGAAAACAGGCGATAAATAGGATCGCACAAACTGCGACATACACCGCTGCCTTTTCAGCGGGGAGGCTTCCCCACTGCTCGGAGAAGATAGCTAGGAAGTTGGCAGTAAGGAATAGCAGCGCTTGAACTAGAATCAAACCAATATTTCCAATCCTATACAGGGTCTCTGGAGAGAGGTGGTGGAGCTTATCTATCATTTTCTGAGTCCAATCCTCCTGCGGAATAGCTCCTTCTTTTTGGGGAGGCTGACCGTCTTTGTGTTCAAGTGACGTTTCCTTAAGGCCTTTCCCTTTTACATTCCCTCTGGCCCCTTTTTGTTTGTTCGTCTTGAGGCCCTGTTGGGGTCAAGGAGGGGTGCCGCCTTCGCTTATCGAGAATGGTGGTGACGGCGCACAGGGCGATGAGGGTAAGGGGCCACCAACTACTTGTTTGTGAAGACTGCTCTTCCCCGCCTGGAACTGTTTCATTTTCTTTTCCAGATAAGAAACTGTTTTCACTTTTCTCCATACGACTTAGACTAGGTCACACGAAAACAAAAATCAGCCATCTACCACTACATTTGGGAATCATTTTTAACTTTCATATGGGGGGTGTTGTTGACTGACTATTCTTTCTGCTTGATCGCTATGGGGCACGATAGATTTTTACCATTGGAGCTCTTTGTTGTCGCCGATTTACCCAGTCGCAGCGCTGTCTGCTAGGGCTCCGTTGAATACCCAGCCAACAAGAAATGATGGGAGATAAAGTGCGGGTGCGGCAGTCATATGCAGAGCGTGCTTTCGAATACGTTGCGGCGCTAGGTGATGTCGACAGCATGGATCCACTAGACGTTAACCTTCTAACTGATTGGGGGATGGGCCCGGCCCCCGGAAAGTAGACACCATGGGGTGGTGAAATTGTGGGGCTTACTTTAGCGCATTGTTACGCTGCGTGGGCTTCGTACTCTGTGGGGGTGAGGTACTTGCACCAAGAGTGTCTTCGGCTGGTGTTGTAGCGCACGCACCACGCGAAGACGTCTCGTCGGCAGACGAGCTGGTTGGCAAAGACTTTCTTGTCTTTGAGGACCTCTCGTTTCAAGGTGGCGTTAAACGACTCCGCCAGCGAGTTGTCGGCACTGGTGCCGACCGCACCCATGGACTGGGTGACGTTGAGCCTGCGGCAGGTGGCCTGAAACTGCGATGAGGCATAGACACTTCCGTGGTCCGAATGAAAGATCGCCCCGGTAAGATCACCGCGGGTGTGGTGCGCGTGCTCGAGTGCTTCCTCGACGAGTTCGGTGCGCATGTGGTCGGCGATAGCAAAGCCGACGAGCATCCGGGAATAGCAGTCAATGACCGAAGCTAAATACATATTCGACCCGTCCGCGATCGGCAGATAGGTGATATCGCCAACGAGCACCCTATTTGCAGCCGGGGCCGTGAAATCTCGCTTGACCAGGTCGGCAAACACCACGCGATTGGGCCCACGCCTGGTGGTGGTGACCTTGCGTTTTTTACTGTAGCCACGCAGGCGAAGCTTCTTCATGATCCGGGCGATGCGCTTATGGTTGACCGGGCCATTGTCGTTGTAAGCGTCGTTATACGTCAGCTCTGCCGCGATACGTTTGGCGCCGTAGAGCTGGTCTTTGTCGTCAAAGACCGCCTTGACCTTCGCCCCTAGCATGGCATCGTCAATTAGCCGACGGTGTCGTTGGGCGCTGCTGGCTTTCCATTTGTAGTAAGAGCTGCGATTGAGCCCAAGGACGGTGCACATCCGCTTGACCGAGTACTCGGTGCGGTGGTCATCGACAAACTGGAAGCGGATCACCAGTTTGTCTCTTCCATGAAATATTTGGCCGCCTTGCGCAAGATATCGCGTTCTTCTTTCAACCTGGCGTTTTCCTGCTGCAGTTGGCGTATCTTTTCTGCATCCGTGAGTTGCTTGGCCAGGTCAGCACGTGCAACCGGTGGACTCTGGGTCTTTGCACCGGTGCCGTACGTGTCGACCCACGTGCGAAGCGTGGTGCGGTAGATCCCTAAATCTTCGGCTGCGGCCTTGAGCGAGAGATGTGGATCGTTCTCGTACATCGCTACTGCGTCGCGCTTGAACTGATCCGAATAAACCTTCCTAGGCATGGAGGTAGATTACCTTTCCCCGACCCAACACGGTCGGAATCAGAGGTGTCTACCAAACAGGGGTCAGGTCCGATGAATATTCATGGTCCTTTGCTTGATGCTGGTTCAGGGCCAGGTCATTGGACTGAACTCCTGCGTAGTTTGGGCTGTGACGTCACGGGTCTCGATATAGTTCCAGAATTTGTTGACTCGGCACGCCAGCGATTTCCTCTAGCCACTTTCGAGACAGGTAACCTTTTGGATATGCCGTTCGAATCTTCTAGATTCGACGGGATCCTTGCTTGGTATTCACTCATTCATATGACACCAAAAGAACGCCGCGCAGCTTTAAGAGAGTTTTCTAGGGTCCTCAAACCGAAAGGAACTCTCCTTATCGGGGCGTTCCTAGGGCAGCAGGGCGTTTCGTTTAACCATGCGATCGCAGAGGCCTTCTACTGGTCGGAAGCGGGATTGGTTACCTATTTGGAGTCTGCGGGTTTTCAAGTGAGCTCCGTCGATACTCGTGATTCCGAAGGTAGGCGACCTCATATTTCAGTGCTAGCTCGACTTCCTTAGGAAGACTCATGGAGCACGGATGGGTTCTTCGTGTTTGGCATGATCTGTTCTTGATCTACAGGATTCCGATAGAACGTGAGGCTGCATTTAGGGGCGCACACCACAGGAAAGATGACAACAGGGTAAACGCTGAGAGGTAAAATTCGGGACAGCGCACTAAGGTTGTTGAAAGAGCGATACCGCGCGCTATCTAATGTCTAAGAAGGTGCTTCAATGAACTCTTTAGCAACCCGTGGAAATTATCTGCTGGCCTCAGTTCTTGCCGGGGATGCGTTAATGTCGATTAAGCCTCCGAAATTCATCAGCCGATGCCTCAACGGTGTGAACTTTCCCAAAGACTGGTGGTGGGCGCTCATTGGAATCAAGTCGCTCGCAGCGACAGGTTTAGTCACAGGAACAGTGAGCAAGAACAACTCGATGACGGCAACCGTGTCGGTAGGGGTTTTGGGCTACTTCCTCTTCGCCATCATTGCTCATATCAGAGCAAACTTCCTCGGGCGAGAATTTTGGGTTAATTGCTTAGGTATGACAGCACTCAGTGCCACAGTCGTCTCAATGAATCTGACGAAACGATAACAAAAGCTATTACTAGATATGGCCTACCCCTAGGAAGAATGTCTGAGGTTGACTACCGATAGTGCTCGAACCTCCAAGTAATCAAGCTAGTTGTTGTTAAAAAGGAAGTCTATGAACCCTGCTGCACTGATCGTGATTGATGTTCAATATGCCTTTGATGATCAAACATATTGGGGAAAGCGTAACAATCCGGGCTGTGAAAGCAATATTTCCCGTCTGGTGAGTACTTGGCAGGATAGGGGTTGGCCGATCGTGGTTGTGCGCCATGATTCCGACCACCCAGGGTCGCCACTACATCCTAGTTCCGCAAAACATTCATTCAAAGATTGCGTGCCGCAAAACTTCGACTTGTTAGTCACCAAGAACGTAAATTCGGCGTTTTACGGTACCCCGTCCTTGGAAGAGTGGTTGCACACACGGGGGATCAACAAGCTCGTAATTTGCGGCATCACTACCAACCACTGCTGTGAAACTACCGCACGCATGGCCGGAAATCTGGGATTCGACGTGTCATTCATTCTAGATGCCACTGCTTGTTTCCCGCGCACTGATCATGAAGGAAAAACTGTATCCGCAGATGAGATCATGCGTGCCACTGCTGCAAATCTTCATGGCGAGTTTGCCAACGTAATGACAACGGCGAACTATGTGGAAACCTGTGCGAGAAACTTCAATTAGTACGTTGCACTTTAGCTATATACAGCTTGTTTCAGTCGTGAGAGGTGAACGATTGCTAAGGCTGACAGGGGCTGTGAGTGCTGTGAGTACAAACATAACCTATGTGGGATCTGTCTGAGCTGCCCCAGATTTTCCCGTCTGCTCTAACGGAACAAAACCTGGGACACTTTAGAGGGCATTGGCAGGCGTCCATAATTAATGAACCGAGTTCTAGCGAAAATGTGGTTTCCTGAACCCCTAGGTACTCTAAGACGCCTTCCAAGGAACCTGACTTCAGGATGATGCTCACATTCTTCGTTCATAAACTTAACTACTGAAGGCAGAGGTCGAGTGCTTTTAAATACGCACTAGGCTTAATAGCCGAAATCCGAATGCACCTTCCCAACCCAAGGAGAACTCATGACGCACCGCGCGGACGAAGGCCTCGAATCCGCAGCCGCATCGGCACCGGAGCCGGCATCGTCGGGTGCTGCTCCCGTGCCGCAGGCTGGCAATCAGGAGGCTCGGCGTGCGGACCTGCGCCGGTGGAAGGCGATTGCGCTGTCGTTCCTGATTGGTGCGGCGGTGATCTTTTTGGGGTGTTCGTGGTGGCAGGCGTCGGAAAGCGGGGCTCCGGTATGGGTGGGCTACGTGCGTGCAGCGGCCGAAGCCGGCATGGTGGGTGGCCTGGCGGACTGGTTTGCGGTGACCGCGCTATTTCGCCGGCCGATGGGTCTTCCCATCCCGCACACGGCGCTGATTCCGAATAATAAGGACCGCGTGGGCGATGCCTTAAGTGACTTTGTGGAGGAGAACTTCCTGACTGCGGATGCACTCAGCGCCAAGGTGCGGGAGGCGGAGCTGCCGCTGTGGCTGGCACGCCAGGGCGTGGAGCCCGGCAAAGCGGAGGAGGTCTCCGCGTGGATTGGCGAGCGTGCCGCCAGCGTGGTGGAGGACCTCGACCCCGAAGAAGCAGAGCAATTCATCCGCACCCAAGTCATGGACCGCCTGGCCGAGCCAGAGTGGGGCCCGCCGCTCGGCAGGTTGCTGGAGGGCTATATTGCTGACGGCAAGGCTCGTCCGCTGGAAGACGACCTCATTGAGTGGGCGCACGGCAAGATTTTAAGCATGGAGTCCACGGTGGTCACCGCAATCGACGAGCGCATGCCGGGATGGGCGCCGCGCTTTGCCCGCGAGATGGTGGGGGAGAAGGTCTATACCGAGCTCGTGGAATTCGCCGATGAGGTGCGCCGCAATGGCAACCACGAGGCCCGCCTGGCCATTCGCCGCAACCTGTCCAAGCTGGCCTCGGATCTGCAGTGGGATGCGGACATGCGCGGGCGCATTGAGGGCATCAAGCAAGAGATGCTCGCCTCCGACCAAGCCCAGCAGGCACCGGCGGCCATGTGGCGCACGGTATCCACCACGCTCATTGACCAGCTCAATGACCCGGAGTCTTTCCTACGCCAGAAGATTACGGCGAAGGTAAAGGAGTTGGCTCATCGCCTGCTCGAGGACTCCGAATTCCTGGCCCAGGCCAATGCGCTCGTGGACAAGGCCGCGCGCTACGCGGTGGAGAAATTCGCGCCGGAAATCATCGCTATTATCCCGGAGACCATCAAGCGCTGGGATGCGGAGGAAGCCTCCCACAATATCGAGCTCATGGTGGGCAAGGACCTGCAGTTTATTCGTTTGAACGGCACTATCGTCGGTTCCCTGGCAGGATTGGTGATATTCGCGATCAACCACCTTATCTTTGGTGCTTAGACATAAGGAGTAATGAGCAATGAGTGATAAAAAGAAGATTTTCGATTCCCTGAAAGATGCCGGCAGCGCTGCTTTTGAGGTAGCCAAGGACTTCGGTGGCCGTCTGCAAGAAGAGCGCACCCAGCACGCTGATGGCGCGCAAGCCAAAAGCCCTTATGGCGCATCCGGCAAGGAGGGCTTGGTGGATAAGGCCACCGCCACCGCGAAGGAATTTGGGGCTTCCTTGAAGAAGGCCGCGGACGGCACCCGCGAGTCCGCCTCTTTCGCTGATGCCAAGGGCAAGTTCTCTACCGCCTATCAAGAGACCCGTGGGGGCGTTATGGACGCCTATAATTCCGCCCAGGCCCGCCGCGCGGAAAAGAAGAATGCGCCGCGCCCCGGCCAGAATTCGGCTCCTTCGCAGGGCGATAATATTATCGATGGCGAAGTAATCGACACCGACGACCCACAGAATTAATCTGCATGTATTTCCTTTATGAACTTGCCTGGAATCTAGACGGCTACATCTTCCGAATCCTCACCCTGACCGCCATCGTCGGTGCGGTGCTTGCCGCCGCCACGCGCGAGGATGCCTTCCGCGCCGGCGACCGTCAGGGCAAGTGGGTGTGGGTTGGCCTGCTGGCGGGCTCGGCCGTAGCGATGGCCACCGGCATGCCATTCCTTTCCTGGATCGGCACGGTCATTACCGGCGTGTACTGGTTTGATGTGCGCCCGCAGCTCAAGGCCATCATCAACGGCGATTACAGCTACTAATGCTTAACCTGCTTGCTGCCCCGGCCGCGACGGTCAAGGACCGCGCCGCCGATAACACCGTCGTGGTCTCCCCGCACCATGTTTCCATTGCCGCGGGGGCCGGCGCGGCCGATATCATCTCCGTTGCCGGTTATCCCACCGGCCGCCACCACACGCTCATCAAGGCCTCTGAGGCGCGCTTGGCCATCCAATCCGGCGCCAGCGAGGTGTGGGTCAGCCTCGATGAGACCGTGACGGATGCCAATGCCGTGCTCTCCGAGCTCATTGCCATCCGCGAGGCCTGCCCCGATCCGGCTCGTTTGGGCCTCATCGTGCCGGAGGCTGTGGGCGCAGATGCGGCCGAAGCCGCGGATGTCGCGGTTACGGCTGCACAGCAGGCCGGCTACCAGCGCCTTATTGTGCGCAGCAGCGAGGCCGCGGGCGCGGACCGCGCGGATTCCGGCACCGGTGAAGAAGGCATGAAAAAAGGACCGGCGTTGGCCGCTGCCACTCTTCCGGTCCTCGAATTTCCCGCCGCTTTGGTTTAGACGGCTTCCTTCTGCGCGTCCTGCTGCGGTGCGACATTGTTGGCGCCGCCATTGCCGGTGGCGCCCTCGCCGCCGCCGGCCAGCTTATCCATGTCGTTCATCGGAACATCGGTGCCGGTGATGGTGAGCTTGAGTTCGCCATCGAGCACCTCTACGGAATCGACGTTCATGTCCGAGCCCACGAACTGGTCCGACATGCCGTTTTGCAGCGCGGAGGAGATGGCTTCGGTAGCCTGCTCCGGCAGCTCGAGGCCGAAGATGGAGGCCTCGGTGGCGCGGATATCGAGCTTTCCATCGTGGGCAGTGGGCTCCAGCGAGAGGTTGGCCAGGCCGCCGGCGAACTTCACGTCCAGCACATGGTCCTGCTCATTGGCGGTAATCTCCGTGACTACCATATTGCCTACCTTGTCGCTGCCGGCCTGCTCGGAAATGCCCTTCTGGAAGGAGGCCAGCAGGTAGTCATCCGGCACGGTGGTAGAAGCGCGCAGCTTGCCGGCCACCGGGTTGTCCTGGTCCGTGCTCATGTCTTCCACGTGGATCTCGGAGGCAGGTTGGCCTTTGATCTCGGTGCCGTCGATTTGCAGGGTGGACGGCGTGGTCATATCCATCTGGGAAATGGAGCCCTTAAACAGCCCCAACAGGAGCGGGCTGCCGCCGAAGCTGACGGAGGGGTCCTCTTTGACCTGAATGCCCTCTTGCTCAGCGGCCTCGTTGAACTGCGAGGTCATCTGGTGGCCGATGAACCAGCGCAGGCCGAACTCGGCCAGCAAGATGAGCACGAGGAGTGCTACGAGGATGCCAATGATGATTTTCCAGGCGAGTGAACCCGCCGATTTCTTCGAAGCCATGCGTACCAGTGTGGCGCATGAGACGGCGCGGGGCAAAGTCTGCGGTGAAGTTAGCAGCACATTTTTAAGCTTGCGGCGCCACCGATTCCCAGTCCACGGTGAGCACATTATCGCGCAGGCGCCGGCGGACGGGGTGGATGTTAAAGGGGGCGTCGGCAAGCGCGGCTCGTGCCATGCGCCAGCGCACGCGCGGGCCGTAGGGTGCCCACCCCGCCGCGTGGTCCCAGGCCTCGTCGGCGGCCTGAAGCAGCTCGTGGATGGGCTCGCCGGGCACGTTGCGGTGGATGAGGATTTTGGGCAGGCGCTCGGCAATATCGGAAGGGCGCGCCACATCAAACGGGTCCCACGCCAGGGTGAGCGTCCGCGGACCATGGGCATCGAGCAGCAACCAGGCCGCACGCCGGCCGAGCTCATCGCAGGTGCCCTCCACAAAGAAGCCGCCTGGGGCGAGGCGGGAGCACACCGTCTGCCAGGCCTCTTCCACCTGGTCCACGTCATACTGGCGCAGCACATTAAACGCGCGCACCAGCTGCGGCCGGTAGCCGGCCAGCTCAAAGCCACCGAGTTCGAAGCGCACGCCATCGCGTGGCGGCAGCACCCGGTCCGGGTGGATTTCCAGTCCGCGTACGTCTACCTGTGGATTCGCCCGGCGCAGCCAGCCTGCCCACTCCACGGTGGTCGCATGCGAGGCCCCGTAGCCCACATCGAGTGCCAGCGGCGTATCTACATGCCGCAGCAGCGCGGAAATCTCCGGGTGCGCGAGCATCCACCTATCGCAGCGCCGCAGCCGGTTGTGGTTGGTGGTGCCGCGGGTAATAACGCCAAAAGGCCGACCCGCAGTTGCGCTGGCGCGCAGATTATGTGCGTGGTCGGCCATAGATTTTGGGTCTTGAGAACTTAGGCGTTCTCAGAAATCCACTGTTCGGTCAGCTTGCCCTCGTTATCGAAGAGCTCGCCCAGGGACTCGCCCACCTTCGGCTCGATGGCGGCGCCCATCATCGGAATGTTGACGGAAATCTCGTTGACGTAGGACAGCTTGGTCATTTCGCCCTCGCCGGCCAGGGAGATATCGCCCTTGAAATCAACCGGGGTGCCCTTGACGTCCGCGGTGTAGTTAACGTCTGCAGCCTCACCGTTGAGCTCGCCCACGGTAACCACGCGCTTGACCTTCAGGTCCTGGGAGACCATGGCGCGTACTGCCTCTGGCAGCAGGGTGGTCGGCAGAACCTCGAAGAGGGTGGCTACGTTATCGCTGAAGTCGTGCACCTGGCCCGCCTCAGGGGAGAGGTTGGCCACGATGTACTCCCAGTATTCCTTGGTGAGCAGCGCCTTGTGAACCTTTTCGATGGGCTGATTGATGGTTACGGTGTTTTCACTACGGGTTGACATGCCTAACAGACTACCTTGGTAGGCGTGCTTGATAAATCTTTGACGCAACAGCTCACAGCGATCGACGGGGTAGAACTGGACCCCACCGCCACCTTCGCGGACCTGACTACGCTGCGTGTAGGCGGAAAACCGCAGGCCGCACTGCGCTGCTCGCAGCCAGAGGCCGCCGTTGCCGTGGTGCGTGCCCTTGATCACGCCGAAGTGAATTTCATCGTCGTTGGCGGCGGCTCCAACCTCTTGGTGGCCGATGGCGCAGTGGATCTCGTCGCGGTGATCCTCGACTTCGACGAGGTCTCTATGGACACCGAAACCGGCGTGGTGCGTGCACAGGCGGGCGCCGTCTGGGATGACGTGGTGGCTCGCTCCGTGCAGCTCGGCCTAGGCGGCATCGAGTGCCTCTCCGGCATCCCTGGCACCGTGGGCGCGGTCCCCGTGCAGAATGTGGGTGCCTATGGTGCGGAGATCTCCGAGGTCCTTAGCCGCGTGCGCCTTTATAACCGCCGCACCGATACCGATGAGTGGGTCCCCGCCTCCGATCTAGAGCTGGCCTATCGCTATTCCAACCTGAAATTCACCGGCCGCGCCGTGGTGCTGGAGGTGGAGCTGCAGCTCGATACCGAGGGTCTTTCCCGCCCGCTGCGCTTTGGCCAGCTCACCCAGAATCCGGGTGAGCGCCGCCCCGTGGCCGAGGTCCGCGAGGAGGTCCTCAAGCTCCGCCGCGGCAAGGGCATGGTGCTCGACCCCACCGACCATGACACCTGGTCCGCCGGCTCCTTCTTCACCAACCCGGTGGTGGACTCCGCTCTTGCCGACGCCGTCCAGGCCAAGGTCCGTACCTCGCTTGGCGACGCCACCGCAGACTCCATGCCCCGCCACCCCTCTGCCGAGACCGGCCGGGAAAAGCTCTCCGCCGCCTGGCTCATTGACCGCGCCGGGTTTGCCAAGGGCTATCCGGGCTCCGGCAGGGCCACGCTCTCGACGAAGCACACGCTGGCGCTGACCAACCGCGGCGAGGCCACGGCCGCCGATATTGTGAACCTCGCCCGCACCATCCGCGACGGCGTCCACGAAACCTTCGGCGTGGAACTCGTGCCCGAACCGGTGTGGATCGGCCTCTCCCTCGACGAGTAGCGCGCGACCGCGCTTTCGCTCCGAGTCTCTGGGGCATAAAACCTACAAAGCAGCCACGATAGCGACCTTAACCACGCGGTTTTCGGTTCTATCGTGGCTGTTTTTCAGTTCGGCACCTAGCGTGCCGGCGCAGCCGCCTAGCTTAGGCCGCCATGACCTGGAGCCACTCATCCTTAGCACCCAGGAATGCGCGGGCCGCCTCCTGCGCGCCCTCCAAGCTGTGGTGCGCACCCCAACCGCACTGTTCTTCGTTGGCGGCCGGTACCTCGGTAGCGTTAAGAATATCGTTGAGCGCACCTTCTACTGCGCGTAGCAGCTCGTCTTGTTCCATGCCATTAGTGATGGCGTAGAAGCCGGTACGGCAGCCCATCGGGGCGAAACCGATGAGCTTATCAGTGTAATTGCGCATGAAGTTTGCCATCATGTGCTCCACCGAGTGCAGCGCCTTAGTATCCAGATGATCCTGGTTGGGCTGGCAGAAACGCAGATCGTACTTAATGATTTCGACGCCGCCGCCCAAATCCGTGCGGTCGGCTACGCGAATATACGGCGCGCTGACGAGGCGGTGGTCGAGTTCGAAGGACTTAACGTTGAGCTTCTCATCATTGTGTTCAGTCATGCTTCTCCAGTGTAATCACAGCTGAGTGTCACTTCCTGAAATAGATTCTTTACCGCATACGCTGGGATAATATGAGCACACTGGACGATTCCGCCGAGGTCCCCGGCGCCGCACACACCCCTGGCAATTCGTCTTCCGGCGAACCGCCGAGCGCCGCGGCCACTCCGGTGAGCGAATCCGTCTATGAAGGCGCGGATAAGATCGTGCCCAGTACCGCGCCCACCGTGGTCAAGATTGAAGGGCATACCGAAGATGTGGACCCGCTGGCCCGCGGCAATCGCCTGCGCAAGGAAAGCTGGGGGCTGGTGGTCCGCCGTGTGTGGGCAGATTTCTTCCACGATGCGTTGATGGACCGTGCGGCCACAATGACGTACTTCACGCTCATGGCTTTTGCCCCTACGGTGCTCGCGGCTTATTCGATAGCCACGCTCATCTTTTCCTCGCGGCGCGCCGAGGTACACGAATTAACCTCACAGTTCATTGCGGACTACGTGCCCAGTTCGATGACGGAGCAGGCCGAGCACCTTGTTGGCTCCATCATTGGCTCCACCGCTCAAGGTACCTTCGCGTTGGTGGTATCCGTACTGGTTTCTCTTTTCGCCGCCTCGGCTTATGTGCGTGCCTTCTCGCGCACCGCGAATACCGTCTACGGTCGGGTAGAGGGCCGCGGGATAATCCGCACCTGGGCGCTCATGTGGGGGCTTACTATTGTTCTGGTCATCGGCGCGGTCATTGTGCTTTTTGCTAATCTGCTGCGCGATACCATCGTCAGCGGGGCAGTCGAACCGTTGGCCGAGAAGATGGATATGCAAGGCACCACGGACTTTTTGGGCGACATCTTTCTGCCGGTATGGAACTGGCTGCGCTTCCCGCTCACCGTGGTGGTAGTGCTGTCGTTGATTGCTATCCTGTACCACTTTTCCCCGAACGTGCGGCCGGCTCGCTTTCGGTGGATAACCCTAGGCTCCGTCGTAGCGCTGAGCACCAATGTGGTGGTGTGGGGAGCCTTCGCGCTGTATACCCAGCGCTTTGCCGGGGCCAGCGTCTACGGCGCCTTCAGCCTCATCATGGCCGTATTCATGGCCGTGTGGCTATCTAATACGATGCTCATCCTGGGTATCAAGCTCGATGCGGAGATCCTGCGCGCCAAGGAACTGCAATTGGGCCTGCACGCCGCGCGGCATATCCAGGCCCCGCCGCGTTCCGACGCCGCCGCTAAGTCCCAAGCCCGCGCCCAGCACGACCTTGAGGAGCGTTCTGAGCGCATCTACCAACAGGCGGTGCGCCGGGGAGAGCGGGAAGAAGGCTAGCCCTGGCTGAGCAGGGCGAGGAGATCGCGCTGGACATCGCGGCGGCGCAGCTTGCCCAGCTGATCGCCGGCGAGCGTCTCCATGGCAAAGAAGCGCTGCGGTACCTTATAGCGCGCCACCAACCCGCGGCAATGGTCGCGCAAGGCGGATTCGTCGAGCTGCGCGCCGGGGGCAAGCACCACGCAGGCGGCGACGTCCTCTGAACCATCGGAGCGAGGAATGCCCACGACCGCGGCCTGGGCAATATCAGGATGGGAGGTTAAAGCCTCCTCGACCTCGCCGGGATAGACATTGAAACCACCGGTGATGATGATTTCCTTGATGCGGCCCACCAAGCGGATATGGCCGTCGGGCTGGCGCACGCCCATATCCCCGGTGCGGAACCAGCCGTCTTGGAAGGCGGCGGCGGTGGCGGGGGCGTCGGCAAGGTAGCCGCTAAAGACTTGCGGGCCGCGGGCGAGGATCTCGCCGGCCTCGCCATCCGGCTGGGTGCGGCTGAGGTCGTGAGGATCGCCGATGCGCAGCTGCGTATCCGGCAGCGGCAGGCCGATGGTGCCGGCGCGCCGGGTGTCATCGAGGGGGTTGATAGTCAGCACGGGAGAGGTCTCCGTAAGCCCATAGCCTTCCACCAGCATGCCGCCGGTGCGCGCCTCCCATGGCTCGATGATGCGCGAGGGGAGGGAAGCCGCGCCCGAGATGGAGTAGCGTACCCCGCCGAGATCCGTAGGCGCCTCAGAAGCGGTGGTGGCTGCGGCCGAGGGCGTGGCCGCCATGGCGCGCTCGTAGATGGTGGGCACGCCCGGCATCCAGGTGGGGCGGCGGGCGGTAAGCGCCTTGGTCACCGCGTCGGTGTGTGGGGCAGGCAGCAGGATGATCTCGGCCGCGCAGCGCACCGCGAGGAGCACGCTCATCGTCAAGCCATAGGAATGGAACATGGGCAGCGCGGCCAGAAAGCGCTCGTGGCCAGCGCGCAGCGGGGCCTGGGTTTCCAACTGCAGGCAGTTGGCCGCGAGGTTGCCGTGGGTTAAGACCACGCCCTTGGGGCGGGCGGTGGTGCCGGAGGTGTAGAGGATAAGGGCGGCGTCGGCAAGCGTGGCCGGGTACGGCTCCACCGGGGTGCCGTTTAGCGGAAGCGGTGCGCTCAGGGAAACGGAAATGGTGGTCTCTACCTGCGCGGAGACGGTGGGGGCAATGTCCTCCCATGCAATGGCCACGCGGGCGCCATGGTGGGCGAGCAGCGGGGTGAGCTCGTGCGCGGTATAGCGCGGATTATGCTCTACCACCACCGCGCCTAGGCGCAGGATGGCGAAGAATGCCACCACGTGCTGCGGGCAATTGGGGAGCAGGAGTGCCACCCGGTCGCCGGGACGCACTCCCATCTCGCGCAAGGCGCCGGCCGCGGCCGCCACCTGGGCATCGAGCTCGCTATAGGTTAGCGTGTGGCCGGCGAAATAGGTGGCCGGGCGCTGTGGAAACTTGGCGACGGCCGCCATAAGGAAATCCGTCAAGGTAGCGCCATAGTGAATTTCTGCCATAGCCGATAAGTCTATGCCTTTGCCTCCAGCAGCTCGAGTAGGTCCTTGCGTACCTGGTGGCGGCGAATCTTACCCAGATTGTCGCGCGCTAAATCCTCAAAGTGATAGAACGTGCGCGGGACCTTGTAGCGGGTCAGGCGCTCGCGGCAGAATTCTTTCAAACCCTCGGGATCGAGCACGGCGCCATCGCGCAGGGTGACGCAGCCGACGACGTCCTCGGAGCCATCCTGGCGCGGGCGACCTACCGCGGCGACGTCCACCACATCGGGGTGCTGGGCAATGGCCTCTTCCACCTCGGCGGGATACACGTTGAAGCCGCCGGTGATAATGATTTCTTTGATGCGGCTGACCAGCTTGATATAGCCATCCGGTTCCATTAGCGCCATATCGCCGGTGCGGAACCAACCATTGTGAAAGGTCTTTTCGGTGGCCGCGGCATTGCCAAAATAGCCCTGGAAAATCTGTGGGCCGCGCGCGAGCATCTCGCCCGGCTGGCCATGGGGCTGGGTTTCATCCAGGTTATCGGGGTTGGCAATGCGCACTTCCGTATCTGGGAAGGGTACGCCCACATAGCCGGGACGGTGCTTGCCATTCATGGGGTTGGCCGTGAGAACCGGGGAGGTCTCCGTCATGCCGAAGCCTTCCACGAGCCGTCCACCGGTCATGGTTTCCCAGCGCTCCACAATCTCTACGGGCAGCGTGGCGGCGCCAGAAAAGGCGTTGCGAATGCCGCTTAAGTCGACGTCTTTTTCTTCGGCCGCGTCCATGATCTTCTGATAGAGGGTGGGCACACCCGGCAGCCAGGTAGGTGTGCGCTTCTTTATGACGTCCAGGATGAGCGGCATCTGTGGGGAGGGCACCAAGATGAGCTCGGCGCCGAGGTAGATGCTGAAGATGCACAGCGTGGTCATGCCATAGGCGTGGAAGATGGGCAACGCCGCGAGGAAGCGCTCTTGTTGCTTGCCCATCTGGGGCACCCAGGCCTTGCCTTGGATGGCATTGGCAATGAGGTTGCCGTGTGAGAGCAGGGCACCCTTGGGCTTTCCGGTGGTGCCGGAGGTATAGAGGATGAGCGCAATATCGTCCTGGGAGATCTCAGGGACATCGAGGTCTGAGCCATCACCGCCGATGGCCGCGCCGATGAGCGTGGACCATTCCACGGTATTGGGCGCGGGGCTGGTGAGCTGCTCGCGCTTGGCGGCCAGCGGCGGGATGGGCAGGCGCAGTGCAAGGCGCTTCAGCGGTGGCATGGCCTCGACCATATTGACGGAGACGATGGTCTCCAGCGGGGTGGTTGAGCGCAGTTTTTCCAGCGTGGAGGCGGTCTTATCCCAGGCGATAGCCACGCGCGCGCCATGGTCATTGAGTAGGCTTTCCAACTCCGGGGCGGTATAGAGCGGGTTGTGTTCGACCACGGTGGCACCAAGCAGCTGCACCGCGTAGAAGGCCGCGACGTGCTGGGGGCAGTTAGGCAGCACGATGGCTACCTTGTCGCCGGGGCGAATGCCAAAAGCCTTGAGCCCGGCCGCAGCGGCGCGCACCTGGGTATCGAGCTCCGCGTAGGTCTGCGTCTTACCGAAGAAGTAGGTGGCGGATTTATTGGCGTTGACCCGCAGGTTATTGCGGTAGTAGTCGACGATGGTTTTATCGCCATAGTCCAGCGTGTGTGGGGTCCAATCGCTGTAGTGCTCGAGCCAGGCTCGGGAGGTGGAAGCGGACACGCGAAAAACCTTTCGTTTGGCTACAGAAACTATTTCTGAGGGGATAGCATATCCTAAATTTGAGGAATCCCTCTAGTGTTCTTCCAATGTCAGCAAAAAACGTTTCGCTTCCAGACCACCCGCGTAGCCGCCGAGCCCGCCATCGCTGCGCAGTACACGGTGGCACGGCCGCACGATGAGTAGGGGATTGGCGCCGCACGCACTGCCCACGGCCCGCGTCGCGCCGGGGCGGCCGAGTAACTTAGCGACGTCGCGGTAGGCGACCGTCTCTCCGTAGCCAATTTCCGCCAACTGCGCATGCACCGCGGCGCGGAAGTCGGTCGTGGCAGGCGGGTCGAGGGCAAGCTCGAAGGCGCGGCGCTGGCCGGCGAAATACTCCGCGAGCTGCGCCTGGGCGGCATCGAGCACGTCTGCGCTACGCTTTTCGGCGCCCCCTTCTTCCACACTGACTGCCGCCTCTTGTGGGGCGCGGGCTGCGGTGAATTCGACACGGGAAAGCCCCCGCGGGCTCGCCTGCAAGCGCAGGGATCCGAGGGGGCTATCGATAAGGCGGAACATCTCAGTTCTGTTCGGCCTCGAGGCGGCGGATGAGGTCTGCCTGGACCTCGCGGCGGCGGATCTTGCCCATCTGGTCCTTCGCCAGCTCCTCAAAGTGGTAGAAGGTGCGGGGGACCTTGTAGCGGGTCAGGCGCTCGCGACAGTAGTCCTTGAGGCCCTCCGGGTCGAGAGCGGCACCGTCGGCGAGGTCGAGGCAGGCCACGACGTCCTCGGAACCATCTTCGCGCGGGCGGCCGACCACGGCGACGTCATCGATGCTCGGGTGCTCGCGCAGGATTTCTTCCACCTCGCCGGGGTAGACGTTGAAGCCGCCGGTGATGATGATTTCCTTGATGCGGCTGACCAGGCGGATAAAGCCGTCTTCTTCCATGATGCCCATGTCACCGGTGCGGAACCACTCGCCGTGGAAGGCGGCCTCGGTGGCCTCTTCATTGTTGAGATAGCCCTTGAAGATCTGCGGGCCGCGGGCCAGCACCTCGCCTTCGACGCCGTCCGGTTGTGTCTCATCCAGGTTATCCGGGTTGGCAATGCGCACCTGGGTATCCGGGAACGGAATGCCCACGTAGCCCGGGCGGCGGTCGGTGCTCATGGGGTTGCCCACAATAATCGGCGAGCACTCCGTGAGGCCATAGCCCTCCACCAAGAGGCCGCCGGTGTAGTTCTCCCACTTGTTGACCGTGTCCGAAGGCAGGGTAGACGCACCGGAGAAGGCTGCGCGCACACCCTTGAGGGGGATTTCCTGATCCTCGGCGGCCTTCACGATGCGTTCGTAGAGCGTCGGCACGCCCGGTACCCAGGTCGGGGTGTGCTTCTTCATCAGCTGCATAATGAGCGACATATCTGGCTTTGGCAGGAGGACCAGCTCGCCGCCGATGAACTGCGCAAGGGTGACGTTCATGGTCAGGCCATAAGCGTGGAAGAAGGGGAGGGCGGCGAGCATGCGCTCCGGCTTATCGCCCAGGCCCGGTACCCACGCCTTGCCCTGCATCAGGTTGGAAAACAGGTTTCCGTGAGAAAGCATGGCACCCTTCGGGGTGCCGGTGGTGCCAGAGGTGTACATAATCAGCGCGATGGTGTCCTTGTCCACGTCTTCCGGCGTGGTGATATCTCTACCGTCGCCACCGATGGCGTTGCCCACCAAGGCTTCCCACGGCACGGTATTGGGCGCCGGGGAAGAAAGCTGTTCGCGCTTGGATTTGAGCGGCGGGATGGGCAAGCGCAACGCGGCGCGCTGCAGGGTGGGCATGGCGTTGATCATGTTGATGGACACGACCGTTTCCAGGTTGGTGGTCGCGCGCAGCTTCTCCAAGGTCGGCGCGGCCTTATCCCAGGCGATGGCGATGCGTGCGCCGTGATCTTGGAAGAGTCCTTCCAGCTCATGGGCGGTGTAGAGCGGGTTATGTAGTACCACCTGCGCACCGAGCTTCAAGATGGCATAAAACGCCGCGATGTACTGCGGCGAGTTGGGCGCGACGATGGCTACGCGGTCACCTGGCCGCACGCCGAAAGCCTTCAAGCCCGCGGCCGCTGCGCGAACCTGGCGGTCTAGCTCCGCATACGTTTGGGTGCGCCCGAAGAAGTAGGTGGCCGGTTTATCGGCGTTGACCTCAAGATTGTTGTCGTAGATATCCAGCAACGTGGTGTCGCCGTAGTCCAGCGTATGTGGTGTCCATTCCGGGTAATACTGGAGCCAAGCCTGTGATTCGTATGCGGACAAAACTTTACCTTTCGGTGGCGTAGGTTTCTGGCAGGGGCCAGTATAGCGTCGGTAGAATTGAGCGCCATGCGCATCGCCATGATCTCTATGCATACCTCGCCGATTGAACAGCCCGGCTCGGGGGACGCCGGCGGCATGAACGTCTACGTCCTCAATAGTGCGCGCCAACTGGCTCGCCGGGGAATAGAGGTGGACGTCTACACGCGCGCCACTCGGCCTAGCCAGGGCGAAATCATTGAGGTTGAGCCCCACCTGCGCGTTATTAATATCGTCGCCGGACCGTATGAGGGCCTAGATAAAGAGGATCTGCCCACCCAGCTGGCCGCTTTCGCGGGCGGCATGGTGCAATTTGCCAAGTGGCAGGGCAAGAAATATGACCTTATTCACTCGCACTACTGGCTCTCCGGCCAGGTGGGCTGGCTACTGCGGGATCTCTGGGGTATTCCGCTCATCCACACGGCCCATACCCTCGCCGCGGTGAAGAACGCCTCCCGGACCGCGGATGACACCTTGGAGTCCGAGGCCCGGCGCATCTGTGAGCAGCAACTAGTGGATAACGCGGACCTGCTCGTGGTCAATACCGAGCAAGAGGCCCGCGACTTGGCCGAGCACTACGACGCCGAGTGCGACATCATTCGCGTGGTCTCGCCCGGCGCCGACGTCGAGCTTTTTACCCCTGGCACGGACCGCAATACCGAGCGCTCCCGCCGCGAGCTGGGCATTCCACTGCACACCAAGGTGGTGGCCTTTGTGGGGCGCCTGCAAAAATTCAAGGGCCCAGAGGTCCTCATCCGCGCCACGGCCGAGCTCTTCCGCCGCGAACCGGCCCGCAACCTGCGCGTGGTCATCTGTGGCGGACCATCGGGGGCCAATACGGCGCCGGAGGCCTATAGGGAGTTGGCGCGTGAGTTGGGCGTCGATAAGCGCGTGCGCTTTTTGGGCGCCCGCCCGCCAGAGGAGCTGGTGGGGGTCTACCGCGCGGCCGATATCGTGGCGGTGCCTAGCTATAACGAGTCCTTCGGCCTGGTGTCGCTGGAGGCCCAAGCCTCTGGCACGCCGGTGGTAGCCGCGGCCGTTGGCGGGCTGCCCATCGCCGTGGCCGAAGGGGAGACCGGCCTGCTGGTGCACTCGCATGACCCATCCGACTGGGCCGATGCTCTAGCCCGCCTGCTTGACGACGACCCCATGCGCATCGCCATGGGCGAAGCCGCCGTCGCCCACGCCGCGCGCTTTAGCTGGGCCAGCTCCGCCGCCGCGCTCGCAGAAATCTATGACGAGGCCAGCCGCATCGAGGTTCCGGATTGCCATCAACGGCGGGCGATTGGGGATTAAACCCCGACGCCGGTAATAATTTCATGGCATGCTGGAGGCATGACTAACGGAAAGCTGATTCTTCTTCGCCATGGCCAATCCAAGTGGAACGAGTCCAACCAGTTCACTGGCTGGGTCGATGTAGATCTGACCGAAAAGGGCGAGGCGGAAGCCAAGCGCGGCGGTGAGCTGCTCGCGCAGGAAGGCGTTCTGCCCGATGTCCTCTATACCTCTCTTCTTCGCCGTGCTATCCGCACCGCGAACATCGCTCTCAACGCCGCCGACCGCCACTGGATTCCAGTGGTGCGCGACTGGCGCCTCAACGAGCGCCACTACGGCGCCCTGCAGGGCCTGAACAAGGCCGAGACCAAGGAAGAATACGGCGAGGAAAAGTTCATGGCATGGCGCCGCTCCTATGGCACGCGCCCGCCGGAGCTGGCCGATGACTCCGAGTACTCCCAGGCCGATGACCCGCGCTACGCGGACCTGGATAAGGTCCCGCAGACCGAGTGCCTGAAGGACGTCGTCGCCCGCTTCGTGCCGTACTTCGAGGAGGAAATCCTCCCACGCGCCAAGAAGGGTGAAACCGTGCTCATCGCCGCACACGGCAACTCCCTGCGCGCACTGGTCAAGCATCTAGACAATATCTCCGATGATGATATTGCCGGCCTGAACATCCCAACCGGCATCCCGCTGGTGTATGAGATCACCGAGGATGGCTCCGTGGTAAACCCAGGTGGCACCTACCTGGATCCGGAAGCCGCCGCTGCCGGTGCCGCCGCCGTTGCTGCGCAGGGCGGTAAGTAAGAAACTGCGCCACAGTCCCCGGGGAGTATTCCCTGGGGACTTTGTGGTGGATAGGGTAGACACGTGGAATTGATTCTCTCCTTTGCCGCCGGCGTGGTGGCCTGCGGGTTGGCGCTGCCGGTGATTTCTTGGCTGCGCGGGCGCATTGCGCGCTACCGCCAAGCCACCGATGCCGAGGCCAACCAGGTCACGACGGTCAGCCAGGTGCTGCACTTGGCCGTGCAGGGCTCGCCGACGGCCCTGGCGGTGCTGGACCGCAACCAAGAAATCGTCATGTCCAATCCCGCCGCCCACGAGATGTCCCTGGTGCATGATCGCGCCGTGAACCCGGACGTGTGGCAGACCGCGCAGGAGGTCTTCGAGGACAAGGAGACCCGCACCGTCGACCTGGCCATTCCCAAGCGCCGCACGGGTCACCGCGTCACGCAGTTCAAGGCGGTTATTAAGCCGCTGACGCTTAACGACGGCCGCTTTGTCATCATCTACGGCACCGATGAGAGCGAAAACGTCCGCATGGAATCCGCCCGCCGCGACTTCGTGGCAAACGTCTCCCACGAGCTCAAGACCCCCGTCGGCGGCATTGCCCTGCTGGCCGAGGCCCTGCTCCAAGACCCCGGTGACCAGGAAACCGTGGAGTACTTCGGCAACAAGGTTTACAAGGAAGCCAACCGCATGGCCGATATGGTCAGCGAGCTTATTTCCCTGTCCAAATTGCAGGGTGCCGAGGCCTTGCCGGAAATGGAACCGTTGGCCGTCGATGACCTCATCGAGGAAGCGCTCTCGCGCAACCAACTGGCCGCGGAGGCTCGCTCCATCGAGCTCAACCGCGGCGCCTCGGTTGGCGTGCAGGTCAAAGGAGATAGGTCCCTGCTGGTTACTGCACTATCTAACCTCATCTCCAACGCGATTAACTACTCGCCGGAGAAGATGCCGGTATCGGTCTCCCAGAAAGTGGTGGATGGCGGGGTGGTGCTCATCCGCGTCACGGACCGCGGCATCGGCATCGCGCCCGATGATCAAAAGCGCGTCTTCGAGCGCTTCTTCCGCGTAGACCAAGCCCGGTCGCGGCAGACCGGAGGCACTGGCCTAGGATTAGCAATTGTTAAACACGTGGTGGCCAACCACGGCGGCAACATCAAACTGTGGTCCCGGCCCGGTACGGGTTCTACGTTCACCATTGAGTTGCCTATCTACAAGGAAGAAAAGCCAGCGCAGGATGCTGGCATGAAGGATAATGAGAAAAAGGATGCCGTCACTGCGGCGGCGCCTGGGCTCCCGCGTGCAGTAGCACGCGTCGCAGCACGTCGAAAGGATAAAGCACAATGACCACCATCCTCATCGTTGAAGATGAAGAGTCGCTGGCAGATCCGCTGGCATTTCTCCTCCGCAAGGAGGGCTTCGAGCCGATTATCGCGCACGATGGCCCCACCGCGCTGGAAAAGTTTGCCGCTAACGACATCGATATCGTCCTTCTAGACCTCATGCTGCCCGGCATGTCCGGCACCGAGGTATGCAAGCAGCTGCGCACTACCTCGTCCGTGCCGGTCATCATGGTGACCGCGCGCGATTCCGAGATCGACAAGGTCGTCGGCCTCGAGCTGGGCGCCGATGACTACGTGACCAAGCCTTATTCCTCCCGCGAGCTCATTGCCCGCATCCGCGCGGTTCTGCGCCGCGGCCACGATTCCGGCGCCGGCGCCGACACCGAGGCGGAGGAAGAAGTAGCCGAGCAGATCCTCGAAGGCGGCCGCGTCAAGATGGACGTGGAACGCCACACCGTTACCGTTGCGGATGAGCCGGTATCTATGCCCCTCAAGGAATTCGACCTCTTGGAGTACCTGCTGCGCAACGCCGGCCGCGTACTTACCCGCGGCCAGCTCATTGACCGCATCTGGGGCGCCGATTATGTTGGCGACACCAAGACGCTCGACGTCCACGTCAAGCGACTGCGCTCCAAGATCGAGGAGCAGCCCTCCCGCCCGAAGCACCTGGTTACGGTGCGCGGCCTGGGCTATAAATTCGAGCTCTAGCTCCCCGCCCGCTGGCTTTCAACCTGCAGGCTCCCAGCTTTCACGCTGGCCGGGTGCTGCGCGAGCTGGACGCCGTGCTCGGCCGCCGCGGCGCGCGCCTTGCAGTGCGCGGCCAAAATCTCATAGGACTCTCGGCCCATGAGCGCTACCAGCTCGTCCTCGTGCGATTGCCACATCGGCAGCGGGTTGGCGTGGCAGGCGGCATCGGCCGAGCAATACCAATCAAAGTCTTCGCCGCCATTGCCCCAACCGCGGCGGTCATACTCGCCGATCTGCGTGCGCAAAATCTCCTGGCCATCCGGGCGCTCTTCATAATCCTCGTAGCGGCGCAGCGGCAGCTGCCAGCACACCTCGGGTTTGACCACCGTGAGCTCCTCGCCGGTATCGACAGCCCACTGGTGCAGCGCGCAGCCCGTGCCCGTAGCCCAGCCGGCGCGATTGGCAAAAATGCACGCGCCATCCACAATGGGGGTCTTCAGCGCCGGCTCCGGTTCGCCGTCCTCGCCGTCGAGCTCGTCCCACTCCAGCCACGGCTCCAACTCGTCCGTAGCGTCCTGCGCGAGGAACTCATCTACCCCCGCTGGGCGCAGCTGCCAATACTTGGCGGGCATGCGCGAGACGGCGTCGTAAAGCTGGTCGCGGTCTTCCTCATCGGCCATATAGGCACCATGCACGCAGCAGCCCACGTCGGGCTGGCTCTTATCGATGCCCCGGCATGCCGACGTCCCAAATTGGCAGCTGTAGTGCGATTCCACCCATGTCAGGTCGATGGAAAAGACGTGGTGCGGGTCGTTCGGGTTGGTAAAATCGAACCACTCCCGCGGGAAATCGGGGGCCTCTTCGCGGCCCGCTCTTATCGACGCCGCCGCGGGCGAGCTCGCGGGAAAACCTAGGTATACCGTGTCAGATTTTGGGCGATTCACACCTAACCACGGTAGACCTACTACGCTATTAGTGTGCGATTAGGTGTATTAGACGTCGGAAGCAATACCGTCCACCTCGTTGCGGTCGATGCCGCGACGGGCGGACGGCCCACTCCGATGAGCGATTGGAAGACCCCGCTCCGGCTGGTAGAACAGCTGGACAAGAAGGGCAACATCCATGAAAAGGGTGTAAAGAAGCTGGTCAGCGCCGTAGCGGAGGCGAGCGAGCTGGGCGATAAGCTGGGCTGCGCTGAATTTATCGCCTTTGCTACCTCGGCGGTGCGCTCTGCGCCCAATTCCGAGGCCGTGCTCGATGAGGTGGAAAAGCAGACCGGCGTACGCCTGCAGATCCTCTCCGGCGTGGAAGAAGCCCAGCTGACCTTCCTTGCTGCCCGTCGCTGGTATGGCTGGTCCGCCGGCCGTATTACCAACCTGGACATCGGCGGCGGCTCGCTAGAGCTGTCCACCGGTACCGACGAGCACCCCGACCTTGCCTTCTCCCTCGACCTGGGCGCTGGCCGGTTGACCCATAGTTGGTTCGACACCGACCCGCCAGAGAAGAAAAAGGTAAGCGCGCTGCGCGATTTCATTGATGCAGAGCTTGAAGACGCCGCCCAGCAGATGAAGGCCATGGGCCCCGCTGGCCTTGCCGTGGGTACCTCCAAAACCTTCCGTACGCTGGCCCGCCTGACCGGTTCCGCCCCGTCGTCTGCCGGCCCATACGTCAAGCGCACGTTGACTGCACCGGGTCTGCGCCAGTTGATTTCCTTCATCTCTCGCATGACTGCGGCAGACAGAGCAGACCTAGAAGGTGTAAGTTCTAACCGATCGCACCAAATCGTTGCCGGCGCTCTAGTGGCCGAGGCATCCATGCGGGCCTTGGACATCGAGAAGCTGGAAATCTGCCCGTGGGCGCTGCGTGAGGGCGTCATTTTGCGCCGGACCGACAAGGGATTGGAATAGGAAGAGATCATGGCTGACAAGAACAAGTTGACCGTGGCAGAGCTGCTGGCTCGCGATAAAAAGGCCCGCGGCGAGAAGGGCGGCAAGGATGACAAGCGTTCGCGCCGCCACCGCCGCAGCTTGGATGAAGGCGGCATCTCCGTTGCCGAGCTAACCGGCAACCTCAAGAAGGTCAAGGCTTCGCCTGCAGAGGCCAAGCACACCTCCGTCTCCATCGACGAGGACGCTCCCGTCATCCGCGCCCCCAAGGCTGCCGACGCGACCGATGCCGACGCCGCAAAGAAGTCCACCGACAAGCCAAATTCTCAGTCCGCAGCCACGACCGCCGCTCAGCCTGCCGCGCCGAAGGCTGCACCCAAGGCTGCACCAAAGACCGCCGCAGAGGCAGCACCAAAGGCTGCTCCTAAATCCGCGGACAAGCCCGCAGCCAAGTCTGCTGCCGCTGCGGCACAGGAGGCGCCGAAGAAGAATCAGCCTTCTGCGGATGACACCGCGGTAATCCAGCGCGTGGGTAAGGCGAAGGAGGAGGATGCCAAGACTGCTGCCGCCAAGCCTGCCGGGGCTGAGGCAGCTGCCGCGAAGCCCGTTGCCGAAAAGCCGAAGGCCGACAAGGGCGCGAAGGTGGCCGGAGCGGGAGCTGCGACAGCTGGTGCTGGAGCGGCCGCTGCAGCGGCGGTGCCGGCGTCTAAGAAGGCGGGCGTCGCTAAGAATGCCGAGGAAACCGGCAACCTGCCCAAGGTCGAGGACGACGAAGAGTGGATCGAGGAAGAGCACGAGAAGCTCAACCCAGTTTCCATCCTGCTGATGATTGTCGCGGGTATCCTGCTGGCGATTGTCATCTTCAAGGGCTTTGAGATTCTGTGGGATAGCTTCCCACGCCTGGTCGTCGCCATCCTGGCGCTGTGCGTCACCGCAATTATGGTGGGCGTGACGCACGCCCTGCGCACCGCGCGCGACGGGTTCTCTATGTTCCTGGCCGGCTTTACCGGCCTCGTCCTTACCTTCGGCCCGCTGCTGTTGGTTATGCTCTAAGCCCCCGCTTGTCGACGCCCCGGTTACCCCACGTGGTAGCCGGGGTTCCGCATTTTTGGCATGGTGGAGGCTATGACAAAGATTGCAATTTTAGGCGGCGGACAAATCGGTGAGGCTTTGACCTCGGGACTCGTAGCATCGGGCTTTGCGGGCTCGGATATCACGGTCACCAACCGCACCGAATCCCGCAGCAAGGAACTTCAGGATGCCTATGGCGTCACCACCACCAGCGATAATGCGGCGGCGGTGGACGGCGCGGACTATATCTTCGCGTGCGTGAAGCCCTACGCCATCCTGGACCTGCTCGAAGGCCTTGAACCGGCCAAGGATGCCGTGGTCGTGTCCATGGCCGCAGGTCTGACGCTGGAGCAGCTGCAGGGTGCGGCGGGCGAAGGCGTGCCGGTGGTGCGCGTTATGCCCAATACCCCCATGTTGGTGCGCCGCGGCATGTGCACCTGCGCGGCCGGTGAGCACGTGAGCGATGCCCAGATGGACGGCGTGCGCGAGCTGCTGGAGGCCGTCGGCGAGGTAGCGGTCATCCCGGAGAAGAATATCGACGCCGCCACCGCACTGGCGGGCTCCTCGCCGGCCTATTTCTTCCTCGTGGCAGAAGCGCTTGTCGATGCCGGCGTGCAGCTCGGCCTTCCCCGCGACGTCGCCGAGAAGCTTGCCGCCCAGGCCGCAGCAGGCTCCGGTGAGATGCTGGCTAGCTCCGGCCGCTCGGCCACCCAGCTGCGCGCTGGCGTAACCTCGCCGGGCGGTACTACCGCGGCCGCCGTCCGCGAACTGGAGGAGTCCGGCCTGCGCGGCGCGTTCTACCGCGCGGCAGAGGCATGCTCCGATAAGGCTAAGGAGCTCGGCTAGCGCCGCCGTGTGCGACCTCCCCGTGGTGGGGGTGTACCCACCCGGGAGTGTTGGGGCGGGTGTTAAGCAGCGCTTTTAGGGGAAACCCTAATGAATGCTGTGAAAAAATTTGGCACTTGGGTCGCATTAGTCACATGTTTCACGATAGGCTAGGGCAAGCACGTGCGTGAAGTCCTGTGGGAGGGGAAGCCTACAGCGCGTACCGAGCTGAAGGGTTAGATATATATGGCAAATGAAGAAAAGGGAACCTTTCTGACGATCGCGGAGGTCGCCGAGATTATGCGCGTCTCCAAGATGACCGTCTACCGTTTGGTTCACGCAGGCGAAATGCCGGCTGTTCGCGTCGGACGCTCCTTCCGCGTTCACGAGTCTGCCGTCAACGAGTACCTGGAGGCTTCCGTCTACGGAGCCTAGGCTCGCGCCGCACAGACAGCGCCCACCTCTGTTGGCCCTCGTGGTCAGCGGTGGTGGGCGCTGTTGTTTCTCACTGTTGTTGTCGCGGGCCCTTTTTGGTCACGGGCTGGGTGCTGGGTAAGATGGTGTGCATTCGTGTCGGCTCGCTGATGTGGCCCGCGGTCCGTGTGGCCACGGCGGCAAGAGTGCACCTTCGCCGTTTTAGCGCTGACAAGTTTGACAGTACGTACTACACGAAAGTGAGGACTCCATGGGTTCCGTCATTAAGAAGCGCCGCAAGCGCATGTCCAAGAAGAAGCACCGCAAGATGCTGCGCCGCACCCGCGTGCAGCGTCGTAAGCTGGGCAAGTAAACCCCAGCCCGCTTCTTGCCCTCCGCCATTGTGCGGAGGGTTTTTGCATGCTTGCCGACGTCCCCCCAGCGCCCGCTACCGCCCTTGCTACCGCCGGTAGTAGCGCCAGCCGCCATAGGAGAAGGCGGCGGTGGCCAGCGCCGGCAGGCCATAGGTGCGGATGGCGCGGCGCACGGAGCGATAGTCGCGCACCAGCCAGCCGCGGTCGCCAGCAATATCGCGCAGCTTGCGGTCTGGGTTAATGGCCACGGCGGTGCCGACCATGGACAGCATCGGCACATCGTTGGCCGAATCCGAATACGCGGTGCAGCGCGAGAGGTCGAGGCCTTCGATGGTAGCGAGCGCGGCCACGGCGTGCTTTTTGCCGGGCCCGTGGAGGATATCGCCGACCAGCCGGCCGGTGAATTTGCCGTCCTTGACCTCCGCGACGGTGCCGAGCGCGCCCGTAAACCCGAAGCGCCGGGCGAGCACCTGTGCCAGCTGGACCGGCGTGGCGGTGACCAGCCATACCTGCTGGCCGGCGGCTAGGTGCATCTCCGCCAGCTGCGTGGTGCCGGGGTAGGCGCGGCGGGCCAGCGAGGCGTCCACAATCTCCTCGCACAGCTCCACCAGCTCGTCGACGCTGCGGCCTTTGACAAACTCCAGCGCCTGCGCGCGGCCGACGGCCACGTCCTTGGCATTTTCGCTGCCGGAGACGCGGAACTTGAGCTGCTTCCACGCAATCGGCAGGATTTCAGAAAGCCGGAAGTAGCGCCTGCGCGCCAGGCCGAAGGCGAATTCCACGAGGGAAGAGCCTTGGATGAGGGTGTTGTCGACGTCGAAAAACGCTGCCGCGCCCACATCCACCGGCACGTCCGGGTCCTGGGCGGTGATGCGCTGCGCGCCAGCCGCGTCATAGGAGCCGGTCACCGAGTCCACGCCGGAAGCAAAATCCTCCAACTCCAGCCCGAATTCCTCCAGCGCCGCGGCGGCCGCGGCTTCACCGGCGGTGCGCTGCGATTCCTCGTCCAACGGGGCGAGCGCCTGGGTCTCCAAGAAATTGCGCAGGTTACCGCGCGAGGCGGTCCAATTGGCCAAGAAGTCGCGGGGGGATTCGGGGAACCCTGGGGGAGTGGTAGCGGACACGAGTGGGACAAACAGCTTTCGCAAATGCGGGGTGGACTAACGTGTCCATAGTAATGGTTTCGACCGCCGCCGTCCTTGTGAGGAGAAAATGTCCCAGCATCTCGTCGAGCTCATGGTGCGCACCACCTGCGGTTCTTGCGCGCGCGTGAGGGAGCAAATCACCCCCGTCGTCAAGCGGGCAGGCGCGGAGCTTGCCGTGCGTAACGTGGATGAGGACGCGGAGCTGGCCATGGAGTTCGGTGACCGCGTGCCCGTTGTAGTCATCGACGGCGAAGAGTTTGCTTGCTGGGAAGTAGACAACGAGGAGTTAGCGGCCGAGCTGGCTGGTTGATTCGGGATCCGCGACACCGACGGGTAGTCTTTTGGAGGATTAAAATCAATCAAAGGGTTGAGGAGTGTTGTGCATGAGCGTGCTCGTCGTGGGCATGTCCCACCAGTCGGCGCCGGTGGCGCTGCTGGAAAAGCTGAGCATGGATAGTGCGGTCCAGGATTCCGCCTGCGGGCAACTCGTGGCGGCCGAGCCGCTGTCAGAGGCGATGATTATCTCCACCTGCAACCGCATGGAGGTCTACACCGTCACCAACTCCTTCCACGCCGGCGTGCAGGAAGTCGTGCGCGTGCTCACCCAGGTGTCGGGCGTGGGCGAGCAGGAGCTGCGCAACTACCTCTACGTGCGCTATGCCGACGCCGCGGCCGAGCACCTGATGTCCGTGACCTCCGGCCTGGATTCGATGGTGGTGGGCGAGCAGCAGATCATCGGCCAGGTGCGCAGCGCCTACCAGTCCGCCTCCGAGCAGGGCACGGTCGGCCCGCGCATTCACGCGCTGGCGCAGGCCGCGCTGCGGGCGGGCAAGCGCGTGCACTCCGAGACCGATATCGACGAGGCCGGCGCCTCCATGGTGTCCTTCGCCTTCGACCAGGCCCTGCAGCGCCTCGACGCCGAAGACCTGAGCGGCAAGACCGCGCTGGTCCTTGGCGCGGGCGCCATGGCATCCCTCGCCGCCACCCACGCCGGCCGGCTGGGCGTCAAAGAGCTGGTGTTGGCCAACCGCACCCGCGAGCGCGCCGAGCGCCTGGCCAGCCACGCCGAGGAGGCGGGCGTTGCCACCCGCGTCGTGGACTTTGCTGAGCGCGCCGCCGCGCTTTCCGACGTCGACCTTGCCATCTCCGCCACCGGCGCCGATAACTTCACCATCGAGGCCGCCGACCTCCCCGCCGGCCGCGATCTCATGCTCATTGATCTCTCCCTGCCGCGCGATATCGACGATGCCGCCGCCGCGGCCGAGGGCGTGGATCTGGTCAATATCGAGCGCCTGAGTAAGTCGCTCTCGGCCGCCTCCACCGATCTCGCGGCCGGCACCAGCCCGCACGCGCAGGCCCGCCACATCGTCGACGAAGAACTCGCGGCCTATACCTCGGCCCAGCGCGTGCGCGACGTCGCCCCGGCCGTAAGCGCCCTGCACCGCCGCGCGGCCGATCTCGTCGAGTGCGAGACCGCGCGCCTGCAACACAAGCACCCCGAGCTCGCGGGCAAGCAGCTCGAAGACGTCCAGCGCGCCCTCAAACGCGTGGCCGATAAGCTGCTGCATGAGCCGACGGTGCGGGCGAAGAAGCTGGCGGCGTCGGAAAGCAGTGTCAGCAGCGAGAATGCCCTGCAGGAACTCTTTGGCCTGCAGCTGGAAGGCTCCGGTGTGTCCGTGGCCGTCAATGAATTGCCCACCATGACTAAGGAGGCCTAAATGTTTCAGATTGGTACCCGCGGCTCCAAGCTCGCCACCACCCAGGCCGGCCATGTGCGCGATTGGCTTATCGACGCCGGCTTTGACTCCCAACTCCACATCGTCACCACCGCCGGCGACGTCAACATGGCGCCCGTCGAGCGCATCGGCATCGGCGTATTTACCCAGGCGCTGCGCGAAGCGCTGTATGCCGGCGAGTGCGATATCGCCGTGCACTCGTTTAAGGACCTGCCCACCGCGCCCGATGAACGCTTCCGCCTCGTGGTGCCGCAGCGCCAGGATTCCCGCGAGGCGCTCGTCGCCCGCGATGGCCTGAGCTTGGCGCAGCTGCCGCAGGGCGCGCGCGTGGGCACCTCCGCCCCGCGCCGCATCTCCCAGCTCGCCGCCCTCCGCCCGGACCTGGAGATTCGCCCGCTGCGCGGCAATATCGATACCCGCATGTCCAAGGTCACCGACGGCGAGCTCGACGCCGTCCTGCTGGCCTACGCCGGCCTGCTGCGCGGCGGCTACGCGGACCGCGCCACCGAAATCTTCGAACCCTCCGTATTCATGCCGGCGCCGGCCCAGGGCGCCCTCGCCATCGAGGCCGTGGCCGGCACCGAGGCTGCCGCGGCCCTAGACGCCATTGTCGACGACCGCGCCTCGGCCGCCGCTGCCGGTGAGCGCGCCGTGCTGGCCCGCCTCGAGGCCGGCTGTACCGCGCCGGTGGCCGCCACCTCGCGCTGGGACGGCGACCAGCTCACCGTGCGCGGCGGCGTCTTCGCGCTCGACGGATCCCGCCAGCTCACCGCCACCGCCTCCGGCTCCGCGGCCGAAGCCGCCGATCTTGGCGCGCGCATCTCGGACGAGCTTTTCGCCGGTGGCGCGGCCGAGCTGCTGGGCAAGTAATTTCGCCTTTAGGCGCTAATAATTTAAGGTGTAGATACCACAGATCATTGTCCCGCAATGATCCGGCCCCCTTTAAGGGAATCCCAGGACGCAAGGCCTGGGATTTTGGCCGTTATGACCGTGTCACCCACCGCCGGCGCGGGGAACCACACCGCATGCGATCATGTCCGTGCGCGGTGCCGCGCGCCCGATTTTAGAAAAGAACTTTATGAGCAATGCCGCGCCAGACACCCAATTGGGCAAGATCGTCTTTGTGGGCGCTGGTCCAGGTAATCCCGACCTGCTGACCGTCCGCGCCCGCGAGGTTCTGGCAAATAGTGCCATCGCCGTGACCGATCCGCAGGTCATGCAGGGCGTGCGCGATGCCGTCGCCGCCGCGCTGCCCGTTCCGCAAGAGCTTCTCGACGCCGCCGAGGCCGAATACGCCCAAATGTGCGCCGATGCCAAAGCCAAGGGCGCGCGCCGCAAACCGCCGCGCCCCGCACCGCCGACGGCCGCGGTGCTGTACGAGCCGGCCGCAGATATCGTCGGCCAGCTGCGCGAGTGCTTGGTCGAGGCCGATGGCGAAGATGTCATCCGCCTGGTCACCGGTAACCCGCTGCACCGCGAGTCCATCAAGGCCGAGATCAACGCCGTGGCGTCTGCCGGCCTGGAATTCCAGGTAGTGCCGGGCATGTCCCTGCCATCTACCGTGCCGTCCTTTGCCGGCATTGCGCTCGGCTCGACCTACACCGAGGCCGACGTAACCGACGGCGCCGATTGGGACGCGCTCGCCAACGCCACCCAGCCCATCGTCCTGCAGGCCACCAAGGAAGACCTGCCGGTCATCTCCGATGAGCTGCAGCAGCGCGGCATGCCGGCCGAGACCGAGGCATTCGTCACCGTCCACGGCACCACCCGCCTGCAGCGCACCTATGAGACCACGCTGGGCACCATGGGCAAGCTCGACGCGGACCTCACCGGCCCGCTCGTGGTCACCCTCGGCCGCAGCATCGACGACCGCACCAAGTACTCCTGGTGGGAAAACCGCCCGCTTTATGGCTGGCGCGTGCTCGTCCCGCGCACCAAGGAGCAGGCCGGCCCGATGTCCGCGCGCCTAGCCGGATACGGCGCCATCCCGCAAAACGTGCCCACCATCTCCATCGAGCCGCCGCGTAACCCGGCGCAGATGGACCGCGCCATCAAGGGCATCGTCGAGGGCCGCTATAAGTGGATCGTCTTCACCTCCGTCAACGCCGTGACCGCGGTGTGGGACAAGATTGCTCAGCTCGGCCTCGACGCTCGCGATTTCGCCGGCGTCCACCTCGCGGCCGTGGGCACCAAAACCGCGGCCGCCATCCGCGCCAAGGGCATGGTGCCCGAGCTCCTGCCACACAAGAAGAAGCAGAACGCCGAGGGCCTGCTCGATGTCTTCCCCAACTTCGTAGAAGACATCGACGCTGTCGGCCGCGTCCTGCTCCCGCGCGCCGATATCGCGGCCGACACCCTGGTTGACGGGCTCAAGGCCCTGGACTGGGAGGTCGACGACGTCGTGGCCTACCGCACCGTCCGCGCCGCCCCACCCTCGGCCGAAATCCGCGACATGATCAAGACCGGCGGCTTCGATGCCGTCGCCTTCACCTCCGGGTCCACCGTGCGCAATCTGGTGGGCATTGCGGGCAAACCGCACCAGCGGACGATCATTGCATGTATCGGGCCGTCGGCAAGAGCAGCCGCGGAAGAGATGGGCCTGCGCGTCGATGTCGTGCCCGAAGTTGCGGACGTGCCCGCGCTTGTCGACGCCCTCGCAGACCACGTCGCCGCCCTCCGCGCCGCCGGAAACCTGCCCGCGCCGCGCAAGAAACGCCGCTCGCGCAAGAAGGCTACTAAGGTCGACAAGGCATAAGTTTTAGTCTCGCTCTAAGGAGTACCCAATGAGCACCTTCCCAGCCCGCCGCCCACGCCGCCTGCGCACCACCGCGCAGATGCGCAACCTCGTGGCCGAAACCGAGGTCCGCCCCTCGGACCTGATTCTGCCCATGTTCATCGTGGACGGCCTCGACGCCCCGCGCGAGATTCCCTCCATGCCGGGCGTCTACCAGCACACCTTCGACTCGCTGCGCCGCGCGGCCGAGGAGGCGTTGGAGGCCGGCGTGCCGTGCATCGACCTTTTCGGCGTGCCGCTCGATGAGGACAAGGACGACACCGGTTCCGTCGCCTGGGACCCGCAGGGCATTTTGAACCGCGGTATTTCCTGCCTGCACGAGGAATTCGGCGATGACCTTATCGTTATGGCCGATACCTGCCTCGACGAGTTCACCTCCCACGGCCACTGCGGCGTGCTGGATGACAAGGGCCGCGTGCTTAACGACGAATCCGTCAAGCTCTACCAAGACATGGCCCGCTCCCAAGCCCGCGCCGGCGCCCAAATCGTCTCCCCGTCGGGCATGATGGACGGCCAGGTCGGCGCCATCCGCGCCGATCTCGACGAGGCGGGCCACGAGGACGTGGCCATCATGGCCTATTCCGCCAAGTACGCCTCCGCCTTCTTCGGCCCGTTCCGCGATGCTGTCGGTTCCTCCCTCGAGGGCGACCGCCGCACCTACCAGCAGGATCCGCGTAATTTCCGCGAATCCCTGCTCGAGGCCGAGCTCGACATCGAAGAAGGCGCGGACTTCGTTATGGTCAAGCCCGGCCTGCCCTACCTGGACGTGCTCTCGGCCGTGGCGGAGACTTCTCCCGTGCCGGTCGCGGTTTACCAGGTCTCCGGCGAGTACGCGATGGTCAAGGCCGCGGCCGCCAACGGGTGGATCGACGGCGAAGCCATCATGCTCGAGTCCCTGACCGCATTCAAGCGCGCCGGCGCCGGCCAGATTCTGACCTACTTCGCTACCGAAGCCGCCCGCCTGCTCAAGTACTGTCTCTTATACACATCTCCGAGCCCACGAGACC